>NZ_CP023696.1:5757886-6080450 GCF_008704425.1 Streptomyces fradiae ATCC 10745 = DSM 40063
TTCACCGACCCGCTCCACCCGGCGGAGCCCGACGGCACCGGGCTCACCCTGCGGGTCATGCCGGGCGGCGGGCCCGCCAACACGGCCGTCGCCCTCGCCCGGCTGGGCACCCCCGCCCGCTTCCTCGGGCGGCTCTCCGGCGACGTGTTCGGCACCCTCTTCCGCGACCGCCTGACCGCCTCCGGGGTGGACCTGACGGGCTGTGTGGCCGCGTCCGAGCCGAGCACCCTGGCCGTCGCCGACGTGGACGCCCACGGCCACGCCTCGTACGCCTTCCACGCGGAGGGCGCGGCGGACTGGCAGTGGACCGCCGAGGAGCTGGCCGCCGCCCCGCTGGACGGCACGGTCTGCCTGCACACCGGGTCGCTCGCACTGATCCGCGAGCCGGGCGGCCGACGGGTCGAGGAGTTCCTGGCCTCGGTGCGGGAGCGGGCCACCGTGTGCGTCGACCCCAACGTGCGCCCGCTGCTGGTGCCGCCCGCAGCGTACCGGGAGCGGCTCGGCCACTGGTGCGCGCTCGCCGACGTCCTGCGCGTCAGCGAGGACGACCTGGCCCGGCTCCTGCCGGGCACCGCGCCGGAGGAGGCGTGCGACCGGTGGCACGCGGCCGGGGCCCGGCTCGTCGTGGTCACGCTCGGCGGGCGCGGGGCGCTCGCCTCGCTGGACGGTGCCCGGGTCACCGTGCCCGCCCTGCCGGCGGAGGTCGCGGACACCGTCGGCGCGGGCGACTCGTTCACCGCCGGGCTGCTGCACGCCCTCGCGGGCCTGGGCCGCCTGGGCGGCCGGCTCGACGGGCTGACCCTGGACGAGACCGCCGCGAGCTGCGCGTACGCCGCGCTGGTCGCCGCCCGCACGTGCGCGGTGCCCGGCGCCGACCCGCCATGGGCGGCGGACCTCCCGGCGCCGCCCCGGCCGTCGCGCTGACGGGGGTGCGTCCGGCGCCGCCCCGCCGCGTCGGCGGGGCCGCCGCCCCGCGGCCACGACCGGCGGCTGCCTCCGCGCGGTCCGGGCGCTCCGCCCGGCGCACGACGTCCCGTCAGGCGCCGGGCGCGGCGGACAGCTTGCGGAGCCGGTCCGCGTCGCAGGTGCGCGGGCAGGTGACGCAGGTGTCCTCGGGGCGCAGGGTGTAGAAGAGGCAGCAGCTCGCCCGGTCGCGGGTGGGGAACGTCCTGCCGTCGGGCGCCGTCAGCTCGCGGAACCCGGCCGGGCCCACGTACGGCTTCGCCGTGCGGGGCAGCAGCAGCTCCAGCTCCGCCATCGCGCGGGGCTCCTCGCCGAGCAGCCCCGCCACGTACCAGATGCCCTCGACGACCTCGTCCGTCGCCATGCCCCACAGAGCCCGGCCCCGGCGCCGCATGCGCGGACCGAACCCCTCCAGCACGGGGGCCAGGTGCTCGGCGACGGCGGCCCGCACCTCGGCGCGCAGCGCCTCCTCGTCCGGGACGACCCGCGCGCCCGGCAGCGCGGCGGCGGGGTCGCCGGGCAGGCAGGCGAACTCCCGTACGCGCACGGCCATCCGGCCCAGCTCCCGGTGGAAGGCCACATCGGCGGCCGGCACGCGCGGCACCCGCCGGTGCAGGAACCACGGCACCGTCACCAGCAGGCAGGCGGGCCACGCGTACCGGTGGAGGCCGAAGCTGGCGATCACGTCCGGGCGGGCCGCCGCCCCGTAGTCGCGGAGCGTCTGCTCCTCGTCCCACGCGAGGAAGGCGTCGAGCGCGGGGCCCCCGGCCCCCAACTCGTCCGCGCGGACCCAGCCGTCGCCGTGCGGTGCCGCCTCGCCCTCGGCGAGCTCCCGCACGCGCAGGCCGGGGAAGACCTCGGCGAGGCGGGCGTACGAGGCCGCCACGGGCGACGCCGGTACGGCGGCCGGCGCGGAGGTCGAACGCGAGGCGGACGTGGACGGGAGCAATGCGGAAAGGGACATGCAGGACCACCGAATCGCGATCGTTTGCAGGTTAGCCTTACCTTACCCGATCTGATCGATGTGTGCCCTACCGCGTGGTCCGCCTATGGTTCACGCAGGCCCCGCGGCGCGAGCGGGGCCCGCACGGACAGCGGCAGGAGGACCCCAGTGGAGCAGGGCACGGCCCGTGAGGCGGCGGAGCGGCCGGGGCGGCGCCCTCCGCCGGCTCCGGCGCCCCGCCCCGCGCCGCGCCCCCGCGCCGCGCCGCCCGCCCCGGACGGCCGCGAGCGGCCGGGGGGCGGGACGACCCCGGCGGACCCGAGGGCGCCGGCGGCCCAGGCCGCCTCGGCGGCGCCGAAGGGACCCGGGACGCCTCGGGACGCGGGGGCCTTCGCGGGTGCGGGCAGCCGTGCGGGGGCCGGTCCGGGGGCTCCGCCCCGGGAGGGCCGCCCGGACGCGTCCTCGGAGCCCGCCGCCCCGTACGCCTCCGCCGGACGGGCCGGCGACCGCCTTCCGGGCCGGGCGCCCGGGGCGTACGGGCACGACGAGCCCGTGCCGCTCGGCACCCCCCGCTCCGTCCGGCGGCACTCCGTGCGCGGCCAGGTCCTCGACGCGCTGCGCGCCGCCCTCGTGGGCGGCGACCTCGCACCCGGCCAGGTGTACTCCGCCCCCGCCCTCGGGCTGCGCCTCGGCGTCTCCGCGACCCCCGTCCGGGAGGCGATGCAGCAGCTCGCCGTCGAGGGCGCCGTCGAGGTCGTACCCAACCGGGGCTTCCGCGTCGTCGAGCGCACCCCGCGCGAACTGGCCGAACTGGCCGAGGTCCGCGCCCTCATCGAGGTCCCCGTCATGCTCCGCCTCGCGCGGACCGTCACCGCCGGGCGGTGGGCCGGACTGCGCCCGCTCGCCGAGGCCACGGCCGCCGCGGCCGCCCGGGGCGACCTCGCCGAGTACGGGGAGGCCGACCGCGCCTTCCACCGCGCCGTCCTCGGCCTCGCGGGCAACGAGCAGCTCGTCGCCGTCGCCGACGGCCTGCACCGCCGCTCCCAGTGGCCGCTCGTCAGCCCGCCCGCGCTGCGCCGCGCCGACCTCGTCGCGGACGCGGCCGAGCACGGCGCCCTGCTGGACGCGCTGGCCGCCGGGGACCTGACGGTCGTCGAGTCCCTGGTCAGGGAGCACTTCACCGGCGCCCGGACCTGACCGGCCCGGGGCGGCGGGCGGGCGGGCCGGGAGCACGGACAGAGGGCGGCCGGCGAAGGGCGGCGGACCGACGGTCAGCGCCGCGGAACGGACGGGCGGAGAGGAGACGGCAGTGCGCGCCACGGTATGGACGGTCGCCAACGCCCTCGGCGTGGTCGCCGGCAGCGGCACCCGCGGGGAGCTGCTCACGGCCCTGCTGGGCGCACCCCGGAGCCCCCGGCACGTCGTCCTGCCCGCCGACGCGCCCGGCGCCCGCGAACTGGCGGCCGACCTGCGGGCGCTCGGCGACGTACGGGTCGCCCTCGAAGGGCCCGCGCCCGGCCCGGCCCCACCGCCCGGCATCCCGGCGTCCGGGCGTCCGCGCCTCTCCGACCCGGCAGCCGTCTGCGCGGCCGACCCCGTGGTGGTGACCCGCGCGTACGAGGAGGAGCCCGGCGCGTACGGCGGGCTGGGCGCCGCCTGGCTGAGGGCCGGTCAGGCGCTCGTACGGGACGACCGGACGGCCGCCGACCGGGCCCTGGCGCTGCTGGCCGCCCTGCCCGGGGACGCGGCGGCGGACGTGCGCGACGGCCTGGCCGCCCTCGCGGCGGACGCCCCGTGGACGGTGGCGGGTGCGCGGGAGGGGCGGGTGACGGCGCTGGCCGTGCACGAAGGCCGCCCGGACGCGACCGGCGACCCGCGCACCAGGGCGCTGGCCCGACTCGGCGACGGCACCCGCCTGGCGCTCGACGAACGGGGCCGGCTGCGCACCGGCCCCGAGGCGGTGCCCCGCCTGGTGGAGGCGGTGGCGGCGACGCTCGCGACCCATCCGGCGACGGCGCTGGCGGCGGTCGGGGGCACGGTGGTGACGGGGGACCGGATGGGGTGCGCGCACGCCTTCAGCCTGGGCGGGGTGGAACAGGCGGCGCCGCACTCCGGCAGGGTCACCGCGCTCGCGGCGACGGACGGGCCCCGCGTGTACAGCGGCGGCGCCGACGGCACGGTACGCCGGTGGCTCCCCGGCCGGGAACGGGACCCGGACGGGGGCGGGGCCGGGGACGCGGTCGAAGGCGGTGTGGTGGCCCGGCGCCCGTACCCGGTGGCCGCCCTGCACGCGCGGGGACGGGCGCTGGCGGTGGCGTGGGCGGACGGACTGGTGGAGGTCCGCGACCCGGACGACACGGAGGCGGCCGTACGGTCCTTCCGGCCGGGTGGGGCCGTACGGGCGGTCGCGCTGCTGCCCGACGGCACGCTCGCGGTCGGCACGGACACCGCCCTCGTACGGCTCCGCCCCGCGTGACCCGGCCGGCCGCCTCGGTCCCGGGGAGCGGCCGACCGCTGCACGGGCCCGCACGCCCGCACGCCCGCCCGGCCCTTCGGCCGGTCGGCTGCGTCCGGCCTCCTTCGTGCGGGCGTCCGGTTCGGTCCGGCCTCCGTTCGTGCGGGCGTCCGGCTCGGTCCGGCCTCCGTTCGTGCGGGCGTCCGGCTCGGTCCGGCCTCCGTTCGTGCGGGCGTCCAGCCGTCCGGAGCCGGCCGAACGGCCTGATCCCGCTGGTCCCACCCCCCTCGACCGCTGCGATCAGGCCAGCTCGGCGCCCCCTCCGCCCGCGCGATCCGGCCAACGAGCCCGAGCGGGACCCTGCCGGTCCCGACACGGCTCCGCCCGGTCCGGTCACCGATGGGACGGTGCGGACCGGGCGGGGCCGGTCGTCCGGGAGCCGCGGGCGCGGCCGGGCGCGGTCGGGCGGGGGCGGGGGAGGGCGCGGGTCAGCGCTCGCGGGCCTCGCGGGTGCGGGAGCGGTTCTCCTTGCGGATCGCCTCGGCCAGCTCGGCCTTCGTCATCCGTGAGCGGCCCTCGACGCCGAGGCGTTTGGCCGTGTCGTAGAGGTGCTGCTTGGAGGCGTTCTCGTCGACGCCCTCGCCGCTGCGGGCGGGCTTCCCGCGCGGCGTCCCGGCGCGCGGGTCGGAGGGCCCCTTGCGCCCCCGCTCCTTGCGCTCCCAGTGGTCGCCGACCTTCTCGTGGGTGTGCTTCAGCGCGCTGTAGGCGACGCGGTGGGCCCGCTCGCCTTCGCCGTACTGCTCGACGGCCGAGTCGTGCGCCTTGATCCAGGTCCGCTGGGCCTCCCGCGCGGACCGTTCCAGCGTGGAGGGCAGTTCCTCACGCCCTGGCATGGAGATCACCTCCGGTGGGTGTCGTCCGGACGGACGTCCCAGCCAGGTGCCCCCTCCCCCTGCCGCGAAACGTTCGAACCTCCGTGTGACATCGATGTCACGGGGTGTCGCCGAACGAGGTGAGGAGCGTGCGCAGGAGGCGGTTGAGCTCCTCGCGCTCGTCGCCGCCGAGCGTGTCGAGCATCGCGCGCTGGTTCGCCACGTGCCCCTCCACGACGCTGTCCACCAGGTCCCGGCCGTCCGGCGTGAGCGCGATGTTCAGGCTGCGGCGGTCGCCGGGGATGGCCTCGCGGACCACCAGGCCGCGCGCGGCGAGGCGGTCGATGCGGTTGGTCAGGGCGGCGGAGCCGATCATGACGCTGGCGCCGAGGGCCTTCGGCGTGAGGGGTCTGCCGTTGCGGCGCAGGGTCGCCAGGACGTCGAACTCCCAGGTCTCCATGTCGTGTTCGGCGAAGTAGGACTTCAGCCCGGCGCTCACGTGCCGCGACAGCCGCAGGATGCGGCCGATCGCGCCCATCGCCTCCAGGTCGAGGTCCGTGCGCTGGGCCGCCCATTGATCCATGAAGTGGTCGACGGAGTCACGCATGCGGCACCATCCCTTCATCGTTTCGACATCGAAAGATTTGACTCGATTCTAGTTCGGCCCTTACCTTCTCGATGTCAGATAGTTCGACGTCGAGAGGTATCCCCGTGAGTACCTTAGCGGCAGAAGTCACTGCTGTGGCCCGTGTGATTCGGTCACGCCGCAGCGTCCGCCACTATCGGCCGGATCCGGTCCCCGCCGAGGTGCTGCGGGAACTCACCGATCTGGCGCTGGAAGCGCCGTCGAGCTACAACCTTCAGGGCCGCTCCATCGTCACCGTGACGAGTGAACGCGGGCTCGGCGCGCTCACCGAGGCGACCGGGGGGCAGCCGCACCCGCAGGAGGCCCCGGTCATGCTCGTCTTCGTCGCCGAGTCCGGCGCCTGGCGTGAGGACCGCGCCGACGTGTGGGAGACGGCCCGGAGCCGGGGGGCGTGGAGCGACGCGTTCGCCACCGCTCTGCCCGGCGACGCCCGCGCCTTCCACGAGGACCTGGCCGCCCGCGGCCTGGCCCGCGAGTACGCCGTCAAGGACGCGATGATCGCCGCCTCGTTCCTGATGCTGGCGGCCGAGGCCGCCGGGCTGGCCACCAGCCCGATGAACGGCTGGGACGAGCGGCTCGTCAAGGAGGCCGTCGGCATCGGCGACCGCGACGACCTGCACATCGCCCTGATCATGCCGCTGGGCTACCCGGCCGAGACCCGGATCCATCCGGGCCGGCGCGCACGCTCGCTCACCTGCTTCAGCGAGACGTACGGACGCTGACGGCACGGGGGCGGGGTGGGCGCGGGGGCGTGCCCGCCCGCACCATCCGCATCGAGCACATTCCGTATCGAGTCGACACACACCACTGGGGGGATTCACATGACCGAGGTCAACAAGCTCGTTCAGGTGGCCGGCATCATCGACGCGGCCGAGGCCGACCTGTGCATCGGCGAGGGGGCCGACTGGCTCGGCTTCGCGCTGCGCCTGCCGTCCGGCAAGGACGACATCCCGGAGCAGGACGCCGCCGCCATCATCAAGGGCCTGGAGGCGCCGCACGCGGGTGTGCTGATCAGCTACCTCACGGACGCCGAGGAGGTCAGCCGGTTCTGCGACGAGCTGGGCGTCGTCGCCGTGCAGCTCCACGGCGACGTGGAGACCGAGCAGCTGCGCCTCCTCAAGGAGCTCCGGCCCGAGCTGTTCGTGCTGAAGTCCCTGGTGGTCAAGGAGGACAACGCCGACGAGCTGCTGAAGCTGGTCGACGACACCCACCCCTTCGTCGACATGTACATCACCGACACCTTCGACCCGAAGACCGGCGCCAAGGGCGCCACGGGCCTCACGCACGACTGGAACGTCTCCGCCGAGCTGGTCCGCCGCTCCCCGAAGCCGCTGATGATGGCGGGCGGCCTGAACCCGGAGAACGTCTACGACGCCATCCGCACGGTCAAGCCCGCCGCCGTCGACGCCCACACCGGCCTGGAGGGCCCCGACGGGCGCAAGGACCGCGCCAAGGTCGCCAAGTTCGTCGCCGAGGCGCGCCGCGCCTTCGACGAGATCGGCTGACGGGAGCCCGCGCGGGGCGGCCGGGCCCGTGCCCGGCGCGGCCGCCCCGCGCGCGGCCGGCGCTCGCCGCCCGGTGAGGGGCGCGGCCCCGGTCCGGTGCGCACACCCGGCCGGTGCGGCCCCGCTCGGGTGCCCGGCCCGGACGCGCACGGGATCGGGCCCCCGGTCCGGCCGCGCGCCACGGGCGGCACGCGGCCCGATCCGGCCGCCCCGAGCGGGCGGGTACCGGACCCGGGGCGCGCGGACCGCGGGGCCGTACGGGCGCGACCGGGCGGGTCCGGCCCGCGTGCCCGGTCGGCCGACGCCGTGCCGCACCCACCGGCACGGCCCCGGCCGCCCGGTCGCCGTCGCGTCCGGTACCGGCTCCGGGGCTGGTCCCGGCCCGCGCCGCACACCACCGCCGCCGCCCACGACAGGCGCCACCGCCGACGGCGGGCCCGGCCCCGGCCCGACCCGGAGCCGCGCTCCGGCCCCGACCCCGGCCGCACCGGGTCCCGCACCGGACCGGGGGCCACGCCCCGAGCCTGGAGCCCGGCCGGGCCGTGCCAGGACCGGACCGGCCGGGCCCTGGTGCGGGCCGTGCCGGGACCGGAGCCGGACCCGGCCGGGCCGTGGCGGGTCCGGACCTCGCCCCGGCCCGGACCCGCCCGGGTGCGGTCCAGGACCCGGCCCGGCCCCGTCCGACGGCGGCGCCCTGGCCGCCCGGCACCCCGCCGCGCCCGAACCCGCGGGCGCGGCGCGGGGGCGCGCCCCCGCGAGGAGGCGCCGCCCGCCGGCGCGGCCCGGACCGCCCGGCCCCGCCGCCCGAGCGCCCGGCCGCCCGGCCCCGGGCACGGGTCGCCCCGGGCTCGGGCCGGCCCCGGGTACCGGGGGCCGGACCCCGGTACGGGCCCGGCCCCCCGGTACAGCCCTGATCCCGCACCACGCGCGCCCCCCACCGCGCGGCGCGGCGGGACCCGCACGTACGCCCGGCCCCCGCCCGGCCGCGCCCGCGCCCGGCGGGCGGGCCCGGTGCGGCGGCCCCGCGCGCACGGCGGGCCACCGCGCGCCCGCGGCGCGGCCGGTGAGCGGTGGGTGCGGCCGTACGGTCGCACCCACCTCCCGCTCGCCCTCCCCGTCCCACCCTCCTTCCGTAGCCAGCCAGCCGTTCCAGAGGAGCTCTCCGCCGTGACCACCGGCAAGAACGTGCACCTGCTTCCGCAGACCGACCAGCTCCGCGCCATCCACACCGTGATCCGCGACCGGGACTGCGCCCGCGAGGACTTCGTCTTCTACTCGCGGCGCGTCATCCGCCTCCTGCTCGAAGCCGGGATGGACCTGCTGCCCTTCACCAAGAAGGACGTCACCACTCCGGTCGGCGCCGTCTACCCGGGCCTGGAGTTCGCCTCCAAGCTGTGTGCCGTGCCCGTCATCCGGGCCGGCGAGTCCATGGAGGCCGAGCTGCGCGAGGTCCACCCGGGCATCCGCATCGGCAAGATCCTCATCCAGCGCGACAAGCGGACGAAGCTGCCGCACCTGCTCTACCGGCACCTGCCCGACGACATCGCCGACCGGTACGTGCTGCTGCTGGAGCCGATGCTCGCCACCGCGGGGTCCGCGCTCGCCGCCATCGACGTCCTGCTCGACGCCGGGGTGGCCGAGGACCGCATCATCATGATCAACTTCCTGTCCTCGCCCGAGGGACTGCGCCGCGTCGCCGACGCGCGTCCCCGCGTCAAGATCGTCACCAGCGCCATCGAGGACCGCCTCAACGAGCACGCCTTCATGGTCCCGGGCATCGGCGACTTCGGCGACCGCTTCTTCGGCACCACCGACTCCGGAGCCCGCAAGTGACCGGCCAGCGCATCGCCACGACATCCGCCCTGACGGCCCTCGCCCCGGCCGTGTGGGGATCGACCTACCTGGTCACCACCGAGTTCCTGCCGCCGGACCGGCCCCTGCTGGCCTCCACCGTCCGCGCCCTGCCCGCCGGGCTCATCCTGCTGCTGATGACCAGGAAGCTCCCGCAGGGCATCTGGTGGTGGCGGGCCGCCGTCCTCGGCGTGCTCAACATCGGCGCGTTCTTCTACTTCCTCTTCCTCGCCGCCTACCACCTGCCCGGCGGGGTGGCCGCGCTCGTCATGAGCATCCAGCCGATGATCGTGCTGCTCCTCGGCTCCCTGCTGCTCAAGGACAGGATCCGGCCGGTGCACGTCGCCTCCTGCGTGCTCGGCGCCGCGGGCGTCGCCCTGCTCGTCCTGCAGCCCAACGCCGGGCTGGACGCGGTCGGCGTCGTCGCCGGACTGCTCGGCGCCCTCTCCATGGCGTCCGGCATCGTCCTGACGAAGCGCTGGGGCCGGCCCGAGGGCGTCACGCTGCTGACCTTCACCGGCTGGCAGCTCACCGTCGGCGGCGTCCTGCTGCTGCCCGTCACGCTCCTGAGCGAGCCGCTGCCCACCACCCTCACCTGGGCCAACGTCGGCGGCTTCGCCTACCTCAGCATCATCGGCGCGCTCATCGCCTACGTGCTGTGGTTCCGGGGCCTCGCGCGGCTCCCCGCCCTCGCCGCCTCCTTCCTGTCGTTCGCCTCACCCCTGTGCGCCACCCTGCTCGGCTACCTGTTCCTCGGCCAGACACTGGGCCCGCTCCAGCTCGTCGGCGCGGCGGCCGTCATCGCCGCCGTGGTCATCGCCCAGCCGCGCGGCACGAAGCCCGCCGCGCCGGCCCCGGCGCGGCCCGCCGCAGAACGCGTCTGAGAACCGGACACCACATCTTCATCTAGGGGGACCAACCACATGAACACGCGTGCGCCGATACCCGGCGTCTTCCTCAAGGGCATCTCCCTGCGTGCCCAGCTCGCCCACCAGGCCCGCACGCGGCCGGACGCCGTCGCCGTCACCCACACCGGCGGCGAGCTGACCTTCCGACAACTCGACGACGCCGCCCGGCGCCTCGGCTCCCACCTGGCGTCGCTCGGTGTCGCCCCGGACACCTGCGTCGGCCTGTACACCGAGCCGTCCGCCGAGCTGATGACCGGAGCGTGGGGCATCCTCGCCGCCGGGGCCGCCTACCTGCCGCTCTCCCCGGACTACCCGGAGGGCCGGCTCAGATACATGCTGGAGAACTCCGGCACCCGCGTCATCGTCACCCAGGAGCACCTGCGCGACCGCGCCCGCGGCCTCGCCCCCGAGGGCACCGCGGTCGTCACCCCGGCCGACTGCGCCGAGGCGCCCGCCGAGGCCCTGCCGGAGTCGCGCGGCGACCACCTCGCGTACGTCATCTACACCTCGGGCAGCACCGGCAGGCCCAAGGGCGTGATGATCGAGCAGCGCAGCATCGTCTCCCAGCTCCAGTGGCTCGCCAACTGCGGCCACCTCGGCCCGGACGTGACGATCCTGCAGAAGACCCCGATGAGCTTCGACGCCGCCCAGTGGGAGATCCTGGCCCCCGCCGCCGGCGCCCGCGTCGTCATGGGCACGCCGGGCGTCTTCCGGGACCCGGAGGGCATCATCACCCTGCTCGCCGACAACAGGGTGACGACGCTGCAGGCCGTCCCGACCCTTCTCCAGGCGCTCGTGGACACCGAGCAGCTGGGCGCGTGCGGCTCGCTGCGGCGGATCTTCTCCGGCGGCGAGGCCCTCACCTGGTCCCTCGTGAAGGACCTCCTCGCCGAGCTGCCCGACGTGTCGGTGGTCAACCTCTACGGGCCGACCGAGACCACCATCAACGCCAGCTCGCACTGGATCGACCCCGACGACCTCGCGGACGACCCGGCCGGGATCGTGCCCGTCGGCGTCCCCGCCGACAACGTCACCTGCTACATCCTCGACGACAACCTCCAGCCCGTCGACATCGGCGAGAGCGGCGAGCTGTTCATCGGCGGCGTCCAGGTCGCACGCGGCTACATCGGGCTGCCCGAGCAGACCGCGGAGCGGTTCCTCACCTCCCCGTTCAACCCGACCGAGCGCCTGTACCGCAGCGGCGACCTGTGCCAGTGGAACCCCGACGGCACGATCCGCTTCATGGGCCGCGCCGACAACCAGGTCAAGCTCCGCGGCTACCGCGTCGAGCTGGAGGAGGTCGCCTCCCGCATCGAGAACCACCCCTGGGTCCGGCGGGCCGCCGCCGTCGTCACCGACGACGCCCGCACCGGCGGCAAGACCCTCGTCGCCGCGGTCGAGCTGAACGAGCGCACCGCCGCCGTCATGGACCAGGGCCGCGACGACGCCGCCCACCACCAGTCGAAGGCGTCCAAGCTCCAGGTGAAGGCGCAGCTCGCCAACCCCGGCCTGCGCTCCCCGGAGGAGCTCGACGCCCGCCCGTCGCTGCCCCTGCCCGGCGCGGAGGCCACCGCCGAGCAGCGCCGCGAGGCGTTCGCCCGCAAGACGTACCGGTTCTACGACGGCGGGCCGGTCGCCGCCGCCGACGTGCTGGCCGCGCTCGCCCCGCGCAGGGCCCCGTACGCGCCCCGGCCCCTGACGGAGCTGACCTTCGACGAACTGGGCGAGATCCTGCGCTGGTTCGGCCCGTTCCGCAGCTCCGAGCGGCTGCTGCCGAAGTACGCCTACGCCTCGCCCGGCGCCCTCTACGCGACGCAGACGTACCTGGAGGTCAGGGACCTGCTCGGCCTCGACGGCGTCTACTACCACCACCCCGTCGACCACACGCTGGTGCGGGTCGGGGACGCGGCCGACGGCTTCGCCGGGCCCGGCCTGCGCGTCCACTTCCTCGGCAGGCGGCGGGCGATCGAGCCCGTCTACAAGAACAACATCGTCGAGGTGCTGGAGTTCGAGGCCGGCCACATGGTCGGGCTGTACGAGGAGGTCCTGCCCCGCTACGGCCTGACCATCGGCCCGGACGGCTGCGACCCCGCCCACAAGGCGCTGCTGGACGCCGCCGACGACGACCACTACCTGGGCGCCTTCACCGTCACCGCCGACGACGGCCGGGCCCGACCCGACGCGGTGGAGCTGTACGTCCAGACGCACGGCGACCGCGTCGAGGGCCTGCCGGAGGGCCTCTACCGCCACCGGGACGGCCGGCTGGAGCCGATGGGCTCCGCGATCGTGGAGAAGCGCCACGTCATCGCCATCAACCAGGGCGTCTACGACCGGTCGTCGTTCGGCGTCAGCGCGGTGTCCCGCGCCCCCGAGCGCTGGCTCGACTACATCGTCCTCGGCACCCGGCTCCACCATCTCCAGCGCGTCCCCGGCGTGGGCTTCATGTCGTCCGGCTACTCCTCGAAGACCGGCAACCCGCTGCCCGCCTCCCGGCGTCTGGACGACCTGCTGGCCGCCGCCGGCACCCCGGCGGCGCCCGCCTCGTACTTCTTCGTCGGGGGGCGCATCAGCGCCGACCAGGCCGCGCACGAGGGCATGAACGAGGACGCCGTGCACACCAAGGGCCCGGCGGAGATGATCCGCGACGACCTCGCCCAGTTCCTGCCCGACTACATGATCCCGGCGCGGGTGCTCGTGGTGAACGAGCTGCCGCTGACCGCCAACGGCAAGATCGACTGCAAGGCGACGGCGAACCTGCCCGAGGTGACCGCCGCCCGCACCGCCGCGCCCTACGTCGCCCCGGCCACCCCGACCGAGCGGTGGCTCGCCGCCGAGTGGGGCCGGATGCTCCGGTACGAGGACGTCTCCACCCAGGACGAGTTCTTCGCGTCCGGCGGCAACTCCCTGCACGCCGTGGCGCTCGTCAACCGGATCAACCGCGAGTACGGCGCCTCCCTGCCCCTCCAGGTGATCTTCGAGTCGCCGCGGCTGGCGGACCTCGCCGCTCGCGTCGACGACGGCGCCCCCCGCCGCACCTCCCGCCTCGTCCCCCTCACGGGCGGCACCGAGTCCCCGGTGTACTTCTGGCCCGGCCTCGGCGGCTACCCGATGAACCTGCGCCTCCTCGCCGGGACGGTCGGCGGCGACCGGCTGGTGCACGGCGTCCAGGCGCACGGCATCAACGCGGGGGAGGAGCCGTACGCCTCCCTCCGGGAGATGGCCATGGCCGACGTGGCCGAGATCCGCCGCGTCCAGCCGTCCGGCCCCTACACCCTGTGGGGCTACTCCTTCGGCGCCCGGGTCGCCTTCGAGACGGCCTGGCAGCTGCGGCAGTTCGGCGAGAAGGTCGACCGGCTGCTGCTGATCTGCCCCGGCAACCCGCACGTGCGGACCGGCGACGGCCGCCGGTGGGGCCGCGAGGCGTCCTTCGGCAACCCGGCCTACCTGTCGATCCTGTACTCCGTCTTCGCGGCCACCGTCGAGGGCCCCGACCTGCGGGACTGCCTGCGGACCGTGACCGACGAGGCGTCCTTCACCGCCTTCGTCCACGACCGCTACCCCGCGCTCGATGAAGGAACGATTCGCCGTATCACCCGGATCGTCGCCCGCACCTACGCCTTCGACTACACCGAGCAGGAGCTCGCCGAGCGCCGCCTGGACGTGCCCGTCACGGTCCTCACCGCCCGCGGCGACGAGCCGTCCTTCGCCGAGGAGCACCCGGAGTGCTTCCTCGTGCCGCCGACGGTGATCACCCTCGACAGCGACCACTACACGGCGCTCAAGGCCGGCGGCGTCCCCGAACTCGCCGCGTACATCGAGCGCTTCACCGAGCGCCCCACCGACCGCTGACCCGACCCGCAGAAAGGAGGACCCGCGTGCCGCACCTCAGCGTCAAGCACTGGCCGCGCACGTTCACCGACGCCGAGAAGGCCGACCTGGTCGCCTCGCTCACCGTGGCCGTCACCCGCGTGTTCGGCTGCGACGAGGGATCGGTGTCCATCGCCGTGGAGTCCGTCGACCAGGAGCAGTGGACCGAGCGCGTCCACCGGCCCGAGATCGAGGAACGCGCCGACCTGCTGTGGAAGAAGCCGAACTACCCCCAGCCCGCCCCGTCCGGAGGAACCGCATGAGCACGACCGTCCCCCTCGTCTACAGCGAAGAGGTCCGCGAGGCCCTCCACGAGCGCCGCCCGGTCGTCGCCCTGGAGTCGAACGTCATCACCCACGGCCTGAAGTACCCGCACAACGCCGAGACCGCCCACCGCGTCGAGGCCGCCGTCCGCAAGGGCGGCTCCGTCCCGGCCACCATCTGCGTGGAGGACGGCGCCATCCGCGTCGGCATGACCGAGCGGGACATCGAGCGGTTCGCGTCGGAGACCGGCATCCCCAAGGTCTCCAGCCGCGACCTGCCCGTGGTGCTCGCCCGGGGCGGGCGGGGCGCCACCACCGTCGCGTCCTCCCTGGTCGCCGCCGAGCTGGCCGGCATCCCCTTCTTCTCCTCCGCCGGCCTCGGCGGGGTCCACCGGGGCGCCGAGACCACCATGGACGTCTCCTCCGACCTCATCCAGCTCACCCGCTCCAAGGTCGCGGTGGTCTGCGCCGGGGCCAAGATGATCCTCGACCTGAAGCTGACCATGGAGTACCTGGAGACGCAGTGCGTCCCGGTCATCTCCTACGGCTCCGACGACTTCCCCGCGTTCTACTGCGCCTCCAGCGGGGTGCGCTCCCCGCACCGGATCGACGACGAGGACCTGATCGCCCGGGTCGTCGCCACCCACTGGGCCGCCGGCCACCCCGGCGGCGTAGTGCTGACCACCCCGCCGCGCGCCGAGGACGCCGTCGACCCGGCGGAGGCCGAGGCCGCGATCACCGACGCGCTGGCGCGGGCCGAGCGCGACGGCGTCAGCGGCCAGGGACTCACCAAGTACCTGATGCACGCCGTCGACAAGGCGACCGGCGGACGCACCGCCCAGGCGAACATGGCCGTCCTGATCTCCACCGCCGAGGTCGGCGGGCGCCTCGCCGCCGCCTACGCCCGCCACCTGGCGGAGCAGGACTGACCGCCCGGCCGCGCGGGCGCACCGGAAGCCCGCGCGGCCGCCCCGCACGTCCCGTACACCCCGTGCACCCGCACGCCCGGTACCACCCGTACGCCCCGTGCGACGCGTCTGGTCCGTGCGCCCCGTGCCACGGGGACACCCGCAACGACCCGCAGAGAGAAGACGACATGACCTCGCTGTTCGAACCCGCCACCTTCGGCAAGATCGCCCTGCGCAACCGCCTCGTCATGGCACCCATGACCCGCAACCGCGCCCTGCCGTGCGGCGGCGCCACCGAGCTGATGGCCGAGTACTACGCCCAGCGCGCCTCCGCCGGCCTCATCATCACCGAGGGCGTCCAGCCCTCCCAGGTCGGCCAGGGCTTCCTCAACACCCCCGGCCTGCACCACCCCGAGCAGGTCAAGAGCTGGCGCGCCGTCACCGACGCCGTGCACGCGGCCGGCGGCAGCATCGTCGTCCAGCTGATGCACTCCGGCCGCATCGGCCACCCCTCGCTCTACGAGAGCGCCCACCAGTCCGTGGCGCCCTCCGCCATCGCCGCCGCCGGTCAGACCTTCACCCCGGAGGGCCCGAAGGACTACCCCGTCCCGCGCGAGCTGACCCTCGACGAGATCGCCGAGACGGTCCGGGACTTCGCGAACGCCGCGCGCAACGCCATCGACGCCGGCTTCGACGGCGTCCAGGTCCACGCCGGCAACGGCTTCCTCCTGCACCAGTTCCTCGCGGAGAACACCAACCACCGCACCGACGCGTACGGCGGCTCCGTCGCCCACCGGATCCGCCTCACCGTGGAGGTGACCGAGGCGGTCGCCGCCGCCATCGGCAACGAGCGCACCAGCGTCCGCGTCTCGCCGGGCAACACGTACAACGACATCGCCGAGGGCGACACCGACGCCCTCTACGCGGCGCTCGTCCCCGCCCTGCCGGAGCTGGCGTTCCTGGAGGTGTGCGAGATGGTCACCCGCCCGGTGACGCGCGCCGTGCGCGACCTGTGGAAGGGCGCCCTCGTGGTCAACCCGCACGCCACCCCCGCCTCCTTCCCCGCCTCGCCGCAGACCGCCCTGGAGGTCCTCGACGAGGGCCTGGCCGACGCGGTCTCCCTCGGCGCGCTCTTCCTCGCCAACCCCGACCTGCCCGCCCGCGTCCAGGCCGGCGGCCCGTTCAACCAGGCCGACGAGTCGACCTTCTACGGCGGCGACCACCGCGGCTACACCGACTACCCGGTCCTCGGCCGGTGAAGGCCTTCGCCGCCGGCGGCGACCGCAGACTGCTGCTGTTCACCGGCCGGGCCCACCCCGCGCTCGCCGACAGCATCGCCCGCGAGCTGGGCACCGGGCTCGTCCCCACCCAGGCACGGGACTTCGCCAACGGCGAGATCTACGTGCGCTTCGAGGAGTCGGTGCGCGGCGCGGACTGCTTCGTCGTCCAGTCCCACACGGCGCCGATCAACACGTGGGTCATGGAGCAGCTGATCATGATCGACGCGTTGAAGCGCGCCTCGGCCCGCAGCATCACCGTCGTCGTGCCGTTCTACGGGTACTCGCGCCAGGACAAGAAGCACAAGGGCCGCGAGCCGATCTCGGCCCGGCTGCTCGCCGATCTGATCGCGACCGCGGGAGCGGACCGGATCATCACGGTCGACCTGCACACCGACCAGATCGCCGGGTTCTTCGACGGCCCGCTCGACCACCTCTTCGCCCTGCCGACGCTGGCCGACCACATCGCGGCCCACACCGACCACGAGCGGCTGACCGTGGTGTCGCCCGACGCGGGCCGGGTGCGGGTCGCGGACCGGTGGTGCGACCGGCTCGGCGCCCCGCTGGCGATCGTCCACAAGAAGCGGGACAAGGACGTCGCCCACCGGGTCAGCGCCCACGAGGTCGTCGGCGACGTCGCGGGCCGGGTGTGCGTGCTCGTGGACGACATGGTGGACACGGCCGGCACGATCTGCGCGGCGGCGGACGCCCTGTACGACAACGGCGCCGCCGACGTCATCGTGGCCGCCACCCACGGCATCCTGTCCGGTCCCGCCGTGGAGCGCCTGGAGGAGTCCAAGGTCAGCCGGTTCGTCTTCACCGACACCCTGCCGACGGCCGCGGCCACCGGCCTGGACAAGGTGGAGGTGCTGTCCATCGCCCCGCTCGTCGCGCACGCGATCCGGGAGATCTTCGAGAACGGTTCGGTGACGAACCTGCTCGAGGAGATGTGACCCGACGGCGGTGCGCCCCCCGACCGGGGGCGCACCGCCGGGACGGTCCGGACGGAGCCCGGTCCGTACCGCCGGAGCCGTAGCCGGGGGCCGGCGGGGCGGGACCGGGCGCCGGACGCCGGGCGCCGTGCCCGCGGGCCGCGGACGCGGGGCCGCGCGTGGGGCCGGCGGGGCGGGCACCGGACGCGGGGCCGCGCGCGGGGCGCCGGGTCAGGCGGCCGCCGCGGGTGCGAGCCGGTCGGCGAGCCAGGTCGGCACCCCGCCCAGCAGGCGGAACAGCCGCCGCGCCTCGTCCCGCAGACGGCTCGCCTCCGGCTCCGGCTGGGCGTCCGCCAGCGCGGCGAGCGCCGGAGCCGTACCCACTAAGTACCCCAGCTCCTCCCGCAGGCGCAGCGACTCCGCGAACCCGTGCCGGGCCTCGGCCAGTTCGCCCTCCCGCAGCGCGAGCCCGGCCAGCTGCCGCCAGGTGAACGACAGCAGCAGCGCGTCCCCCTGCGCGGTCGCGCCCGCGTGGGCCCTGCGGTAAGCGGCGCGGGCCGCCTGCGGATTGTCCCCGAGGTACTGGGCGAGCAGCCCCCGCCGGAAGTCCAGCAGCGCCCGCCCCGGCGACGACGGCCCGAGCAGCGCCGCCGCCCGGCCGAGCGCCGCCCGAGCCTCGTCGGCCCGGTCCCGCACCCCGTGCAGGGTCGCCGCGTACGCCAGGTAGCCGCGCTCGCAGGCGGCGGCGCCCCGGTCCTCGTCGGCCCGCGCCACGGCCTCGGCGGCGCGCAGCGCGTCCTCCGCCTCCGCCCAGCCGGACTCCGTGTACAGGCACCGCTCGATCAGGAGGGACGCCCGCTGCACCGCCGCCGGAGGATCCCCCGCGACGGGGGCGAGCAGCGCGGCGGCGTCGGCCCAGCAGGCGCGGGAGCGCAGCCGCCATACCGCGGTCTGGAGGGGATCGTCACCTTCGGTCGTTCCGGAACCAGACATGGCGGTATGCGCCACGTTGCCCTCCCCGCGCACCGTTGGGCTGATGAGTCGGGACGCATCACAGCACGGAAACGCTCACCCGGCCAAGGGGTCGAGTGAAATGATTCACAATCACCGGCCGACCGGGTCGAGGTGCGCCCCGTCGTCCGGGGCCAGCAGCGCCAGGTGACCGCCCTCGTCGAGAGGGGTGGGCACCCTCAGCACACCGGCGGGTGACGTTCCGTCGAAAAGGTGAACCTCCCCGTGGCCGCCCCGGCTGACGGCGACCAGCGGGACGCCCGGCGACGCGGCGACCGCCCGCCGCTGCACCCCGTCCCACGGGGTGCCGCCCGGCCGCGGCGCGCCCTCCATCGCGGGCAGCGGCAGCCGCGCCACCACGCGCGGCTCCTCCGGGTCGAGCAGCACCAGCTCGTCGCCGTCCGGGTGCACCCGGGCGAAGGCGACGTGCGCGCTGGAGACGGCGAGACGGAAGACCAGTCCGCGCCCGAGCGGTATCCGGCCGGTGCGGCGGTCGTCGTCGAGGCCCTGGAACCACGCGTCGTTGGACCACTCCGGCCACCGGCCGGGGTCGGCGGGCCCGCCGCGCACACAGGACCACAGCGTCCGGCGGACCGGATCCAGCCGCAGGTAGTAGCCGCGTCCGGGACCGCCCCAGGACAGCGGCTCCTCGCGCACCAGCCGGTCGCCGTCCCGCCGCGCCCGGTGCACCCCGGAGCCGGCCGCCGCGAACAGCCGCCCCGTGACCGGGTCGTGGGCGTCGCCGTGGCCGTCCGCGTCGGGCAGCCGCGTCTCGTACGCCGGTACGGCGGGCGGGCAGGAGGGCGCGGCGGCCGCCAGGTCGGCGTGGCGGTACGCGGCGAGCGCGCCGGGCTCGCGGTGGCGCACCACCACGAGCGGGTCGTCGGCGCCGAGCACGGTGACGCCGGGCTCGCCGACGCGGGTGCGCACCCGTACCGCCCTCGGGCCGCCGGGCGCGCCGAGGTCGACGGCGGTCAGCAGGTCCGTCCAGGGCTCGTGGTTGCGGCCGAGGCCCGTGGTGACGGCGAGGCGCCGGCCGGACGGGTCGGCGGCCAGGTGCTCGGCGGGGACGGCCACCGGGGCGGTCGCCTCGACGAGGGGGCGCCCGGCGCCCGGGCCGTACGGGTCGAGGACGACCAGTTCGCCCGCGAGGTCGTCCACGAAGGCCGCCCGGCCGCCCGGAAGGGCCAGGAACCCGGCGTGCTCGGCGAGGTGGCGTCCCGTCAGTTCGCCGATTAGCGCGCCGTCCGGAAGGTCCAGCAGGCGCAGCGTTCCGGCCACCTGGTCGGCGACGAGCAGGCGGGGGGAGAGGGGCATCGCGGACTCCGTCCGTGGGGTGGGGGCGTAGGCACAGTTATCGATAATGATTATCATGTGGCGGATTCCCGCTCCACCCCTCAAGGAAAGAGGTCCGATGCCCCACCCGACGATCCCGAGGTCACGCAGGATGGCGCGAACCGTGCGCCGTTGGGCCGCCGCCGCCGTCCTCGGCGCGCTCATCACCGGCTGCGGCACCGCCGCGACGACCGACGAGGGCCGGAAGGCGGGGGAGGAGCGGCCGAAGACCGAGGTCTCCGTCCGCCCCATCGCCGCCGCCCGCCAGATCACCGACCCCCACGGCCACACGGTCGCCACCAAGGCGCCCCCGCGCCGGATCGTCTGCCTCGTCGCCCTCTGCGACGACATGCTGACCGAACTCGGCCTCACCCCCGCCGCCACCAACTCCGGCCTGCTGGCGCACCCGGGCTTCCTCGGCAAGGAGGCGGCGGCCCGCGTGCCCGTCGTGCCGGGCGGGTTCATCGCCCCCGAGACGGAGGCGATCCTCTCCCACAAGCCGGACCTGGTCATCGGTCTGGAGGACACCCACGGCAAGCTCGCCCCCGCCCTGGAGGGCGCCACCGTCTTCTGGCCCGTCCAGCCGCGCAACTGGCAGGACAGCGTCGGCTACCTGCGCGGCCTCGCCGCCCTCACCGGGCGCACCGCCCAGGGCGAGGACGCCGAACGCGCCTTCCGCGCCAAGCTCGCCGCCGCCGAGAAGAACCGGAGCGGCAAGACCGCGCTGATCATCTTCGGCAGCGACGAGAACTTCGGCGTGGCGACGCCCGGCCGGGACGTGGCCGGCGGCCTGATGCCCGGCCTGGCCGACTACCCGTGGAAGGACCGGGGCGTCGAGGGCACCTACAGCATGGAGGAGATCCTCGCCCGCGACGTCGACGTGCTGTTCGTGGAGACGCTCTCCTTCGGCGGCTCGGACGGCAAGCTCTCCGAGAAGCTCGCCGAGAACCCGCTCTGGTCGCGCATCCCGGCGGTGCGCGAGGGCGCCGTCCACGAGGTGGACGCCGAGGTCTGGGCCAAGGGGCGCGGCACCCGCTCCCTCGGCATCGTCCTCGACGAGGCGACGGCCGCGCTGAGGTGACCGGGACCCCACCGACCCCCCGCCCCCCGTCCGGCGACCGGCCCGCGCCGGGGACCGCCGAGCCGGCGGGGGCGTCTGAACCGATGGGGGTGCCCGAGCCGACGGGGGTCCCCGAGCCGACGGAGGCGCCTGAGCCGACGGGGGCGCCTGAGCCGTCCGGGGGTACCGGGCCGACCGGCGCCGCCGGGCGGTCCGGTGCCGCCGCCGAGCCGATCGGGGCCGCCGGGCGGTCCGGGCGGTCCGGGCGGTCCGGGCCGTCCCGGCCGTCCGGGGCCTCCGGGCCGTCGGAGGTTGTCGGGCCGTCCGGGGCGGTCGGGCCGTCCGGGCGGCCCGGGGTGGATGCCGGGCGCGAGGCGGTGCGTCCGCGCAGGGCGGGCCGCCCGTCCGGGGCCTGGCGGTCGTACGCGGGCGGCGGGGCCGTCCTCGTCGCCGCCACCGGTACGGCGCTCTGCCTCGGCACCCCGTACGTCCCGCCGTCCGAGCTGTTCGCGGCGATCGGCGGCGACGGCCTCGCCGGGGTCGTCGTCACCGAACTGCGGCTGCCCCGGCTGCTCCTGGCCCTCGTCGCCGGGGCCTGCCTGGGCGCCGCCGGGCTCGTCCTCCAGGAGGCGCTGCGCAACCCGCTCGCCGTGCCAGAGATGCTCGGCGTCTCCGGCGGAGCCGCCCTCGGCGTCGCCGCGCCGCTCGTCCTCGCCCTGTCCGTGCCGCTCGCCGCGCAGCCGTTCCTCGCCCTGGGCGGGGCGGCGCTCGGCGGGATTCTCACCCTGGCCGCCTCCGGGTTCGGGCGCAGCCCGTCCGCCGTGCTGCTCACCGGCGCGGCCGTGTCCGCCGCCCTGCAGTCCGCGCTGCTCGTGATGATGGTCCTGGCCGACCAGCTCGACCTCCAGCTGATCTACCGGTACCTGCTGGGCAGCCTGTCCGCCCGGACCTGGGACGACCTGGCGGGCCTGTGGCCCTGGCTCGTCGCGGCCGTGCCCGCGATGGTGCTGTGCGCGCCCGTCCTGGGGGTGCTGCGGCTCGGCGACGACGACGCGCGCGCCCTGGGCGTCAGGGTGCGGCGCGCCCGGCTCGCCGCGCTCGCCGTCGCCGTCGTGCTGATCGCGCCCGTGGTGGCGGTGTGCGGGCCGGTCGCGTGGGTCGGGTTCCTCGCCCCGCACCTGGCGCGGCGGCTGCGCCCCGACCTGGACGCGGTCGGCTGGCTCCCCTGGTCGGCGGCGTGGGGCGCCCTCGTCGTCGCCGTCGCCGACCAGCCGGCCCGCCTCGCCCTGGCGCCGACGGAGACCCCGGTCGGCGCCTGGACGGCCCTCGTCGGCGTGCCGGTGGGCGTGGCGCTGCTGCGACGGGGGGTGCGGAAGTGAACCTCCTCCGAGGCCGACTGCCCCTCGTCCTGCTGCTCGCCGCCGCCCTCGCCGCCGCCTTCGGCGGGCTCGTCGCCGGACGCGCCGTCGGGCCGTCCGGCGTGGCCGATGTGCTGGCCGGCGGCGGCGACCCCACCGCCCGGCACGTCGTGCTGAACCTGCGCCTGCCCCGTACCCTCGTCGCCCTCGTCGCCGGCGCCTGCCTCGGCGTGGCCGGCACCGTGCTCCAGTCCGCGCTGCGCAACCCGCTCGCCGGGCCCGAGGTCACCGGCGTGACGCCCGGCGCCGTGCTCGGCGCGGTGGCCGCGACGGGGCTGGGCATCGCCGGGTGGCGCTCACCCGCCGCCGTGGTGGCCGCCGCGTGCGTGGGCGGGTTCGCCGGGGCCGGCCTGCTGTGGCTGCTCGCCGGGCGGGACCGGGGCGACCCGGCGCGCACGGCCGTGCACGGCGTCCTCGTGTCGGCCGTGCTGTCCGGGCTCACCGCCATGGTGCTGCTGGTCGCCCCCGGCGAACTGGGCAGCGTCGTGCAGTGGCTGGTGGGCTCCACCGAGGGGCGGGTGTGGACCCACTGGGCGCTGCTGTGGCCGTGGGCGCTCGTCTGGGGCGGCGCGGCGTGGCTGCTGGCCGTCCCGCTGACCCTGCTGCGGTGCGGTGACGAGCAGGCCGCCGCCGCCGGGCTGAGCGCCGGCCGCGCCCGGCTGGCCGCGCTGGCCTGCGCGGTGGCCCTGACCGCCGGGGCGGTGTCGGTCGTGGGCGCGCTGGGCTTCGTCGGACTGCTCGTCCCGCACCTGGCCCTCGCGCTGTTCGGCGCGGACCTGCGGTACACCGTGCCGGGCGCGGCCCTGACCGGCGCGGCCGTGGTGGGCGGCGCCGACGCCGCCGCGCAGTGGCTCTCCCGGCTCCTCGGCCCCGCCCTGGGCTCGGACCGGCTGAGCATCCCGGCCGGTGCGCTGACCACCTGCGTGGGTGCGGCGCTGCTGCTGATCGTGGCTCGACGACGGAAGGATCCGACATGACGTCCGTACCCGCCGGGGCCGCCGCCCCGGAGCCCGTGCCCGCCGGGGCCGCCGCCCCGGAGCGCGTGCCCGCGGCGCGTCCTGCCCCGCAGCGCGTGCCCGATGCGCCGCCCCCCGCCCCGGACGGCCCGACGGCCGCCCGGCGGGGGCCCGCCGGCCCGCAGGCGCCCGCCGGGTCGGTGCGGGTGGAGGGGGTGCGGTTCGGCTATCCGGGCCGGGAGGTGCTGGCCGGGGTCGACCTGCGGGTGGAGCCCGGTGAGTCGGTCGCCCTCGTGGGGCTCAACGGCTGCGGCAAGAGCACGCTCCTGCGGTTGTGCGCCGGGCTTCTGCGCCCGGCCGCCGGCCGCGTGCTGCTGGACGGCGAGGAGGTCGCCCGGCTCTCCCGGCGGGCCACGGCCCGCCGGGTGGCGCTGCTGCACCAGTCGGCGCCTCCGGTGCCGGGCATGACGGTGCGTCAGCTCGTGCGGCAGGGGCGGTACGCGGCGCGCGGGCCGCTCGGGATGCTGCGCGACGGCGACGACGCCGTGTGCGCGCGGGCGCTGGCCGACGTGGGCGTCCAGGAGTGGGCCGACCGGCCCGTGGACGACCTGTCGGGCGGCGAGCGGCAGCGCGTACGGCTCGCCATGGCCCTCGCGCAGGACACCCGCGTGCTGCTGCTGGACGAGCCGACCACCTACCTGGACCTGCGCCACCAGCTGGAGGTCATGCGGACCGTCGTACGGCTGCGCGAGGAGCGGGGCCTGACGGTCCTGATGGTCCTGCACGACCTGGGGCACGCCGCCCGCTTCGCCGACCGGATCGTCGCGCTGCGGCGGGGCCGGGTCGCGGCGGACGGGCCGCCGGACGAGGTGGTCACCCCGCACCTGCTCGCCGAAGTCCTGGGCGTGGTGGGCCGGGTGGGGCGCGACCCGGAGGGCGGGTGGCCGGTGTGTTACCCGGATCACCCTCTGCCCTCCGGCCTTGCGGAATGATAATCATATTCATTAGTGTCTGAGTGTGCCGCCGGAACCGGTGGCACACCGTCAGACGCATCACTCATCCGATATGGAGGATCAATCCATGGAGCAGCAGAGCGTGTTCTCGCCGATCGCCGAGCAGGGCCAGCTCGCCCACCTCTCCGCGACCCACTCCAACGCCCTCGTCGAGAACCCCTTCGACGAGGTGGCCGAGGCGGACGCGGACAAGTAGTCCACGGCCGACCCCGTACTGGGCCCGCCCGGATCGCCTTCCCGGGCGGGCCCGCCCCGTCCCGCCCGGGCCGCCTTCCCGGGCGGGCCCGCCCCGTCCCGCCCCGTGCCGGCCGCATCCCGGCCCGGTGCGGCGCCCCGGCCCCGCGCCCCGATCCAGGAGGAACCCCGTGCCTCTCGCCCCCGGCGTCGTCCTCGTCACCGTCCCCGGCGGAGGGCTCGCCGTCCGCACGCCCGACGGAACGTTCCTGCGGGTCGACACGGCCGGCACCGAACCGCACGCCGCCACCGCCCTGCTGACCGGCCGTCCGGCACCGGACGGGGCTCCGGCCGCCGCGCCCGGCACCCGCCCCGGCCCGGGTCCCGGCACCCGCCCGGCCGTCGACTCGTCCCCCGAGCCGGGCCCCGAGCCGGGCCCCGACCGCCTCACCGCCGCCTTCGCCGAGGCGGGCTACACGGGCGACACCCCGCCGCCGCCCCTCACCGGGCGCACGGTCGCCGTCCTCGGCGACCCGGTCCTCACCGCGCCCCTCACCCGGTTCGTACGCGACGCGGGCGGCCTCACCCGCACGGTCACCCCCGAGGAGGCCGCCGCGCTGGACGGCGACCGCACCGCCGTGGTCTGGTGCCTCGACGGGCCCGTGCCGCCCGGCCTCTGGGACGACGCCGACCGGCTCCCCGACCGGGGCACCGCCTGGCTGCGCACCCACCGCGAGGGCGCCCACGCCTGGATCGAGCCGCCCGCCACCGGCCCCGGCGACGTCACCTCCGCCCATGTGCGGCTGCGGCGCCTCGCCGCCACCCCCGCCCACCGCGAACTGGCCGCCCTGTGGGCCGGACACGGCACCCCCGACAACGGCCCCCGGCACAGCGAGGCGTCCGCCGCGCTGACCGCCGCGCTGCTCACCGCCGACCTCCTCGCCTGGGCCGCCGGGGCGCCGCCGGCCGTACGGCGCCGACTGCGCCGCCTGGACCTGCGCGACCTGGCCGTCACCGGTCACCCGGTCCTGCCCGTCCCCGACGTGGCCCCGCTCCCGGCCCCGGCGTCCGGCGCCGTACCCCCCACCCCCGCACCGGCGCCCGCGCCGGGCCCCGCGCCGTCGGTGCGGCCCGCATGACGGCCGCGCACCCGGCGGCCCCGAGGCCGTCCGCGCCCTCCGTGTCCCCCGCGCCCCCCACCACCGTGCGGATCGACGGCCTCGCCACCGACGTGCTCCTCCCCACCGGGCCCGGACCGCACCCCGCCGTCCTCGTCCGCACCCCCTACGACCGGCGCTCCCACACGGCCGAGCTCGCCGCGTGGGCCGCGCACGGCTTCGCCGCCCTCGCCCAGGACGTGCGCGGCCGGTACGGCTCACGCGGCGACTGGCGCCCCTACGGCGACCACGAGTCCCGCGACGCCGCCACCACCCTGCGCTGGGTCCGCGACCAGCCGTGGAGCGACGGACGGGCCGTCGCCGCCGGGGCGTCCTACGCCGCGTACTGCGCCCTCGCCGCCCCCGGCGCCGACGCCGTCCTCGCCGCCGTGCCCGCCCTCGGACCCGCCGAGACCGCCCGCGAACCCACCGGACCCGAACGGCTCCACGCCCGCGCCGGCTGGTGGACCGCCCACGGCCGGGGCCGCGCCTCCACGGCCGCCGCCCCGCCCGACCTGCGCCGGCTCCCCGTGCGGGCCCTCCTCGACACCCCCGGCTGGGCCGCCCTGTGGGACGCCCCCCGCCGCCCGCCGCGCACCGGCGACGTGCCGCTCCTGGCGGTCGGCGGCACCCGCGACCCGTTCGCGGAGGACACCGTACGGCTGTGGCGCGGCTGGCGCGGCCCCGCCCGGCTGCTGCTCGGCCCCTGGGGCCACGGCCTCACCGCCGACCCCGCGCCGGAGGCCCGGCCCGCCCACCGCGTCCCCCTCGGGCGGCTGTACACGCGCTGGGCGCACGCCGCCCTCGCGGGCGCCCTCCACGGGCACCGGGCGGCCGTCGGGCTCGGCGACAGCGACCACTGGTACGCCCTGCCCGACCCGGCCGGGGCCGCCCTCTACCGCTTCGGCGACCCGGCGGGCCTGCGGCTGCTGCACGGCGCCGAGTTCACCGCCGACCCCGAGCACCCCGTGCGCTCCGACGACCTCGCCGTCCCCGCCCGCACCCCCGCCGACCGCTGCCTCCTCGCCGGGCCGCCGCTGCCCCGCCCCCTCGACCTGCTCGGCCCCGCCGAGGTTCGGCTCGACGCCACCGCCGACACCCCGTCCGCCGACTGGGCCGTCCGCCTCGTCGCGCTCACCCCCGACGGCCACGCCCGCCCCCTCGCCACCGGCGTCGTGCGCCGCACCCGGCCGGGCCCCTTCACCGTGCCGCTCGGCCACCTCGCCCGCCGCCTCGACGCGGGGACCCGCCTGCGCGTCGAGGTCGCCGGCCACCACTTCCCCGCCCACGCCCGCAACCCGCACACCGGCGAGGACCCGGTCACCGCGACCCGCCTCACCGCCTCGCGGCGCACCGTGCGCCCCTCCGGCAGCCACCTGCGGCTGCCCGCCGTGCCCCGCGCCCGGCTGCACCGGGCCGACCCCCTACAGGAGATACCGACGTGAGCAGCGCCCTGGACATCGAGTCGCTGGTCGACCCCGTCTGCGGCATCGTCCGCGAGGTCGCGCCCGTACCGCACCCCGACGGCGCCCCGCCCCGCTACACGGCCGTGACCGCCGACGTCGCCGACGCCCGCCGGTTCGGGGCCTGGCCCGCCGACCGGGTCTCCCTCGGCACCACGTTCGGCGACCCCGAGGGCGCCCGGATCGCCGCCGTGGCGGAGGCCGTGGAGCGCTACTGCGGCAACCGGCTGCCCCCGCCCGGCCACCCCGGCGCCCCCGTCCGCGCGACCGCCGCCGAACTCGCCGGGCGCGGCGAGCGGCTGTACGGACCCGGCGACCTCCCCGCGTACGCCCCCTGGCAGTACGACCGGCCCGGCTTCCCCTACCGGCCCCTCACCCCCGACACGCCGGCCCTGTGGGCCCGCGCCACCGAGGACGGTGCCGACTGCTGGGTGCCGGTCGCCCTCAGCCACCTCAACTGGCGCCAGGGGTCCTTGCGCTCGCTGCCCCGCACCCACCACCTCAACTACGCGGGCATCGCCACCGGCCAGGGCCTCGACGACGCCGTCGAGCGCGGTCTGCTGGAGGTCGTGGAGCGCGACGCGCTCGAACTGTGGTGGCACCTCGACGGACCCACGCGCGGCATCGACCCGGCGAGCGTCCCCGGCCTCGACCGGGACCTCGAGGGGACCGGCCTGGACGTGGCCCTGGTGGAGATGCCGTCCGAGTTCGCGCCGTGCGTCGCCGCGCTCGTCCACGACCCGGCGACCGGCATCCACGCCGCCGGATTCGCCTGCCGCCACGACCCCGCCGAGGCCGCCCGCAAGGCCGTCCTGGAGGCCGTCCACACCTGGGTGTTCACCCAGGGCGCCACCGAGCCGGACGGCTGGGTGTTCCGCGCCATCGAGACGGGCCTCCTCGCGCGCGGCCTCTACCTCGACCACCGCGCCGACCGCCGCTACCTCGACGCCTGCGGCGAGGACTTCGCCGCCGTCCGCGACCTCGGTGCCCACGTGCAGGTCTGGCTCGACCCGCGCATGGCCCCCTACGCCCGCCGGTTCACCGCGCCCGCCCTGGGCACCGTCCCCGTCCAGGACCTCGCCCCCGGCGGCCCCGAGACCCTGCGCGCCCGCCTCGCCGAACGCGGCCACCGCGTCATCACCCTCGACCTCACCACCGAGGACGTCGCCGAGACCCCGCTGCGGGTCGCCCGCGTCCTCGTCTCCGGCCTCGTGCCCAACGCCCCGGCCGCCTTCGCCTACCTGGGCTGCCCGCGCTTCGCGGACGCCGCCCTCGAGCGCGGCTGGCGCGACCGGCCGCCCACCGCTCCGGGCGACTTCACCCTCGCCCCGCCCCCGCACATGTGAGGCCCGCCGTGTCCTCCGAACCCGCCGGCTCCCGCGCCTCCTCCACGTCCCGCGCCTCCTCCGCCTCCTTCATGTCCCCCGCCCCCCGCGCCCTCCCGGGCCGCTCGCCGGTCTCCGTCGCCCTGTCCCTCGCCCGCTCCGGCCGGGTGCCCGGCCCGCGCTTTCCCGCCGGGCCGCAGACCACGCCCTGGCCGGGCCCCGCCCTGCCCGTACCGGGCCCGCTCGACCGGCTGCTGCGCCGCTCCCTGGCGGGCGGCAGACTGCGTCCCGCCGCGTCCGCCGGGGCGCTGCACCCCGTCAACGCCCACCTGCTGCTGGGCGCGGGCACGGGGCTGCCGCCCGGGAGGTACGCGTACCAGCCCGTCACGCACCGGCTGCACCCGCGCGGCGCCGTCGACGGGAACGTGCCGCCCGGCGCCCTGGCGGTCCTGACCGTCACGGCCCGGCGGACCGTGTCCCAGTACGGCCACCGCGGCTGGCCGCTGCTCCTCCTGGACACCGGCCACGCCGCCGCCGCGCTCGTCCTCGCCGGGGCGCCCGCCTGGTGCCCCGACGCGGACGGCGCCCTCCTCGCGGCCGCCGCCGGGCTGCCGTCCGGCCGGTGCGGCGAACACGCCCTGGCGGCCGTGCGGCTGACGCCCGGCCCGGAGGACGCCCTCGCCTGGTGGGCCGCCCGCCCGCCGGGCGCCCCGCCCCCGCCGGACGCCCACCCCGCGCCGCCCGTCCTGCGGCACGCGTGGGACGTGCTGGACGCCCTGACGGCGCCCGCCCGCGGCCGTGCGGTGCCGGCCGCGCGGCGGCGCGGGGGCGCGCCGTACCCGGACGCCGTCTGGCGGGCGCCGGGCGCGGCCGTACCGCCCGAGGCCGGGACGGGGCCGGACGGGGCGGAGGCGGGGCCGGACGGGGCGGAGGCGGTGGCCGCCCGGCGCAGCGCGCAGCCGCCGTTCCCGGGCGTCCCGGACGAGACGCGGCTCGCCGCCGTCGCACGCGCCGCCGCGGCCGCCGCCGCGGCCGCGCACCCCCCGCGTGGCCGCGCCACCGGGGCCCCCGCCGGGGCGACCGCCGGGGCGACCGCCACCACCGCCGGCCCGGCGCTCGCCTGGGACCTCGTACGGGCCGACGCCCCCGGCGCGCCCCGCCGCGCCGAGGACCTCGCCCGCCGCGCCGCCGGGCAGGCGTGGCTGACCCGCACCGGGGCGCTGCTGCTCGCCCACGGCTGCCCGGACGACGCCGGCCCCGCGCACGTACGCCACGCCCACCTCACCGCCGGGTACGCCGTCGGCGCCGCCCAGGCCACCGCCGCCCGGCTCGGCCTGGCCTCCCGCCCCGTCGGGTCCTGGCAGCACGGACCCGGCGGCCCCGCGCACCTCGTCCACGCCCTGGCGCTGGGCACCGCCACCGAAGGGAACAGCCCCCGATGATGCTCCACCCGGAGCTGCTGCGCGCCGCCCGGACCGCCCGCCGGCCCCTCCTCGGCGCCACCGCGCTCCTCGCCGCCGTCACCGCCACCCACCTGGCCCAGGCCGTCCTCCTCGCCGTCGCGCTCGCCCGCATCGCGCGCGGCGAGACGGCCGCCCTGCCGCCCGTCCTCGGCGGCGTCCTCGCCGCCGTGGCCGTACGGGCGCTCCTCGGCCGCCTCCAGCGCGCACTCGCCGCCCGCGCGGGCGCCCGCGTCCGCACCGACCTGCGCGACGCCCTCCTCGGCCGGCTCGGCGCCCTCGGACCCGCGCGCGGCGCCGGCGACCGGGCCGGCGCGGTGCGCGCCACGCTCGTCGACGGCGTCGAGGGCGTCGACGCGTACGTCTCCCGCTACCTGCCGCAGTTCCTCGTCACCTGCGCCGCCCCGCCGCTGCTCCTGCTGGCCGTCGCCGCCGTGGAGCCGTACGCCGTCCTCGCCCTCGCCCCGGCCCTCCTCCTCGCGCTGTTCGCGCCCCGCTGGTGGGACCGGCTCCTCGCCCGGCGCGGTCAGGAGCACTGGGGCTCGTACGAGGCGCTGGCCGCCGACTACCTGGAAGCCCTCCAGGGCATGCCCGCGCTGCGCGCCGCCGGCGCCGTCGCCCGCACCCGCGCCCGCCTCGGGGAGCGCTCGGCCGCGCTGCACCGGGCGACCGTCGCCAAGCTGCGGGTGTCGCTGGTCGACACGGGCATCACCGATCTCGCCGTGCAGGGCGGCACGGTCGCCGCCGCCCTCGTCGCCTGCGCCTCCGCCGCATCCGGCAGGACCGCCGCGACCGGCACCTACCTGGTGCTGATGCTGGCCTCCGAGTGCTTCCGGCCCGTCCGCGACCTCTCCCGCGAGTGGCACTCCGGCTACCTGGGCGTCTCGGCCGCCGACGGCATCGCCGCCCTGCGCACGGCCCGCCCGGCCGTCCCCGACGACGGCGTCGCCGAACTGCCCGCCGGGACCCCGCCCGCCATCGCCTTCCACGACGTCCGCTACACCCATCCCGGTGCGGCCCGGCCCGCTCTGCGCGGGGTGACCTTCACCGCCGAGGCGGGGCGCACCACCGCGGTCGTCGGCCCGTCCGGCGCGGGCAAGTCCACCCTCCTCGCGCTGCTCCTGCGCCATGGGGACCCCGACGCGGGCCGCATCACCCTGGACGGCACCGACCACACCGCGTACACCCTCGCCTCGCTGCGGCGCGGCATCGCGGTCGTGTCGCAGGAGACGTACCTGTTCCACGCCACCGTCGCGGAGAACCTGCGGCTCGCCCGGCCCGGCGCCACCGACCGGGAGCTGCGGGCCGCGGCCCGCGCGGCGGGCGTCCACGACGAGATCGCCGCCCTGCCCGACGGGTACGACACCCTGGTCGGCGAGCGCGGCGCCACCCTCTCCGGCGGCCAGCGCCAGCGCCTCGCCCTGGCGCGGGCGCTGCTCGCCGACGCCCCGGTGCTCGTCCTGGACGAGGCGACCAGCGCCGTCGACGAGCGCCGCGAGGCGCACATCGGCCGGGCCCTGCGGCGCGCCGCGCGCGGGCGCACCTGCCTGGTCGTCGCGCACCGGCTGGCGTCGGTGCGCGACGCCGACCGGATCGTCGTCCTGGACGGCGGCCGGGTGGAGGCGATCGGCACGCACGCCGCCCTCACGGAGCGCAGCGCGGTGTACGCCCGGCTCGTCGCGGCGGGCGGCACGGGGGAGGCGGCGGCATGACGCACCCGCCGTACGGCACCCCGCCGCGGGCCGGGCACGGCGCCGCCCCGGACGGGCGGGGCGGCGCGGGGACGACGGACCGCCGGGAGGGCGACGCGCAGACGGCGAGGCACCGGGAGGGCCACGCGGACAGGGCGGACCGCCGGGAGGACCACAGGGACACGATGGAGCACCTGGAAGGCGACACGGACATGGCGGACCGCCGGGAGGGCGACACGGACACGGCGGACCGCCGGGAGGGCGACACGGACACGATGGAGCACCTGGAGGGCGACCTGGGGGCGCGACGAGCCGACGGCCCGTTCCGGGACGCGTATCCGGACGGGGACGCGCGGCCGGACGGGGACGCGCGTCCGGACCGGGGCAGCCCACCGGACCGCGGCACACTCCCGGACCCGGACCCGGACCCGGACCCGGGCGCCGGCGCCGGGGCGGAGGCGCCGCGCGGGGCCCTGCGGGCCCTGCTGCCGGTGCTGGGCGAGGACCGGGAGATGCGGTCCATGACCGTACGGACGTTCGCCGCGGCGCTCGTCGACCAGGCCGCGCTGGTCGCGCTGGTGACGCTGGCCGCGTACACGGTCGGCACGGCCGTCGCGCGCGGCGCACTGCCGGGGGCCGGCACCGTCGCCGCCCTGGTCGCCCTCGTCCTCGTCCGCGCGGTCGCGACCTGGCGCGAGATGGACCTCTCCCACGACCTCGCGTACCGGGTCCTCGCCGGCCTGCGCGTACGGGTCTTCGACGGGCTGGCCCGCTCCGCGCCGGCCCGGATCGGGGGGCGGCGCAGCGGCGACCTCGCGGCGGCGGCGCTCGGGGACGTGGAGGCCCTGGAGTTCTTCTACGCCCACGCCGTGGCCCAGCTCGCCGCGTCCGCCGCGGTCTTCGCCGGCGGCTCCGTGGTGCTGGCGGCGGCCGACCCGGCGCTGCTCGCCGCGGTCGTGCCCGCCGCGGCGCTGCTGGCGGTGGTGCCCGTGCTGGACGCGCGGGGCCGGGCGGCGCGCGGTGCCCGTACCCGGCGCGCGGCGGCCGACCTGTCGGCGGACGCGGTGGAGACGGTGGACGGGATGCCGGAACTCCTCGCGTTCGGGGCGCTGGACCGGCGCCGCGCGCGGCTGCGGGAGCGCGGTCGCCGCCTGGGCGACGCCCAGCGCGCCGAGGCGGCCTGGGAGTCGGGGGCCGCCGCGGTGCGGGACGTGCTGGTGGTCGCCGCCGTCGTGGGCGCCGTCGCCGTCGCCGCCCGTGCCCTGGCCGACGGGTCCGGCGGGTGGGCGCCGGCCGCGACGGCCCTCGCACTGGGCGTCCTGACGCCGGTCGCCGACGCCGCGGCGGCGCTCGGCCAGGCGGGCGGGCTGCGCGCGGCGGCCGGGCGGGTGGGCGCCGCCGTCCGCGCCGAGGCGGGCGCCCCACCGCCCGCCTCGCCCCGCCCGGTGCCGAGCGGGCCGCTGGCGGTGCGGCTGCGGGGGGTGCGTTTCGACTACGGCGCCGGGCGGCCCGTCCTCGACGGCCTGGACCTGACCGTGCGGGCAGGGGAGACGCTGGCGCTGGTCGGCGCCTCCGGGGCGGGCAAGTCGACGTGCGCGCACCTGCTGGCCCGCTTCTGGGACCCCGTGGAGGGCGCCGTCGAACTGGTCGGCGCGGACGGCCGCGCCGTGGACCTGCGGGACGTGGCCGACGCCGAACTGCGGCGCACCGTCGCGGTGGTCGGGCAGGACGCGCCGCTGTTCCACGGCACCCTCGCGGAGAACCTGCGCCTCGCCGCGCCCGACGCGACCGACGCCGAACTGCGCGAGGCCGCCCGGCTGAGCGGGGTGGACCGGATCGCCGGCGCCCTGCCCGACGGGTACGCGACGGCGGTGGGGGAGCGGGGCGCCACGCTCTCCGGCGGGCAGCGCTCGCGGGTCGCGCTGGCCCGCGCGCTGCTGGTCCGGCCCCGCGTGCTCGTGCTGGACGAGACGACCGCGCACCTCGACGCGGAGGGCGACGCCGAGCTGGCCGCGGCGCTGGCGGCCGCGTCGCGGGGCCGCACGACGCTGGTGATAGCCCACCGCCCGGCGACCGTGCGCCGCGCGGACCGGATCGCCGTCCTGGAGGGCGGCCGGATCGCGGAGGAGGGCGGCTGGAGGGAACTGGCGGCCGGGGAGGGCGCGTTCACCCGCGTGCTGACGCGCTGAGGAAGGCGGCCGGTCCGGGAGCCCCGGACCGGCCGCCCGGCCACGCGTGCCCGACGGGGCGTCAGGACATGCGCAGTGCCAGGAAGAAGTCGAGCTTGTCCTCCAGCCGGGACAGGTCGCGGCCGGTCAGCTGCTCGATGCGGCCCACCCGGTACCGCAGCGTGTTGACGTGCAGGTGCAGCCGGGACGCGCAGCGGGTCCACGAGCCGTCGCAGTCGAGGAACGCCTCCAGGGTGGGGATCAGCTCCGCCCGGTGGCGCCGGTCGTAGTCCCGCAGCGGGTCCAGCAGCCGGGCCGTGAACGCGCGCCGCACGTCGTCCGGGACGAACGGCAGCAGCAGCACGTGCGAGGCCAGCTCGTCGTGGCCGGCCGCGCAGACCCGTCCGGGGCGGGCCGCGGCGACCCGGCGGGCGTGCCGGGCCTCCTCCAGCGCGCCGCGCAGTCCCTCCGCCGAGTGCACGGGCGCGCTGACGCCCAGCGTGAGGCGTCCGTCGTCGCCGAGGCCGGCCGAGAGCGGGGCCCGTACGGCGGCCAGCAGCCGCTCCGCGTCGAGCCCCGGCCCGCCGGCGGCCGCGGGGGCGCCGGCCCCGCCCGCCCCGGCATCGGCGTCCCCGCCCGCCCCCGTTCCGGCACCACCGCGGGACCCACCGGCCCCGACCGCCTCCGCCGCCTCGGCTGCCGGAGTCGCCCCGGCCGCCTCGGCCGCGTGCCCACCGGCGGCCTCCGCACCGCCCGCACCGGCGCCGCTCCCCGCCGAGGGCGCCGCCGCGACGGCGGGCAGCGCCACCAGCGCGACGGCCTCGTCCCCGGAGTGCGCCACGGCGATCCGGTCGCCCGGGTCCGCGTCCATCGCCGCCGGGTCGACCAGCACCTCCTCCAGCAGCGCCTGCGCGGCCGGTCCCGCCTCGACCGCGCCGTCGCCGTCCCACTCCACGCGGGCCACCACGATCTGCCAGTGCGGCGCCGTGCCGAGCCCCGGCAGCAGCACCGGCGCGGCCACCCGCAGCCGCGCGGCGACCTCGGCGGGCGCGGCGCCCGTCTGCACCAGTTCCAGCACCTCCTGGGCGAGCCGCCGCCGCACCGTACGGGCGGCGTCCCGGCGGTCCCGCTCCACGGCGATGAGCTGCGTCACGCCCTGGAGGAGGTCCAGCCGCGCCGCCGGCCAGTCGGCCGCGTCCGCCTCCACGGCGAGCAGCCACTCCGCCAGCACCGTCTCGCGCACGTCCCGCACCGCCGGGGCGGCACCCCGCCCGGTGTTGCGGATCGGGAACAGCGAGTACGCCGTCCCCGCCACCTGCGCCCGGTGCGGGCCGCGCCGCCCGGCGCGCGTCGCCGCCAGGTGCTCACCGGCCAGCGCGGCGGCCGTCCGGGCGGGCAGCGGCGCCGACCCCGCGACGCGCCGCCCCGTCGGCGACAGCACCCAGGCGCGCAGGTCCAGGTCCGTGCCGAGCAGGTCCAGGACGGCCTCGGGACCGCCGCCCGCGGGACCGGACGTCATCAGCCGCCGGTGCCGGTCCACGACCGCCGCGAGGTCCCCGGCGCGCTCGCCGGACACCTGTCGAACGACATGCTCGGTGATCGTTGCGAACGCGACGGACTCGTGCACGGCGAAGAGGGGCAGCCGGTGGCGGGAACACGCCTGTACGAGGTCCTCCGGCACGGCGCCCAGCTCGGCCTCCCCGGCCGCCAGCCCCGCCACCCCGGCGGCGGTCAGGATCCGTACGAAGGGCTCGGAGTCCGCCGCGTCGCGCCGCCACGCCAGGCCGGTGAGGACCAGCTCACCGCCGGACAGGTAGCGGCTGGGGTCCCTGAGGTCCGTCGTCATGACCCCGCGCACGGGGCGGTCGAGCTGGTCCCCGCCGCCGAGCAGCCGCAGCCCCAGCGCGTCGGTCTCCAGCAGTGCGCGCAGCCGCATGTCGTCGCCGCCGATCCTTACTCGTGGTGTCTCGACGGGACCGGTGACCCGCGTCACCGTTCCCGGGGGAAAACGAAGAGGTGGTCGCCTCTCACGTTCGTTCGAATCTACAAGACACCGGGTGTCGTCAGCCAACCGCTTCGGGGCTCCGGCGACCGCGGCGTGCGGAGCACGGCGGGGTGCCGGACCCGGCGGGGGTGCCCGCACGGCGCCCTCCGGCTCGGCTTCCGGGGGCCGCCCGGCGGGCCGTGTGGCCCCCGGCGCGCGGGCCGGGGCCGCGCGCGAAGGCCGGGGCGCGGCCCGGGTGCCATGCTGACCTGGCGGGCCCCGCCGGGCGGCCCCGGACTCCACGGGGCCCGTCGGCGCCGCCCCCGAGCGCGGATGCGGGGTCCCCGGCTCTCCGGGGTAACCGGCACGGGGCACCCCGCCCGCGCCCCGCCCGTGTCCCGCAGCCGAGCCAGTCCCCGACCCCCGAGCCACGTCCCCGACCCCCGGCCTTGCACTCCGCCCTCCGCCCCCCGAGCCCGACCCCCGAGCCACGTCCCCGAGCCACCTCCCCCCGGGCCCGGCCCGCCCCCCGCCCGAGTCCGGCCCGAGTCCGGGACAGGACGTCCGGCCCGAGCCCCGAGCCCCGGGCTGCCCCAGGGTCCACCGGGCCGACCGCGTCCCCGGGGCCCCACCGGGCCGCCCCGCCCCCCGGCCCGAACCCCCCGACCCCGACCCCCTCAAGGAGGCCGCCATGCTGGACATCGCCGACGAACTCGCCCGGTGGGCCGAGCAGGGGCGGGACTTCGCCGTCGCCACCGTCGTCTCCGTCACCGGCAGCGCTCCCCGGCCGCCCGGCGCCGCGCTCGCCGTCGACCGCGACGGCACCGCCGTCGGGTCGGTCTCCGGCGGCTGCGTGGAGGGGGCCGTCTACGAGCTGTGCCGGCAGGCGGTCGAGGATGGCCGTACCGTCGTCGAACGCTTCGCCCCCAGCGACGAGGACGCCTTCGCCGCGGGCCTCACCTGCGGCGGGACCATCGACGTCCTGGTCACCCCGGTGCGCGGCGGCGTCTACCGGGCCGCGCTCGCGCAGGCCGCCGCCGGGCGGGCCGCCGCCCTGGTCCGCGTCGTGGACGGCCCGCCGGAGACCAGGGGCCGCCCCCTCCTCGTACGGCCCGACGGCACGTACGAGGGCGGCCTCGGCGGCCGGCCCGAACTGGACCGGACCGCCGCGGCCGAGGCCCGCGCCCTGCTGGACGCCGGACGCACCGGCACGGTCACCGTCGGCGCCGAGGGAGCCCGGTGCGGCCGGCCCGTCACCCTGCTGGTCGAGTCCAGCGTCCCGCCGCCCCGCATGATCGTGTTCGGCGCCGTCGACTTCGCGTCCGCGCTGGTCCGGGTCGGCGGGTTCCTCGGCTACCGGGTGACCGTCTGCGACGCCCGTCCGGTCTTCGCGACCGCGAGCCGCTTCCCCGGTGCCGACGAGGTGGTGGTGGCCTGGCCGCACGCCTATCTGGACGCGACCGAGGTGGACCCCCGCACCGTGCTGTGCGTCCTCACGCACGACCCCCGGTTCGACGTCCCCCTGCTGCGGCGCGCCCTGCGCCTGCCGGTCGCCTACGTGGGCGCCATGGGGTCCCGCAGGACCCACGAGGACCGCGTCCGCCGGCTGCGCGAGGCGGGGCTCACCGACCGCGAGCTGGACCGGCTCCACTCGCCGATCGGCCTCGACCTGGGCGCCCGCACCCCGGAGGAGACGGCGGTGTCCATCGCCGCCGAGATCGTCGCCGTGCTCCGGGGCGGCGGCGGAGCCCCCCTGACCGGCGCCCGCACCCCGATCCACCACGACGGGGACACAGCGCACGGCGCGGACGCCGGCCGGCCCGGGGCCGGCCGCGACGAGGACCCCGCCCGCGACGAGGACCCCGCCCGCGGCGGGAGCGCCGCCCGCGGCGCAGCCCCCGCCCGCGACGGGGCGGTCGTCTGACGGTCCGGGCCGCGGCCCCGGCCCCCGCCCGGCCGGACAGCCGCCGCTCAGTCCAGGGTCTGCGTCAGCTCGCTCCGGGTCGCGGTGTGGACCACGCGGGCGCGGGCGCCGTTGACGAGCGGCAGGTACGGCGGCACGTGGCCGCACTCCACGTCCGCGATCAGCGGCACGCCCAGCGTGCCCAGCGCGTCGAGCACCGCCTCGTCCTGGGACAGGGACGGCCGGCCCGGCGCCGCCGTACGGCCGACCAGCACGGCGCTCGCCGCGTCGAAGAACCCGGCGAGCCGCATCCCGTGCAGGGCGCGGCAGATGGCGAACGCGTCGTCCTCGCCGGCCTCCACGTACACGATCAGCCCCTCCGGCGCGTGGGCGCGGGCGAAGGCGGGCACGTCGCCGTACGGGCTCCCCACCACGTGGTGCAGCGTCTCGACGCAGCCGCCGACCAGCCGGCCCCGCACGTCCACGTCGCCCGGGCCGTCGAGCCGCCGCCACGTCCCGGCGGTGTCCAGCACCATCGTGTCCACGTGCGGGTCGGCGGCCCAGTCGTCCCAGCCGGAGGAGCGGTGGCGGCCCGGCGGGGTCTGCGTGAAGGAGCCGCCCTCCGGCACCGTCACGACGTCCAGCCAGGACAGCAGCCCCTCCGGCGTCCGGTACGGGGTGTCCATCAGGTTGTTGCCGTGGAGCGTGGCCGTGCCGGTGAGCAGCGTCAGCGGCGTCAGCAGGGTGGACATGTCCGACCAGCCGACGAGCCAGGTGGGTTCGGCCTCCCGCAGTCGGTCCCAGTCGAGCAGCGGCACCAGGTCGATCGCCGTCTCGCCGCCCCACGGCGGTACGACCGCCCGCACGTCCGGGTCGGTGAGCATCCGCGTCAGCTCGGCGGCGCGGGCGGCGGCCGGGGCGCTCACATGCCCGGCGCCGTCCATGCAGTCGCCCACCACCACCTCGTAGCCGCGCGCCTCCACCGCCCGCACGGCCGTGTCGAGCCGCGCGCGCAGCGCCTCGGGGACTCCGCTCGACGGGGAGGTGACGGCGACGCGGTCACCGGGACGCAGGGGGCGCGGGTAGCGAATCGGCATGCGCGGGATTCTGGCACGCGCCCCCTCCACGGCGCCCCGGGATTCTCGCCCCGCACGGGCGGCCGGAACCGGCCGCCCGCCCCTCCACCCGCCCGGCCGCGCTCCGGCGCGCCCTCACCGCGCCCCCGTCGCGCCGTGCCGCGCGGGAGCACGGTGCCGGGGGCGTGCGCCGGGTGGCGCGCGCGGGCGGCACGGTCGCCGTCCGGCCTGGGGCGGTGGGAACCCGCCAGATCCCCGCGACCGGCCCCCGGGGCCTGTGCGTGCCCTCTCCGCAGCGTGGATGATGGACGGCCCGGCACGTACGGCAAGTCCGGCGGTTCCGTCAGTTGTCCAGCAGGATGCGATCGGAAAGGCGGGTTCTTTTGCGCAGCGTCGGAGTGGAGGAGGAACTCCTCCTCGTGGACCCGCGAACGGGTCAGCCGCGCGCCCTCTCCGAGGAGGTGCTGGCCATCGCCGCCAGGCACTACCAGGGGCGGGACCACGCGTACACCAGGGAATTGCACGGCCAGCAGCTGGAGTTCGGGACCGAGCCCCGCACCAGCATGGCCGAGGTCGCCGACGAGATCGAGCGGTGCCGCAGCGGCGCGGCCCGGCTCGCCGCGGAGGCGGGCGCCGCCGCCGTGGCGCTGGCCACCTCGCCGCTCCCGGTCGGGCCCGCCATCGCCGAGGGCAGGCGCTACCGGTGGATCGAGGAGCACTACGGGCTGACCGCCCTCGAACAGCTCACCTGCGGCTGCCACGTCCATGTGTCGGTCGCCTCCGACGAGGAGGGCGTCGCGGTGCTCGACCGGATACGGCCCTGGCTGTCGGTCCTGGTCGCGCTGAGCGCCAACTCGCCCTTCTGGCACGGCAAGGACAGCGGCTACCACAGCTACCGCAGCCGTGTGTGGGGCCGTTGGCCGACCGTCGGGCCCGTGGAGCTGTTCGGGTCCCCCGACCGGTACCGCGAGCAGGTGCGCGAACTCCTCGCCACGGGCGTCCTCCAGGACGAGGGCATGGTCTACTACGACGCCCGGTTGTCCCGCCACTACCCGACCGTCGAGATCCGCGCCGCCGACGTGTGCCTGGACGCCTCGACGACCGTCCTCGTGGCCACCCTGGCCCGCGCCCTGGTGGACACGGCCGCCCGGCAGTGGCGGGAGGGCCACCCGCCGGTGGACCACGCCATCGGGCTGCTGCGGGCCGCCGCGTGGCGGGCCGCCCGCTCCGGGCTCGACGACGAGCTGATCGACCCGCACACCATGCGGCCCGCCCCCGCCGAGCACGTCGTGCAGGCGCTGTTCCGGCACGTCGAGGCGGCGCTGGAGGACAACGGCGACCACGCGCACGCTCGCAAGGCCCTCGACGACCTGCTGAGCTGCGGGAACGGGGCCCGCGTCCAGCGGCGGCTGCTGCGCCGCCACGGCACGCTGCGGGCGGTGGTCGCCGAGTGCGTGCGCCGGACCCAGGAAGGGGTGCGCTGACCGGCCGGGCGCCGGTCGCGGGCGGTCGGTGCGGGTTTGCCCGGATCGGCGCGGGGCAGGCGCAGCGTCGTGGGGGAACGACCTACAGCGAGGGAGGACGCACCATGTCCGCGAAGCGCAAGACCTCCGCCAAGGCCGAGCAGGCCAAGGGCACCGTCAAGGAGACCGTGGGCCGCGCCGTCGGCGACCGGAGCATGGAGGACGAGGGCCGCGCCGAGCGCGCCAAGGGCGACCTCCGGGAGGCCGGCCAGAAGGCGAAGGACGCCTTCAAGCGCTGACCCCGGCGCCCGGCCGGCCCGCCCGGCCGAGCCCGCACCACCGAGCGGCCCGCCGTGCACCCCCGCACGGCGGGCCGCTCGGCGTCCCGGTGTCCCCGGCCCCTCGCGCCCCGGCCCGCGCCCGGCGCCTGATGCCGCGCCCCCGGGCCGTCCCGCCCGCCGCCCCGGATGCCGCCGGGTGCCGCCCCCGTACCCCGCGTCCCGTGCCCCGTGCCCATGCCTCGCGCCCGGCTTCCCGTGCCCCCCGCGCCCCGTTTGCACCGTGCGCGGGTGCCGGGAGGTGTGACCTGGTCCAGGCTGGATACGCGGAGCAGGCGAGACCGCAGCAGACCGGGAGCCAGCATGGGAACCGAAGGAACGATGGGCGACGAGGTCTACCAGCCCGACCCCACCGACGACCGCGAGATCCGCGAGGACCACGGCATCCTCGACGACGAGGACACCCTCTCCGACCGCGCCGCCGACCCCTACGACGAGGGCTACTCGCCCCCGGAGCGGCCCCTGGCCGCCGACGACGTCGGCACCACCGCCCGCGAGCAGCGCGAGGGCGAGTCCCTCGACCGGCGCCTGGCCCGCGAGGTCCCCGATCCCACCCAGCGCGTCGGCGACCCCGAGGCGTCCGACGGCATCGGCGACCTGCCCGGCGGCATGGGAGAGCCGATGGACGAACAGGTCGGCCGCCACCGGTCCGGCCGGCTCGTCGCCCCGGACGAGGGCGTCCGCAGCGACACGGAGAAGGACGTCGTCGGCCGGGACGTGGGCGTCGACGGCGGCGCCGCGTCCGCCGAGGAGGCCGCCGTCCACCTCGTACCGGAGCCCGACGAGGAAGGCGAGGGCGACCGGGGATACCTGGGCGGCACCGACACCGACACCGACATCGACACCGAGGCCGGCACCGGCGCCGAGGGCGGCCCCGGCGACCGGCGCGGCGGCTGACGCCCCCGGCGCGCGCCCCGTCCCACCGCCCACCGAAAGGCCCCGCACCCGTGCAGCCGACGACGCCCCCGCCCGACGTGTACCACTCCGAGGTCGCCCTCCGGGTGAACGGCGAGCCGCGCCGGCTCACCGTCGACCACCGCACCACCCTCCTCGACGCGCTGCGGGAAGCCCTCGGCCTCACCGGCGCCAAGAAGGGCTGCGACCACGGCCAGTGCGGTGCCTGCACCGTCCTCGTGGACGGGCGCCGCGCCAACGCCTGCCTGCTCCTCGCGGTCACCCTCGACGGCAGCGACGTCACCACCGTCGAGGGCATCGCCAAGGACGGCGGCGAACGGCTCCACCCGCTCCAGCGGGCCTTCCTGGACCGCGACGCCTTCCAGTGCGGCTACTGCACCCCCGGCCAGCTCTGCTCCGCGCTCGGCATGCTCGGCGAGGCCGCCGCCGGGCACCCCTCGCTCGCCACCGACCCGGACACGCCGCCCGCCCAGGGGCCCGCCGCGCTCACCCCGGACGAGATCCGCGAGCGGATGAGCGGCAACCTGTGCCGCTGCGGCGCCTACCCGAACATCGTGCGGGCCGTGGAGGACGTGATCCGGTGAAGCCCTTCGCGTACGTCCGCGCCCGCACCGTCGAGGAGGCGACGGCCGCCCACGCCGGCCGCCCCGGCGCCCGCTACCTCGCCGGCGGCACCAACCTGGTCGACCTGATGAAGCTGGGCGTCGAGACCCCCGACACCCTCGTCGACATCACCCGCCTGCCGCTCGACACCGTCGAGGAGCTGCCCGACGGCGGGCTGCGCGCGGGCGCCACCGTCCGCAACAGCGACCTCGCCGCGCACCCCCTGGTACGGGCCCGCTACCCCGCCGTCTCCCGCGCCCTGCTCTCCGGCGCCTCCGCCCAGCTCCGCAACACGGCCACCACCGGCGGCAACCTCCTCCAGCGCACCCGCTGCCCCTACTTCCAGGACCTCACCAAGCCCTGCGGCAAGCGCGCCCCCGGCAGCGGCTGCGGCGCCCGCGACGGCGTCCACCGCGACCACGCCGTCCTCGGCCACTCCGCCCGGTGCATCGCCACCCACCCCTCGGACCTCGCCGTCGCCCTCGCCGCCCTCGACGCCGACGTCGAGCTGGCCGGCCCGGACGGCGAACGCTCCGTGCCCGCGGCCGAGTTCCACCGGCTCCCCGGCGACCGCCCCGAGCGGGACACCGTCGTGGCGCCCGGCGAACTCGTCACCGCCGTGACCCTGCCCGCCGCCACCGCCGGGCTGCCCTCCGCGTACCGCAAGGCCCGCGACCGCGCCTCCTACGCCTTCGCCCTCGTCTCCGTCGCCGCCGTCCTCGACCTCGCCGCCGACGGCACCGTCCGCCGGCTGGGCCTGGCCTTCGGCGGGCTCGCGCACCGGCCGTGGCGCGCCCGCCGCGCCGAGGAGGCCCTGCGGGGCGCCCCGCCCACCGCCGCGCACGTCTCCCGCGCCCTCGCCGCCGAACTGGACGCCGCGGAGCCGCTCCGCGACAACGCGTACAAGGTCCCCCTCGCCCACCGGCTCGCCGCGGACGTCATCGCCGGCCTCGCCGGCGCCCCCCGCCCCTCCTGACCGCCCCAGCCCCTCCCGAGACTGCGCCCTTCCCGACCCTCCCCGCACCTCCGACCGCCCCCGCTCCTCCGAACCGCCCCCCGCCCCGACCGACCCCCGGAGCACCCATGGCCGCCACCGCCACCCCGCACCTCCTCGGCACCCCCGCCGAGCGCGTCGAGGGCCGGGCCAAGGTCACCGGCGCCGCCCGGTACGCCGCCGAGCACACCCCGCCCGGCTGCGCCTACGCCTGGCCCGTCCCGGCGGGCGTCGCCTGCGGCCGGCTCACCGGCGTCGACATCACCGACGCCATGGCCCAGCCGGGCGCCATCGCCGTCCTCACCCCGTTCAACGCGCCCCGCTTCGCCGCCCCGCCCGACGACGCCGAACTCGACGTCCTCCAGTACGACTCCGTCCCGCACCGCGGCTGGTACGTCGCCCTCGCCGTCGCCGACACCCCGGAGAACGCCCGCGCGGCGGCCGCCGCCGTCCGCGTGACCTGCGCCGGGCACGGGGACGAGCCCGAGCCGCACGACGTCGTACTCGCCGAGGACCACCCCGACGCGTACACCCCGGAGAAGGCCAACGGCGGCCATCCCGCCCACCGCGAACGCGGCGACGCCGCCGCCGCGTTCGCCTCCGCCCCGGTCCGCGTCGACACCGGCTACCGCGTGCCGCCGCTGCACAACCACCCCATGGAGCCGCACGCCGCCACCGCCCACTACGCGGGCGGCCGGCTCACCGTCTACGACTCCTGCCAGGGCACGGGCCCGGTCCGCGCCGTCCTCGCCGCCCTCTTCGACCTGCCCGAGGACCGCGTCACCGTCGTCGCCGAGCACGTCGGGGGCGGCTTCGGCGGCAAGGGCACCCCCCGCCCGCACGTCGTCCTCGCCGCGATGGCCGCCATCCACACCGGCCGCCCCGTCAAACTGGCCCTGCCCCGCCGCCACCTGCCGTCCGTCACCGGCCACCGCGCGCCCACCCTGCACCGGCTGCGCCTGGGCGCCGAGACCGACGGCACCCTCGTCTCCGTCAGCCACGAGGTGACCACCCACACCTCCCGCGTCAACGAGTTCGTGGAGCAGGCCGCCGTGCCCGCCCGCGTCATGTACGGCTCGCCGCACAGCCTCACCACCCACCGCGTCGTCCCCCTCGACGTGCCCAGCCCCTCCTGGATGCGCGCCCCCGGCGAGACCCCCGGCATGTACGCCCTGGAGTCCGCCATGGACGAGCTGGCCGGCGCCCTCGGCATGGACCCCGTCGACCTGCGCGTGCGCAACGACCCCGCCACCGAACCCGACAGCGGGCGCCCCTTCAGCAGCCGCCACCTCGTCGAGTGCCTCCGCGAGGGCGCCCGCCGCTTCGGCTGGGACCGGCGCGACCCGCGCCCCGCCGCCCACCGCGAGGGCCCCTTCCTCGTCGGCACCGGCGTCGCCGCCTCCACCTACCCCGTGCTCGTCTCGCCGTCCGCCGCGAGCGCCACCGCCCACCCCGACGGCACCTTCACCGTCCGCGTCAACGCCACCGACATCGGCACCGGCGCCCGCACGGTCCTCGCCCAGGTCGCCGCCGCCGCGCTCGCCGTGCCGCTGGAGGCCGTACGCATCGAGATCGGCAGCACCCGCCTGCCGCGCGCCCCGCTCGCCGGCGGCTCCTCCGGCACCGCCTCCTGGGGCTGGGCGGTGCACCGGGCGTGCGAGGCGCTGACCCGGACGGTCGCCCGGCACGCGGGGCCGCTGCCCGACGGCGGGCTGACCGCCACCGCCGACACCGCCGACGAGGCCCGCCGCACACCCCCGTACGCCCGCCACGCCTTCGGCGCCCAGTTCGCCGAGGTGCGGGTGGACACCGTCACCGGGGAGGTGCGCGTCCGCCGCATGCTGGGCGTCTTCGCCGTCGGGCGGGTCCTCAACGCGCGCACGGCCCGCTCCCAGCTCGTCGGCGGCATGGTCATGGGCCTCGGCATGGCGCTCACCGAGCACAGCACCATGGACGCCGCCCACGGGGACTTCACCGAGTGCGACCTCGCCTCCTACCACGTGCCCGCCCACGCCGACGTCCCGGACATCGAGGCCCACTGGATCGACGAGGACGACACCCTGCTCAACCCCATGGGCAGCAAGGGCGTCGGGGAGATCGGCACCACGGGCGCGGCGGCGGCCATCGGCAACGCCGTCCACCACGCGACCGGCGTCCGCTTCCGCGAACTGCCGCTCACCCCGGACCGGGTGCTCCCCGCGCTGCTGTCCGCCGGCGGGCCCACCGCCTGACCGGACACCGCCGCACGCTGCCGCCGCGCGCCCGGCCCCGCCCTGCCGCACGGGGCGGCCGGACGGTGGGGGAGACCGGCCCCCGGGACCCCGCGCACCGGCCGGGGGCGCACAATGGGGGCGGCGCGGAACGCCCCCGTCCGCCCCGCCCCGTCCCCGTACCCGTACCGCCGGAGTGAGCAGCGCCGTGGCCCCCGCCTTCCAGCCCGTCCTCGACCAGATCGCGGCCGACATCGCCGCCCGACCGGGCCGGGGCCGCCCGGCGGACTACATCCCGGCGCTCGCCGAGGCCGACACCAGCCGGTTCGGCATGGCGGTCGCGGAGCCCGACGGCACCGTCTACGGGGTGGGGGACTGGCGGCACCCGTTCTCCGCGCAGTCCATCACCAAGGCGTTCACGCTCGCCCTCACCCTCGCCCTGGAGGGCGAGGCGCTGTGGGAGCACGTGGGCCGCGAGCCGTCGGGCAACCCCTTCAACTCCCTGGTCCAGCTCGAGTACGAGAACGGCATCCCCCGCAACCCGTTCATCAACGCGGGCGCCCTCGTCGTCACCGACCGGCTGCACGCCCTGACCGGCGACGCCTCCGGCACGCTGCGGGCGTTCCTGCGCGCCGAGAGCGGCCGGCAGGAGCTCGACTTCGACCTCGCGGTCGCCGCGTCGGAGGCCGCCCACGGGGACCGCAACGCGGCCCTGGCCCACTTCATGGCCTCGTACGGCAACATCCGCACCCCCGTGCCCGAGCTGCTGGAGCAGTACTTCCGCCAGTGCTCGCTCGAGACCTCCTGCGCCGACCTGGCGCTGGCCGCCGGGTTCCTCGCCCGGCACGGCATCCGCGCCGACGGCTCGTCCCTGCTCACCCGCAGCCAGGCCAAGCAGGTCAACGCCGTGATGCTGACCTGCGGGACCTACGACGCGGCCGGGGACTTCGCGTACCGGGTGGGGCTGCCCGGCAAGAGCGGGGTCGGCGGGGGCATCGTCGCCGTCGTGCCGGGGCGCTGCACGCTGTGCGTGTGGAGCCCCGGACTGGACGAGCGCGGCAACTCCGTCGCCGGGGTCGCCGCGCTCGACCGGTTCACGACCCTGACGGGCCTGTCCGTGTTCTGAGGGAGCTGGGCCACCACGACACCGGGCCGATGTCCCGTACCAGCGCGGGCACGAGCAGCGACCGGACGACCAGCGTGTCGAGGAGCACGCCGAAGGCGACGATGAACGCGATCTGGAGCAGGAACGCCAGCGGGATCACCGCGAGCGCGGCGAACGTCGCGGCCAGCACCACACCCGCCGACGTGATCACCCCGCCGGTCGCGGTGAGCCCCCGCAGCACGCCCTCCCGGGTGCCGTGGAGGAAGGTCTCCTCCCGCACCCGCGACATCAGGAAGATGTTGTAGTCCACGCCGAGCGCGACCAGGAAGACGAAGCCGTACAGCGGCACCGACGCGTCCGTGCCGGTGAACCCGAGCAGCTTCTCGAAGACCAGCGCGGAGACGCCCAGCGTCGCCAGGAAGTTCAGCGCCACCGTCGCCACCAGCAGCACCGGCAGCAGCAGCGAGCGCAGCAGCCCCACCAGGATCAGCAGGATCAGGACCAGGACGACCGGCACGATGACCATCCGGTCCCGCTCGGAGGTGCGCTGGGTGTCGTACTGCTGCGCGGTGTACCCGCCGACCAGCGCGTCCGCGTCCGGTACGGCGTGCACGGCGTCCCGCAGCCTCACCAGCGTCTCCTTGGCGGCGTCGCTGTCCGGCGCGGCCTCCAGGGTGGCGCTGAGCTGCGCCCGGCCGTCGACCACCAGCGGCGGGCCGCCGCCGGGCCGCCCGGAGGCGGTGACCGGCACGACCGAGGCGACCCCGTCGGTCTCCTCGGCTGCCTTCGCCACGGCGGGCAGCGCCGAGGCGTCCGTGATGATCACGGCCGGGTTGCCGGAGCCGCCGGGGAAGTGCTCGGCGAGGACCTTGCCCGCGGTGACGGACGGCGCGTCGTTCACGAAGATCTCGTCCAGCGGCACGCCCCGCGCGGTGAGCGTCGGCGCGAACGCCGCGCACGCCACCAGCGCGGCGAGCGTCACCGCCCACACGCGGCGCGGCGCCCGGTCGACGAGCGCGGCCACCTTGGTCCACACCCCGTGCCCGGCGCCGTCGGTGGCCGGCTTCGGCCTGGCCGGCCAGTAGGCGGTCCGGCCCAGCAGCACCAGGACGGCCGGGAGGAAGGTGAGCGCGCCGAGGACGGCGCACACGATGCCGATCGCCCCGACGGGGCCGAGCGCCCGGTTGTTCGTCAGGTCGCTGAGCAGCAGGGCGAGCAGGCCGAGCGCGACCGTGGCGGCGCTCGCGACGATCGGCCCGAAGGACTGGCGCAGCGCCGACCGCATCGCGGCGTACCGGTCCTCGTTCCGGCCGAGTTCCTCCCGGAACCGGGCGGCGAGCAGCAGCGCGTAGTCGGTGGCGGCGCCGATGACCAGGATGAACAGGATGCCCTGCACCTGGCCGTCCACCCGCACCACGTCCGCGTCGGCCAGGGCGTACACCACCGCGCACGCCAGGCCCAGAGCGAAGACCGCGGTCAGGATGACCATGAACGGCAGCAGCACGCTCCGGTAGACCAGGAGCAGGATCAGCAGCACCGTGGTGAGGGCCACACCGAGCAGCAGCCCGTCGATGCCCGCGAAGGCGTCCTTGAGGTCGGCCTGCGTGGCCGCCGGGCCCGCCAGGTACACCCGCGTGCCGGATACCTCCTCGGCGGCGGCCGTCACGCGGTCCAGCACGCCCTCCAGCTCGTCGCCGAGGTCGGGGGCCAGCCGGAGCACGCCCTGGAGCGCCTCGCCGTCCTCGGACGGCAGGGCGGGTGAGGGGGCGCCGACCAGGCCCTCCGTGCCGGCCAGCGAGGCCAGCTGCCGGGTGGCGGCCTCCCGCGCGGCGGGGTCGAGACGGCCGCCGTCGTCGGCGGTCCACACGACGACGAGCGGTAGGGACTCCTCCTGGCGGAAGTCGGCCTGGGCGTCGAGGACGCGGGTCGACTCGGCGTCGTCCGGGAGGAAGGCGGCCTGGTCGTTGGTGGCGACCTCGCCGAGCTTCCCGGCGTACGGGCCGAGGCCGCCGCCGACGGCGAGCCAGACGGCGATGAGGAGCGCGGGCAGCAGGCGCCGCGCGAGGACGGTGGAGGAGGACATGGCTCTCCTGCGGGGGAACGGGGCTCTGTTCGACCGATCGGGGGATCAATCTCGACAGAAAACTATCTTAATGATTGAGATATATGGCGGGCGGGGTCATCCGTCACCGGCGTGCCGGGACCGGAGGACGGGAGCGCAGGCTCCAACATGCCCCCGGCGGTCCTCGGCACACCGACGCCGTGCGGGGTATTCCGCGACGCTCAGCCACACGGATGCGCGGCCGGTCGACCGGCCGGCCGACCGCGGGAACGCGCAGCCGCTCAGCGGCCCATCAGCCCATCAGCCCAGCGGCTCGGCGGGCCATCAGCCCATCGGCTCAGTGGCTCGTCGGCTCAGCGGGCCATCAGCTCAGCGGGCGCCGTCCCGGCCGAGCTCCTCGTTGAGGGCGGTCAGGAAGCGCAGCGCCGCGTCCAGCTCCTCCGGGGCGAACCGCGCGGTCGCCGCCTCCGCCGCCGTGGCGAGCGGCAGGAAGAAGGCGCGGGCGGCGGCGCGGGCGCCCGCCTCGTAGTGCAGGTGGACGACCCGCCGGTCGGTGCTCTCCCGCGACCGGCGGATGTGCCCGGCGCGCTCCAGCCGGTCCACGCACGCCGTCACCGCCCCGGAGGTCAGCCCCAGGTGCTCCCGCAGCCGCCCCGGTGTCATCGGCTCGTCGGCGTCGAGGATCGCGCCGAGCGCCTGCACATCCGTCGGATGGAGGCCCTGGGCGGCGGCGAAGGTGTGCACCAGCCGGTTCACCTCGCCGTTCATCCGGCGGAGCTGGACGGCGAACGCCTGGAGGTCCGCCGGGGGCACCCGCTCACCCCGCGTCTCCCCGTCAGTACGGTCGTCCCTGGTCACCACCTGGTCAGCCTATAGAAACCACGACGTCCGCACCTCGGAGGCACCAGGCGGGCGGAAACCGGGCAGGCGGTACACGGTGGAGGGAGGACCCTCCCCGCAGCGGCAGAACCCGATGGACGGAGCCCCCATGCCGGAGCACCAGCCCCCGCCCCGAGACCCGGTCCCCGCGGGCCCCCCGCCCCGTCCCGGCGCCCGGCCGGGCCCCGGCTCCACCAGGCGCCCGGACACCCCGGGACCGGCGGAGGCCACCCACGGCGCACCAGACGGAGCCCCCGCTCCCGGCCCCCGCCCCGCCGCCCAGGACACCCCCGCTCCCGGCCCCCGCCCCGCCGCCCCGGACACCCCCGGTGCCGCTCCCGCTCCCGGCGCCCACGCTCCCCACAGCCCCGTCCCTGACGCCGCGACCGGCGCCGCTTCCGCCCCGGACTCTCCCGGTGCCGCCCCCTCCCCGGACACCGCCGCCGACGAGGCCGCCCCCACCCCGCCGGACGAGGGCGCGGGCGCGCTGTGCCTGGTCACCGGGGCGACCGGCTACATCGGGGGGCGGCTCGTGCCCGAGCTGCTCGACGCCGGGTACCGGGTCCGCTGCCTCGCCCGCACCCCGGCCAAGCTCCGCGACCACCCGTGGGCCGGGCGGGTCGAGATCGTACGGGGCGACGTGACCGACCCGGAGTCGGTGAGCGAGGCGATGCGCGGCGCCTCCGTCGCGTACTACCTGGTCCACTCGCTCGGCACCGGCGGCGGCTTCGAGGACACCGACCGCCGGGGCGCCACCGTCTTCGCCGACGCGGCCCGCGCCGCCGGGGTGCGGCGCCTCGTCTACCTCGGCGGCCTCACCCCGGTCGGCGTGCCCGAACGCGACCTCTCCCCGCACCTGCGGTCCCGCGACGAGGTCGGCCGCCTCCTCGCCGCGTCCGGCGTCCCCACCACCGTGCTGCGCGCCGCCGTCATCCTCGGCTCCGGCTCCGCCTCGTTCGAGATGCTGCGGTACCTCACCGAACGCCTCCCGTTCATGGTGACCCCGCGCTGGCTGCACACCCGCATCCAGCCGATCGCCGTGCGCGACGTGCTGCGCTACCTCGTCGGCAGCGCCGCCATGCCGCCGGAGGTCAGCCGCTCCTTCGACATCGGCGGCCCCGACGTGCTCACCTACCGCGACCTGATGCGCCGGTACGCCGCCGTCGCCGGGCTCCCGCCGCGCGTCATCCTGCCCGTGCCGCTGCTCACCCTGCGGCTGTCGAGCCTCTGGGTCGGGTTCGTCACACCCGTGCCCGCGTCCATCGCGCGGCCCCTCGCCGACTCGCTGCGGCACGAGGTCGTCTGCCACGAGCACGACATCGCCCGGTACGTCCCCGACCCGCCCGGCGCGCCGCTCGGCGTGGACGACGCCCTCGCGCTGGCCGTGCGCCGGGTGCGGGAGGCGCGCGTCGCCACCCGCTGGTCGTCGGCCTCCGTGCCCGGCGCGCCCAGCGACCCGCTGCCCACCGACCCCGACTGGGCGGGCGGCAGCCTCTACACCGACGAGCGGGAACGGCCGGTGGACGCGACGCCCGAGCGGCTGTGGCGGATCATCGAGGGCGTCGGCGGCGACAACGGCTGGTACTCCTTCCCGCTGGCCTGGGCGGTGCGCGGCTGGCTGGACCGGCTCGTCGGCGGGGTGGGGCTGCGCCGGGGCCGCCGCGACGCGGCCACGCTCCGCGCCGGCGACTCCCTGGACTTCTGGCGCGTCGAGGAGATCGAGCGGGGCCGTCTGCTGCGGCTGCGCGCCGAGATGCGGCTGCCCGGCCTCGCCTGGCTGGAGATGTACGCCGAGCGCGACGAGCGGGGCCGCACCCGCTACCGGCAGCGGGCCCTGTTCCACCCGCGCGGACTGCTCGGCCACGCCTACTGGTGGAGCGTGGCGCCCTTCCACGCCGTCGTCTTCGGCGGCATGGCCCGCAACATCACCAAAGCCGCCGAGAAGCCGACCCCCGACCTCGCCACCGGTGCGAACCCGGACACGGACCGGGCCACGAACGCGGACCCGACGACAACGCCCCACTGACCGGGCCCTCGTACGGCACGGACCTCCGCTACGGGACCGCCCCCGGGCCCCCGCCCGCCGCCGGACCGCTTGCCGCCCGTCCGGCGCTCCGCCGCGCCCATCGCGGGACGGGACCCTCCGGCCCGTCGGGCGCCATGCCGCGACGGGCCGGAGGGTCCCTCAGGCCCCCCGGTGGCCGCGGCGGAGTTGCCAGACGAAGTACGGGGTGCCGATCAGGGCCGCCAGCAGGCCCGACGGGATCTCGGCGGGGGCGATGGCGGTGCGCCCCACCGTGTCCGCGGCGATCATCAGGGCCGCGCCCAGCAGCCCCGCCACCGGCAGCAGCCGGTGGGCCCGCGAGCCGACCAGCATCCGCGCCGCGTGCGGGGCCACCAGGCCGACGAACGCGACCGTGCCGACCACCGCGACCGCGCACGCCGCCAGCGCCACCGCCAGGACCAGCACCGCGAGCCGGGTCCGCTCCAGCGGCACCCCCAGCGTGCGGGGCGTGTCCTCGCCCAGCGCCAGCAGGTCCAGCCGCCGGAAGGACACCACCAGCAGCGGTACGCCCACGGCCGCCGCCCCGGCCAGCACCGACAGGTCCGTCGCGTCCCGCGCGTACGTCGAGCCCGACAGCCACGTCAGCGCCTGCGCCACCTGGAAACGCGCCCCCACCACCAGGTAGTCGGTGGCCGCCGAGGTCAGCGCGAACGTGCCGATGCCGACCAGCACCAGCCGCTCCGGCGCCACCGACCCCTTCCGCAGCGACAGCCCGTACGTCAGCGCGAACGCCGCCGTGCCGCCCAGCAGCGCCGCCACCGGCAGCAACGCGTACGGCACGGCCGGCAGCGCCACCAGCACCAGCGCCGCCCCGAACCCGGCCCCGCCGCTGACGCCCATCACCGTCAGGTCGGCGAGCGGGTTGCGCGACACGGTCTGCACGATGCCGCCCGCCACCGCCAGCAGCGCGCCCGCCAGCGCCGCCACCAGCAGCCGCGGCAGCCGGTACTCCAGCACCACGCCCCGCAGCAGTTCGTCGCCGCCGCCCGCCAGCAGCCCCGGCAGGTCCGCGACCGGCACGGCGATGTCGCCCAGCACCAGTCCGCCCGCCAGCAGCGCCGCCACCACGGCGGCCCCGCCCGCCAGCAGCGGCGGGTACGGCAGCCGCCGGCCGCGCCGACCGGGCATCACCGTGCCGGGCGCGACCGGCTCCGACGGCAGCCGCCGCGCCAGCCACAGGAACAGCGGCGCGCCGAACAGGGCCGTCACCACGCCGGCCGCGACCTCGTTGCCGGTCGGCGAGGTGACCCGCGCCAGCAGGTCCGCGGCGAGCAGCAGCGTGGCACCCCACAGGGCCGCCGCGGGCAGCAGGACGACGTGCCGTCGCACCCCGGCGAGCCGCACCAGGTGCGGGGCGGCCAGGCCGACGAAGCCGATCGGGCCGGTCACCGCGACCGCGCACGCCGTCAGCAGCACCGACAGCAGCACCGCCGTCAGCCGCACCCGGCCGACCGGCACGCCCAGCCCGCGGGCCGTCTCGTCCCCGGTGCCCAGGATGTCGAGCGTCCGGGCCAGCAGCAGTCCGCCGCCGAGCCCGGCGGCCAGCAGCGGTAGCACCGTCAAGGACCGCGCGCTGTCGGCGACGGCGAGGGACCCGTGCCCCCAGAAGAACACCGCGCCGGTCTCCTCCTGGAAGAGCACCACCAGCACCGCCGTCACGCTGGACAGCGCCAGCGTCACCGACACCCCCGCCAGCACCAGGTGGGCGGGCCGCCCCCGCGACCCGCCGGCCACGGTGTGGACGAGCGCCGCCGCCAGCAGCCCGCCGGCGAAGGCGACCCCGCCGCGCGGCAGGTCGCCCGGCGAGAAGCCGGTGATCGCGCTGACGGTGACCGCCAGATAGGTGCCCGCTGTCACCCCGAGCGTGTCGGGCGAGGCCAGCGGGTTGCGCACCGACGACTGGAGCAGGCACCCGGCGACGGCCAGCGCCGCGCCCGCGACCAGCCCGGCCAGGGTGCGCGGCAGCCGCCCGCCGAGCAGCACCGACCACGTGTCGGCGTCCCCGCCGCCCGCGAGCAGCCGCAGCAGGTCCCCATGGCCGATGTCGCCGCGCCCGTACCCGAGGTGGGCCGCGGACACCGCGAGCAGGGCGAGCACCCCGCCCGCGACGACCGCGGCGGGGCCGGCCGGGAGGCGCTCGGCCTTCCCGGTCCGGCCCGGCCCGGCGTCCCGCCGGCCTTCCGCGGGGCGTGTGGCGATCCCGGTCATGAGGTGAGCGCGTCCGCGATCTCGTCGGCGACCCGGGCGGTCGAGTACGGGCCGCCGAAGAACCAGGTGCCCGGGTCGAGGGCGTGGACCCGGTCGTTCTTCGCGAAGTCCAGGTTCCGCCACAGGGCGTTCTTCGGCAGCGCGGTGGCGAACACGTCGTCGTTCCGTGCGGCGACGTACAGCAGGCTGGACTTCTCCACGGGCTTGAGGCCCTCGATGTCCACCTTGCTCATCCCGTACGCGTCGGCCTGCCCCCGCCACGCGTTCCGCAGGCCCAGTCGCGGCAGCAGCCCGCCGGGGATGGTGGAGCCGGTGAGGACCTCCACGACGGCGGCGCCGTCGGTGGTGTAGCCGCGGGCGACGGTGACCTCGGTGCCGCCCTCGCCCGCCGCGTCCAGCTTCCGCTTCGCCGCGCCGATCTTCGCGTCGAGCTCCTTCAGCGCCGTGTCGGCCGCCTCCGGCCTGCCGACCGCCGTGCCGATGGTCTTCAGCGTGGCCCGCATCTCCTCGTACTCGCCGTCCGCGGAGTACGGGTCGAACATCAGCGTCGGCGCGATCTCGTTCAGCTGTGCGTAGTTGGCCTCGGAACGCACCTTGGAGGTGATGATCAGGTCGGGCTTCAGCGCCTTGATCGTCTCCAGGCTGGGCGCCTGACGGGTGCCGACGTCCCTGACGTCCGCGCCGAAGCGGGGCCCGCCGGTGACCCACTGGCCGTAGCCCTCGACGTCGGCGACCCCGGCGGGGGACACCCCGAGGGCCAGCAGGTCCTCGGCGTAGGTCCACTCCAGGGCGACGACCTTCCGCGCGGGCGCCTTCAGCGTGGTGGAGCCCTTGAGGTGGGTGACGGTGACACCGCCCCCGCCCCCGTCCCCGGCGGGGGAGCCGCCGCCGGCCTCCTCGGCGGCGGACCCGCAGCCGGCGGCGGTGACGGCGAGCGCCGCGGCGGCGAGGAGGCCGGCGAGGGCCGGGCGGCCCGTGCGGCCCGTGTGGCCGGTGTGGCCGGTGTGGCCCGTGCTGGCGGTGCGGGCCGTGCTGGTCCTTGGTGGAGTGCGCATACGTGAGGTCCCTTCGCTCGATGGGCCGGTTCGACCCCGGGCATACGCCGCATGGCCCGACAGGGCGGCGTGCGGTGACCGGGGGCGCGGCGCGACGGGGCGAACCGGTGGTACGGCCGGTCGCACGGACGTGCGGCCGGGTCGCGCGAGGCGGCCGGGTCGCGCGAGGCGTGCGGGTCGTGCGAGGCGTGCGAGGTGCGCGGGGCGTGCGGGTCGTGCGGGGCGTGCCGGTCGTGCGGGGCGTGCAGGGTGTGCCGGTCGCACGGGGCGTGCGGGGGCCGGTCGCACGGGGCGTGCGGGGCGTGCGGCCGGGCGGTGCTCGCGGGGGGTGGTCAGGTGACCGCGGGCGACGGCTCGCGCCACGTCGGCAGACAGGTCGGCACCCCCGTACGGGGGTCGACGGTGACCGTCGTGTCGATCCGGAAGGCGGTCCGCACGGTCTCCTCCGTCAGCGCCTCGGCCGGCGGCCCCGACGCGACGATCCGGCCCCCCGCCAGCACCACCATCGCGTCGGCGAACGCGGCCGCCTGGTTCAGCTCGTGCAGCACCACCACCACGGTGATGCCGTGCTCGTCCGCCAGCCGCCGCACCAGCCGCAGCACCTCGATCTGGTACCGGATGTCGAGGTACGTCGTCGGTTCGTCCAGCAGCAGCAGGCCCGTCCGCTGGGCCAGCGCCATCGCGATCCACGCCCGCTGCCGCTCGCCCCCCGACAGCCGGTCCAGGGTGCGCTCCGCCAGCGGCCGCAGGTTCGTGGCGTCCAGCGCCCAGGAGACCGCCTCCCGGTCCCCGTCGCCGTCCCGCGCCAGCAGGCCCCTGTGCGGATGGCGGCCGTACGCCACCAGCTCCTCCACGGTCACCCCGGCGGGCACGAGGGGCGACTGCGTCAGGAAGCTCAGCCTCCGCGCCAGCTCCCGCGGCCGGTACGCGGCGAGGTCCCGCCCGTCCAGCACGATCCGGCCCCCGTCCGGGGAGTGCAGCCGCGCCAGCGCCCGCAGCAGCGTCGACTTGCCCGAACCGTTCGGGCCGACGAGCGCGGTCACCGCGCCCGGTGCCGGCGTCACGTCCACCCCCCGCACGACCGGCTCGCCCCCGTGCCCCAGCGTCAGCTCCCGCGCGCTGATCTCCACGCTCACGACAGCGGGTTGGGGACGGTGCCGTTCGGGCGCAGCGCGTGCCGCAGCGCCCGGTCGACGTAGCGGGTGACGACCAGCCGGTCCGTGTTGAACGGATAGCGCGGGAACTCCGCCGCGAGCATGTCGTACTCGGCGTACCGGTCCTTCCGCTCCGGGAACCGCCGCTGGTACGACACGACCGCCTCACGCACCAGCCGCCAGAACCGCTCCTCGTCCACGCCCATCTGCTCCGCGGCGAGCGGCGCCAGGTAGCGGAAGTGCCCCAGCAGGAGCTGGTCCACGACGTGCTGGCGGATCACGACCGGGTTCTTGCGGGGCAGCACGTGGTCGTGGCCGTCCGGCTCGGGCCCGCGCTCCGGGACGGGCGTGTGCGACACGGACACGTCGTCCACGAAGTCCTTCAGGAACAGCCGCCGGGGCACGTCGTCCGCGTCGTACCCGACGAGGGTGTTCTGGCCGTGCGGGTTGAAGGTGATGCCGTACGTGTACATCACGTGCAGCACCGGGTGCAGCACCGTCTCGAACAGCCGGGACAGCCACTCCTCGGCGGGCAGCCCCGACGCGCGGGCCAGCTCCGCCGCGAACGACGTGCCCTGCTCGTCCACGTACAGCAGCGACGCGAAGGTCCGGACCCGCTCGCCCTCGTCCTTCCGCGACGACACCGACTCCCGCCAGATGCAGCCCAGCGTCTCCAGGTGCTGGTACGGCATGTCGGGCACCCGGTCCAGGTACGGGTGGCGGACCGTCACCGAGGCGACCTCGCCCAGGAACACCGTCCGCAGTTCGTCGCGCAGCAGCCCGTCCCGGCCGAGCAGGCCCGTCAGCCACTGCGTGGTCAGCGGCGCGCCCTGCGTGCAGTGCGGAGGGATGCCCCGCCAGATCAGCGTGTTGACGATCTTCAGCGGGAGCTTGACGTCGTACCTGCCGCGGTCCGACACGTTCGTCATCGTCCGCACCGACTGCTGCGGCAGGTACACGTCGGCACTGTCCCCGAGCGGGACGATCCGCCGCTGCGCGACCTCCCCGGCGAACAGCACCTGCACCGCGTGGTCCCACTGCCAGGGATGGACCGGCATCCACACGTACGCGTCCGGGTCGCCGCCGGCCGCCTCCACCCGCGCCCGGAACGCGGCGACCGTCCCCGCGTCCAGCTCGTGCCCGACGACCGCCCGCTCGCTCAGGCCCGGCACGCCCCGGAACTCCCCGAGGCCCCGGTGCACGGCGATCCACTTCAGCGCCACCGGCCGCCCCGCCTCCGGCGCGTACGCCCGCACGTCCGAGGCGGAGAAGCCGATTCGGCCCTTGTTCGCGACGAGCGTCGGATGGCCCGTCATCGCGCACTCCAGCTCCGCGTGGTCCAGCTCCCGCAGCTCGGCGGCGGTCCGCCCGCCGTGCTCGACGCGGGCCGCGTCCACGGCGAGCGTCGCCGACACCTCCGTCAGGTACATCCCGAGCGTCGGCGCGTCGGTGCCTATCGTGCCCGCGCAGTCCACCAGGAACCGCTGCACGTCCCACGCGGGCGTCTCGATCTCGTTGCCCAGCAGCCCCGCCGCGCCACGCGTCACCGAGTCCCCGGCGACCCGCCACGACCCCAGCGCCCCGCGCGTCGCGGAGAACGCGTACGAGACACCGCTGTCCAGGTCGACCCGGTACCGGCCCGCGCCCCCGCCTCCGCCCTCGTCCTCGTCCTCTCCTTCTCCCCTTCCCTCCAGCTCCAGCGGTGTGATCAGCTCCTCGAAGGCGAACTCCGACAGGGTCTTCGCCAGCAGCCTGCGGTTCGCCTCCCGCCACGACTCCGGTGAGACGTCGGCGAGTTCGGGGACGGGGTGGTGGCCGTCAGTCATACAGGGGTTCCTCTCTCTTGTTCGGCTCGTTGCGCCTCCGGGCGCTGTGAGCGGGTCCCGGACGACCGAACGTGCTCAGCACTGCGTGCTGCTCTGTTTCGGCTCGTTGCGCCTCCGGGCGCTGTGAGCGAGTCCCGGGCGGCCGAACGTGCTCAGCACTGCGTGCTGCTCTGTTTCGGCTCATTCCGCCTCCGGGGCGCTGTGAGCGGATGCCGGGCGACCGAACGTGCTCAGCACTGCGTGCCTCCGCGCGATCGGCCTCCCGGCACCCGCGCGCCCCTTCGGCTCCACTCGCGCATCAGGTGCGCGGCCCTCCCCTCCCAGGGCCGGGGCCGTCAGGGCCAAGGCGGCCAGGAGGGCGCCGCCCGTGAGGAGGGGGGCCCACAGGGCGGCCGTGGCCGCGCCGGTGGCGATCAGGGGGGCCAGCAGCAGGCCCGCCGTCTGCCCCACCGCTATCAGGCTGTACGCCGCCCCCGACCCGCTCGCCGCCACGACCCGCTCGTCCAGGGCGACCTGGCCCAGCGCCAGCCCCGCCCCGAACACCAGCCGCGCCGCGGCCAGCCATACCGGCTCCGTGACGGCCGCCTGCGCGGCGAGCCCCGCCGCGGCGACGAGCATCCCGTACCGGAACAGCCGCCCGCCCAGCCGGGCCCGCAGCGCCGCCGCCGCGGGCAGCAGCGCCAGCACCGCCGCGTGCGGCAGCACGAACAGCACCGCCGCCGCGCCCGCCGACGCGCCCGCGGCCGTCACGTACTCGGTGAAGTACGGCCGCGCCGCGTACACGGCGACGGTCGTCAGCAGCACGTACACCGCGGGCCGCCACACCGCGCCCCCCACCGGCGGCCCGGGGGCCCCGGCCGGCGTGCCCGCGCCGCACGCGGGAGGCCCCGCACCCGGCCGCAGCACCCGCAGGCACGCCACCAGCAGCACCGCCTCCAGCAGGGCCAGCAGCGGCAGCGCCGTCCTCGGCTCGGGCACCGCCACGACGAGCCCGCCCAGCAGCGTCGCCACCACGGACGCGCCGTGCAGCACGGCCACGTACTGCACCACACCGGGCAGCACCCCGCGCGGGTGGCTCCGGGCGAGCCCCGGATAGGCGAGGAGCACCACCGCCTTCGCGGCGACGAGCAGCACGGACACCCCGGTGAACACCGCGTACGACGGGGCCAGGACCAGCCCCGCCGCCAGCAGCACCGCCGCCGACTGGCCGGCCGTCACCAGCCGCCCCAGCGGCACCCGGCGCAGCGCGCGGCCCCACAGCGGCAGCGCGGCGACCGCCGCCACCTGGCACGCCACCAGGAACGCCCCGGTCGCGGCCAGCGCCTCCACCCCGTACGCGGCGCGGAACAGCGCCGGGTAGAACGGGGCCAGCGCCGACTGGGTCACCATGTGCAGCCCCGCCGCCGCCAGCAGCACCGGGCGCCCCCGCGCCCCCGTGCTCACGCACGCTCACGGACCATGAAGGCCGCCCGCTTCCCCGGCAGTTCGATCTGGCGCAGCAGCCGGAAGCCGGCCCGCTCGAAGACGCGCACCGACCGCTCGTTGCGGACGTCCGGCTCGGCGACGACCCGCTCGGCGTACACGTCGGTGCGCAGCAGCCACTGCGCGACCTCCCGCAGCAGCACCGCGCCGAGACCCCGCCCCCGGTACGCGGACGGGCCGAGCAGCAGGTGCACCCCGACGTCCCGCGGCCGGGCCGGGTAGTGGTGGCGCAGCGGGTCCAGGTCGGCCCGGTACACCTCCCAGTAGCTCATCGGCACCCCGTCGGCGCAGCCCACGTACGGGGTGGAGTGCGCGCTGCCCACCTGCTCCCGCAGGTACGCGCCGATCCGCTCCGCCGGCTGCGCCAGCTCCCAGAACGCGGCCACCTCCGGGTCGTTCATCCAGCCGTGGACCAGCTCCGCGTCCGCGGCCGGGTCGACCGCCCGCAGCGTGAACGCGCCCACGTCCGGCACCGCCTCGGAGACGACCAGGGCCTCACCCGTCACTTGCGCACCTCCACCAGGGGGTTGGCGATGTCCACGTAGACCGACTGGGCCTCCAGCGGGCCGGTCAGCTCGTCCATGCCGCGCACCCGCGTCAGCAGGTTCGCCTTGCAGCGCAGCACCGGCTCGTCCCGCAGCAGCGAGGCGAGCCGCAGCCGGTCGCCGTGCTCGGCGGCGGCCCCGGCGAGGAACCGGTCGGCGACGGCGAGCAGCCGCGCCTCGTCGGCGAGGCCCTGCGAGCCGAGCGCGCCGACCACACCGAGCAGGTTGTTGACGCCGACGTAGTAGGCGAGCCGCTCGTCGATCACCTCGTCGGCGGCGTACGTGCCGAGGTCCCGGCCGACGCCCGGCACCCACCGGTACAGGGCGCCGCTGCGGGCGGGGGAGAAGTAGTAGCCCTGGTTGTCCCGGTACCGCCCGCCCGCGGGCAGGCCGTCCGCGTCGAGGACGACCAGGGTGTTCTGCTGGTGGGCCTCCAGGCCCAGCCCGTACACGGCGTGCAGCCACAGCACCGGGGCGACGACGTGCCGGGTGTAGCGGGTGAACCACTCCTCCGCGGCCTCGGCGACCGGCCGGCCCGTCCGCTCGGCCAGGGCGTGCACGAGCGCCGCCAGGTGCGAGCGCCCGCCGGGCAGGTCGGGCCGGGGCGCCACCAGCCCGGCCACGCACAGGGCCTGCGGCGCCGCGCCCGCGGCGAACGGGTTGGCGCGGACCACGACGTCGAGGCCCGTACCGTCCTCGCCGCCGCCGCCGCCGCTCCCGCCCTCGCCCTCGCCCCCGCCGCTCCCGTGCCCGGTGCCGACCGGTGCGGGGTCCACGGCGAGCCACGCCGGGTCGCGGACGATCCCGAAACCGGGGTGCGCGGCCTGGAGGGCCCCTTCCAGCCCGGCGGTGAGAAGCCGGTCCACGGCGAGGCCCCGGTGCAGCTCCGCGCGCATGTTCTCGCGCCGCGAGTTGGTGATCCGCAGGCCCAGCGAGAACTTCAGCATCACGGGCGCGTCGGCCCGGTAGACCGTGCGCACGGACGACGTGGGCGACCACGCCGGTCCGGCGGGGCCCAGGTCGTGCAGGAGCCCCGCGTCGAGGAGCGCCCGGACGGCGGGCCGGTGCACGGCGTCCCGCGCCTGCCACGGGTGGGCCGGGACGAGGACGGTGCCCCCGGGCCGGGCCGGGGCGTCCCCGGCGAGGGAGGCGAGGAGGTCCGCGGCGCTCCGGCCGAGGGAGGAGTCGGAGCTGACGACGGCCGGGTCGGCGGCGAACCAGTGCAGCGGGAACGCGCCGCGCGTCTCGGGCGAGTAGCGGGCCCCCTCCGCCTCCGTGAGCCCCTCGCGGCTCTTGGGCGTCGGATGCAGCGGGTGCCCGGTCAGCAGCGCCTGCTCGGCGGCGAGGAACGGCGTCGTGCCCGCCGGGTCGCCGGGGACGGCGGCCCGCGCCCGTACGAAGCCGGTGACGCGCCGTACCGAGTCGGCGACCCGCCCCGTCAGGTCCGCCACCGACTCCGGGTCGCCGCCCGCGGCCTCCACCCCCAGCAGCGCGGCCAGCGCCGTGGCGCAGGCGGGGGCGCCCGAGGGCAGCCGGGCGGTCCCGAACCGGTGCCAGCCGACGGCTGACCAGTACCGCACGGGGGCCTCCACCGCCGTGCCGGCGGCGGCGAGCTCCAGGCGCAGCACGCCGTCGGCGGGCCGCTCCACACCGGTCTCCCGCACCCAGCAGCGCAGCAGGTTGTCGACGGCGGCCCGGTCGGCCTCCGCGGCGGGGTCCAGGGGCTGGGTCTGGCTCATGCGCACTCTTTCCGGTCGTCGTGGCCGCGGCCGGGGGAGGGAGAGGCCGCGTGGTCGGGGGCGGTGCGGTGGTGGCCGGTGAGGCCGAAGGTGGTGAACGCCGTGCGGCGGGGCAGCGGATAGGCGTCCCGGCCGGTCAGCGCGTTGAGGATGACGGCGGACCGCCACGCGGCCAGGCCGAGGTCGGGCGTGCCGACCCCGTGGGTGTGCTGCTCGGCGTTCTGCACGAAGACGGCGCCGCCGACCTCGTCGCCGAGGACGAGCCGCTGGTCGGGGCCGACCAGGGGGCGGCCGGAGCCGTCGCGGGCCAGGTGCGGGCCGAGCGCGTTCAGCAGGCGGTCGACGGGCCGCCGCGCGTACCCGGTGGCGAGGACCACGGCGTCGGTGGCGAGCACGGCCCGAGACCCCTCCTCCGCGTGCTCCAGCGCCAGGCGCACCCGCCCGCCGCGCCGCTCGGCGGCGGTGACGGCGACACCGGGCGTCAGGGCGACGTCGGGCCAGCCGCCCGCGAGGGCCCGCCGGTACAGCTCGTCGTGGATGTCGGAGAGCGTCCCGGCGCTGACGCCCTTGTAGAGCTGCCACTGGGCGGGCAGCAGCCGGTCGCGGGCGGCCTCCGGCAGGCCGTGGAAGTAGCGGGTGTAGTCGGGCGTGAAGTGCTCCAGGCCGATCTTGCTGTACTCCATGGGCGCGAACGCCCGGGTGCGGGCGAGCCATGTCAGCCCCTCCCGGCCCTCGGGCCTGGCCCGCAGCAGGTCGAGCAGGACCTCGGCACCCGACTGCCCGGCGCCGACGACGGTCACGTGCCGGGCGGCGCGCAGCCGCTCGCGGTGGGCGAGGTAGTCGGCGGAGTGCAGCACCGGGACCTCCGGGTCGGCGGCGAGCTCCCGCAGCGGGGCGGGCACGTGGGGTGCGGTGCCCACGCCGAGCGCCAGGTGCCGGGCGCGGATCCGGCCGGTGGACAGGGCGGCGCCGTCCGCGTCGACGCGGGTGAACCCCACCTCGAACACCCGCCGCCGCGCGTCCCAGCGGACGGTGTCGGCCCGGTGCCCGAACCGCAGGGACGGCAGCTCCTCGCTGACCCAGCGGCAGTACGCGTCGTACTCGGCGCGCGGGATGTGGAACCGCTCGGCGAAGTAGAACGGGAACAGCCGCTCCCGGACGCGCACGTAGTTGAGGAACGACCAGCGGCTCGTCGGGTCGACGAGGCTCACCAGGTCGGCGAGGAACGGCACCTGGAGGGTGGCGCCCTCGATCAGCAGGCCGGGGTGCCAGCGGAACGCGGTCCGCTGCTCCAGGAACACGGCGTCGAGTCCGGGCACCCCGTCGGCCAGCGCGGCCAGCGACAGGTTGAACGGCCCGGCGCCCACGCCGACCAGGTCGGCGGTCGGCGGTTCCCCGGCGGCTTGCTCGGTCGTCATCGAGGTCCTTCCGTATGCGGTGCGTGCGGGAGGTGCGGTGCGCGCGGGGCGCCGACGCGGTCCGCGGCCGCGGCGGCCAGGTCGAGCAGGCCGGCCAGGTCCCCGCCGGTGGCCCGCGGGTGCAGCAGGGTGGCCTTCAGCCACAGCCGCCGGGTGCCGTCGGCGTCCTCGGCGACGGCCCGCCCGACGACCGCCCGCCCCTCGGCGAGCAGCAGCCGGCGGACCTCCGCCACCAGGGCGTCGCCCGCGCCGGGCGGGCCCGTGTCGGCGGCGGCCGGCCGGAACAGCACGGTGCTGATGCCGGGCTCGCCGGGGCGGCGGCGCAGCGCCGGGTGCGCGTCGACCAGCGCGGCGAACTCCCGCGCGGCGGCCACGCAGTGCTCGACGAGCGCGCCCAGCCCGGTGCGGCCCAGCGCCCGCAGTGTGGCGGCGATCTTGAGCACGTCGGGGCGGCGGGTCGTGCGCAGCGAGCGGCCCAGCAGGTCGGGCAGGCCGGCCTCGCCGTCGTCGTCGGCGTTGAGGTAGTCGGCGCGCAGCGCGAGCGGGGCGAGCAGATCCGTGCCGGACACCGCGAGGACCCCGGCGGCGACCGGTTGCCAGCCCAGTTTGTGCAGGTCGAAGGTGACGGAGACGGCCGAGTCCAGCCCGTCCAGGAGCGGCGCCAGCCGGTCGCTGAACAGCAGCGGACCGCCGTACGCGGCGTCCACGTGCAGTTCGGCGCCGTGCCGGGCCGCCACCCGCGCCAGCTCGGGCAGCGGGTCGATCAGCCCCTCGTCGGTGGTCCCGGCGGTGGCCACCACCAGGACGGGTGCCGCGGGCCGGCCGGGCGCCGCCGGGCCCGAGGGCCCGTACGCGCTCCGCCCCGCCCGTAAGCCGCACGCCTCCGGCCCGCCGGGCGCCGGGGACTCCGGCCGGCCGGCTGCCGCCGGGACGGTGTGCGGGGCGAGCGGGGCGAGGGCCCGGTCCAGGGCGGCCGGGTCCAGCCGTCCGCCCGGGCAGGCGACGGTGACGGGCTCGGGCAGGCCCAGCAGCCAGGCGGCCCGCCGCACGCTGTGGTGGGCGCCGGCCCCGCACACCACGCGGAGCGCCGGGGCCCCGGCGGCACGGGCCCGCTCGCGGGCCAGGAGCAGGGCGACGAGGTTCGACTCGGTGCCGCCGCTGGTGATGAGCGCGTCGGGCGCGGGCGCCCGCGGGTAGACCAGGGCGGCGAGCGCGGCCGTGACCTCCTGTTCCAGGACGGCCGCGGCGGGCGCCTGGTCCCAGGAGTCCAGCGAGGGGTTGAGGGCCGCTGCGGCCAGGTCGGCGGCGGCGGCCACCGCGAGGGGCGGGCAGTGCAGATGGGCGGTGCACCACGGGTCGGCCGGGTCCGCGGCGCCCTCCGCCACGGCCCGTACGACGGTGCGCAGGGCCTCCTCGGCGCCCGTCCCGTGCTCCGGGAGGACGGGGGCGCAGGCGGCGCGCAACCGCGCGGCGACCGCGCCGGGTCCGCCGCCGGGCAGGGGGCCGCCCCGGACGGTGGCCCCCTCGGCGAGCGCGTCGAGGACCACCGAGGTCAGCTTCCCCAGGGCGTACGCCCCGTGGGCGCCCCCGGCGACGGCGGTGTCCACCTCGCCGGGCGGAACCGGTGGCCCGGCGCGGCGGGCGGGCGGCCGGGTGCCCCCGGGCGGGGGAGCGTCCGCCGGTGCGGTGCCGGGCCGCCGGGCGCCGCCCGGTGCGGGGGCGGAGGTGGGAGCGCCCGGTGCGGGGGCGGAGGTGGGAGCGCCCGGTGCGGGGGCGGAGGTGGGAGCGCCCGGTGCGGGGGCGGAGGTGGGAGCGGCCGGTGCGGGGGCGGGCGAGGGAGTGGCCTGTCCGGGGGCGGGCGAGGGAGCGGCGTCCGGTCCGGGCGAGGGCGCGGCGGGTGTGCGGGGGAGCGGCTCGCCGCGGCTCACCGGGTGCTCTCCAGGGCGGCGGCGAGGCGTTCCACGACGGAGTCGGCCTGCTCGTCGGTGAGGACCAGCGGCGGCAGCAGCCGTACGACCGTGTCGTCGCGTCCGCCCAGCTCCAGGATGAGCCCGCGCTCCAGGCAGGCCGCGCGGACGGCGCGGGCGCGGACGGGATCGCCGGGCGGGACGCCGTACCGGTCGGGGGCGCCGTCCCGGTCGACCAGCTCGGCGCCGATCATCAGGCCCCGCCCGCGCACCTCGCCCAGGCCCGGGTCGCAGGCGGCCACCTCGCGCAGCCCGCGGGTGATCCGCTCGCCCAGTTTCAGCGCCCGCTCGGCCAGTTGCTCCTCGGCGACCGTGCGGAGCGCGATCTCCCCGGCGACCATGGCGAGCGTGTTGCCGCGGAAGGTCCCCGTGTGGTGGCCGGGGCGCCAGGTGTCCAGCTCGGGCCGGTACGCGATGAGGGCGAGCGGCAGCCCGCCGCCGACGGCCTTGGACGTGACCAGCACGTCGGGGGTGACCCCGGCCCGTTCGCAGGCCCAGAAGCGGCCGGTGCGCCCGACGCCGGTCTGCACCTCGTCGACGACGAGGACGACGCCGTGCTGCTCGGTGACGCGCCGGACCTCCCGCAGCCACCGGTCGGGGCCCTCGACGACCCCGCCCTCGCCCTGGACGACCTCCAGGATGACCGCCGCCGGGGTGCCGACCCCGCTGCTCGGGTCCGTCAGCAGGCTCTCCAGCAGCCGCGCCGACAACTCCCCGGACCGCTCGGCGTCGCCGGTGCCGAACGGGCAGCGCATCCCGTACGGATAGGGGAGGCGGGTCACCGGGACGCCGTCCGCGCCGACGGCGCCGCTCATCCGCGGTGGGCCGGACACGGCGGAGGCGCCGAGCGTCATCCCGTGGTAGGCGCCGGTGAAGGCGACGACGCCGCGGCGGCCGGTGGCGTGCCGGGCCAGTTTCAGGGCCGCCTCGACGGCGTCCGTCCCGGCGGGACTGCAGAAGTGCAGCCGCGCCCGGTCCCGCAGCCCGCCCGGCAGGCGCCGGAGCAACTCCCCCGAGAACGCGTCCTTCTGCGGGGTGATCATGTCCAGGGTGTGCAGCGGCGCGCCGGATGCGAGGAGCGAGGTGAGGGCCGCGACGGTCGCGGGGTGGTTGTGCCCGAGCGCGAGGGTGCCCGCGCCGGAGAGGCAGTCCAGGTAGGTGCGCCCGTCAGCGCCGGTGACCACCGCCCCGGCGGCGTGCACGGGGGCGAGGGGCAGGGTGCTGGCGTAGGTACGGGCGGAGGACTCGCGTCGCTCCTGGCGCGCGAGGAGCTCGGCGCGCAGCGCACCGTTCGGCATGGCGGACGCCCTTCGGTCGTGTTGCGGAGGTCACGCGCGAGGCGCGCACAGGGCAGGCGCGGCGGGGGTGGCCCACCGCCGCCTACGGGAAGTTAGGTTAGCCTAACCTGCGGGGAGATCAAGGGTGCGCGGTAGCGCGTTCCGCCATGGAGGGGGCGCCAACTCTGCGCCGTGCGCCCCCTGTTGCCGCGACGGCCCGGAGGTGTGTGCGGGTCATCCCGGCGGCAGGGGATGCGCGCGGGTCGCCCCGGCGAGGGCGCCGAGTCCCGATGCGGTCCCCTGGCCGCGAGGGCGCGCATCCGGCTTCCCGGCCAAAAATGATCTTGCTCGGCCGCTCACCGCCCGTGTTTCATGATCACGACCACTTTCCGGGGACTCCGCTTCCGGCGGGTCCCCTCATCGCTGTCCCAAGGGGGAACCACCATGCGCAAGTTCGGAGCCGGGGTCTCGGCACTCGCCGCAGCCGCCCTGCTGGCCGTCGGGTTCACGGGGCCGGCCGAGGCGGCCGGCAAGCTGTGGCGCGCCGAGGTGCAGTGCACCAAGTGGCGCATAGCCGACTCCTCGGGGCACGGGCTCTTCAAGGCGACCGGCACCGGCAAGACCCCGGACGCGGCCTACAAGGCGGCGATCAAGAACGCCAACGACAAGATGCCGAAGGGCTACCGTGCCAAGCACTGCACCAAGAAGGGCGTCAAGAAGTAGGCGCACCATGAGGACACGCACACTGGCCTTCGGCCTGTACGCGGACGAGCGGGACGCCGCGCGGGTCGCCGGTCTCGTCGAGGCTCAGGCCAGGGCGCGAGGCGCCCGGGTCGTCGCCGTGACGGTCTCGGACGTCCTGCCGTCCGGTGAGATGACGGCCGGGGAGGCGTACGACTTCCTCGCCGAGCAGTGGGCCGACGAGCACCCGGGGCAGGACCCCGGCGCCCGGCGGGCCGTGGACCTGCGGGTCGCGGTGGTGTGCTCGCTGCGCACCTGGCGGGCGATCCGCAAGGCCGCCCTGCGGGCGCTGTGCCCCGAGGGCAACGCGCCCCACGTGTGCAGGGTGCCCTGGTTCGCGGGCTGAGCCCCGCGAAGCCGTCCGGGCCGTGGACGCCACGGCCCGGACGGTACCGGACGCCCCGGGAGCCGGGGCCCCGCGCGCCGGGTGCCGAGGCGCCCGGGGGCCGGCGCGCCCGGGGGCCGGACGCGCCGGCACCGCCCGGTCCGGAGGGGCCGGGAGCCCGGCGGCCCGCGCCCCGGCGGCGCCTACTCCGGCAGCGGCAGCCGTACCGAGCGGCCCGGCTCGATGGACACCGCCGTCCCCGGCAGCGCGATGTCGATCGGCGCGACGCCCGACTCCGGCACCGCCACGTGCAGGCTGTCCGGCGTCATCCGCAGCCGCACCCCCCAGTGCCCGTGGAACCGCAGCGTGAACGCGTACTCCGACAGCTCCGGCAGCCGCACCGGGTCCAGCCGCAGTGTGCCGCCCCGCGTCTCCAGGCCCGTCAGCCCCCGCTGCACCAGGTCCAGGGTGCCCGCCATGGCGCCCAGGTGGATGCCCTCACCGGTCGTCCCGCCGTGCACGTCGGCGATGTCCGCCTCCAGCGCCTCCTGGCAGAACTCCCAGGCGCCCGCCCTCCGCACCCGCGCCAGCACCCACCCGTGCACCAGCACGCTCAGCGTCGAGCCGTGGCTGGTGCGCCGCAGGTAGTAGTCGACGGTCCGCCACCATGTGTCGTCGTCCAGCACGTGCCCCAGCCGCCGCAGCAGGCCCCGCAGCTCCGCCGGCTGGAACAGGTAGCCGAGCATCAGCACGTCCGCCTGCTTGGACGCCTGGTAGCGGTTGACCGTGTCGCCCTCCGCCTCCAGGATGCGGTCCAGCCGCCGGATGTCCCCGTACTTGTGCCGCAGCCCCTCCCAGTCCAGCTCCTCCAGCTCCCCGTAGCCGTGGAACTGGCTGATCACCCCGTCGTGGAACGGCACGTACAGCCGCCGCGACACCTCCTCCCACAGCGCCGTCTCGCCGTGGTGCAGCCCGATCCGCTCCTCCAGCTCCCGCCGCCGCGGCTCCGGCAGCTCCGCCATGAGCTGCAGCGCCCGCGCCAGCACCCAGGCCGCCGTCACGTTCGTGTACGCGTTGTCGTCCAGGCCGGGCGCCGCCGCCCCCGGATACGCGTCGTGGTACTCGTCGGGCCCCATCACCCCGCGGATCCGGTACCGGTCCAGCGCCTCGTCGTACTGCGCCGAGTCCGCCCAGAACCGGGCGATCTCCAGCAGCGTCTCGGCGCCCTTGGTGTGCAGGAACTCGTCGTCGCCGGTCGCCTCCCAGTACCGCCACACGTTGTACGCGATGGCCGAGCCCACATGGTGCTGGAGGTGCGAGTGGTCCGGCAGCCAGTGCCCCGACCGGGGGTTGAGGTGCACCCGCTGCGCCTCCTCCCGGCCGTCGCTGCCGCTCTGCCAGGGGTACATCGCCCCCGCGCGGCCCGCGTCCCGCGCCGCCGCCCGCGCCCGCCCGAGCCGCCGGTGGCGGTAGGCCAGCAGGGCCCGCGACACCTCGGGGAAGTGCAGGTTCAGATACGGCAGCACGAACAGCTCGTCCCAGAACACATGGCCCCGGTACGCCTCCCCGTGCAGCCCGCGCGCCGGCACGCCCACGTCCAGGTCGGCGGTGTGCGGCGACAGCGTCTGCAGCACGTGGAACAGGTGCAGCCGCAGGATCCGGCCCGCCTGCTCCGGCACCTCCAGCTCGCCGCGCCGCCACAGCTGCTGCCACGCCGCCCGGTGCGTCGCCACCAGCCGCCCGAAGCCGTCCGCCCGGCCCACCCGGTCCACCGCCGCGTGCAGCGGGTCGGAGATCGCCCGGTCCCGCGAGGTGTGCAGCGCCACCACCTTGTCCACCACGACCGGCGCGCCCGGTTGCAGCGTCAGCAGGTACCGCTGCGTCACCCGGCCCTCCGCGTGCACCACATCGGCGTCCGCGGGTGCCGTCGTCCGCGCGGCCAGCCCGATCCGCACCTCGGACGAGACCGTACGGCAGCTCAGCCACACCCGGCCGTCCGCGGTCTCGCCGGTCTTCAGGTCCTCCAGGTGCCGCGACGCGAGCTGCCGGTACCGGGCCACACCCGTGTTGGCGACCGCGCCGTCCAGCGCGGCCTCCACCTCCAGCGCCCCCGACCAGTTCTCGGCGGTGAACTCGGTGCGCAGCGCCGCCACGTGCGGGTCGCCCATGTGGACCAGCCGGAGCTGCCGCACCGCCAGGCGCCGCCCGTCGTCGTCCTCGTACCGGCTGCGCCGCTCCAGCACGCCGCCGCGCACGTCGAGGGAGACCACGTGGTCGGTGAGGAACTCGTGCGCGGGCTCCAGCCACGGACCCGGCTCGGCGCCGTCGGCCACCCGGTAGCGCACCGGCAGCCAGTTCGGCAGGTTCACCAGGTCCTCGTTCTCGACCTGCCGCCCGGCCACCTCCGAGACGAGCCGGTCGTAGCAGCCGGCGACGTACGTCCCCGGGTAGTGCGTGCCGTCCGCGGCGCACTCGGGCAGCGCGCCGCGCGTCGAGAAGTAGCCGTTCGCCAGGGTGCACAGGGACTCGCGCAGCGACTCGCGCTCCGGCGCGTACCCCTCGAACTCCCACGTCCAGTCCCTCATGACGGCTCTCCCTCCCGCCCGGCGAGCAGCTCGGCGAGGTCCGCCACGACGAGGTCCGCGCCGTGCCGCCGCAGCGCCCCCGCGGTGGGCGTATCCTCCCCGGCCCGCGTCGGCGCCCCGGCCCCGGACCGGGCGCCGGACCCGGTTCCTGTGCCGGCCGCCGCGTCCGTGGCGCCCGCCGCCCCTGGCCCGGTGGCCGTGTCCGCGCCGCCCTCCGGGGCGCCGCCCGCGCCGCTCCCGCCCGCGCCGCTCCCGCCCGCGCCGCTCCCGCCCGCGCCGCTCCCGCCCGCGCCGCTCCCGCCCGCGCCGCTCCCGCCCGCGCCGCTCCCGCCCGCGCCGCTCCCGCCCGCGCCGGTTCCGGCCGCGCCGGTTCCGGCCGCGCGGTCCACGCCGACCACCAGCCCGAAGCCGCCGCGCCGCCCCGCCTCCACCCCCGCCAGGGCGTCCTCCACCAGGGCGCACCGCCCGGGCGGGATGCCGAGCCGCCGCGCCGCCTCCAGGAACAGCGCCGGGTGCGGTTTCCCGGGCAGCCCCAGCCGGGCGGCCTCCACCCCGTCCACCAGCGCGTCGAACAGGTCGAGCAGCCCGGCGCCCGCCAGCACCTCGCGGGCGTGCCGGGACGCCGAGGCGGCGGCCATCGGCACCCCCGCCCCGCGCAGGGCGCGCAGCAGACGCACCGAACCGGGGTAGGCGGCCACGGGGCGGTCCCGCAGCCGCTCGGTGAAGCGGCGCTCCTTGTCGGCGGCGACCGCCGCCACGGCGGCCCGGTCGGCGGGCAGGCCCCGCGCGGCGAGGAAGGCGGCGGCCCCGTCCAGCCGGGAGCGCCCGTCCACGTACCGGCGGTAGTCCTCCGCCGCGTCGAACGGCCGCCGGGAGGCCGCGCCGGCGCCGTCGGCGGCACCACTGGTCGCGGTGTCCCGCGGCAGGGCGGCCAGCCAGGCGTCGAACGCCTCCTTCCACGCCGCCGCGTGGACCCGCGCCGAGTCGGTGAGCACCCCGTCCGTGTCGAAGACGACGGCACGCGCGGACCGCAGCGCGGGAACCACCGGGCTGCGGGCCGTGCCTGGGGTCATGGCGGCGTCTCCTAGCGTCGTCGCCCGCCCGCGTGCCCCAGGGCCCCGGGGTCACGCGGTACGGGCGCGAGGAACGGGCTCCACCGCCCATCATGGCCCCGTCCGGCCGGGAGGGACGGCCGGACAGGGCCATGAGGGGCACACCCCTCCCGCGCCGCGCCGCCCGCACGCCCGCGGCCGCGCGGCCCGGTCCTGTCCTGCCCGCCGGCCACGAGCCCCACGGGGCCGCGCGCGCCCCCCGTGGGGCCGCACCCACCCGCGCCCGCGCCTGCGCGCGACGGTCGGGGGCCGGCCGGGACGGGCAGGCCGGACCGGTCAGCCGCCTCAGTCGGTCATCGCCTCCGCCAGGAGGCGTGCCGCCTCCGCGACGAGGACGTTGTCGGCCTCGGCGTCCGGGGTGAACCGGGTCGTCTGGACGGCCAGCACGACCGGCGGGCGTCCGGGCGGCCAGGCGACCCCCGCGTCGTTGTTGGTGCCGTAGTCGCCGCCGCCCGTCTTGTCCGCCAGCAGCCAGTCCGCGGGCAGGCCCTTGCGGAACCGCTCGTCACTCGTCCGGTTGTCCAGCATCCACCGCGTCAGCCGCTCCCGGTCGTGCGCCGCCAGCAGGTCGCCGAGGATCAGCCGCCCGTACGTGCGGCCGATGGCGCGCGGCGACGTGGTGTCGGTGACCCTCCCGGGCTCGGCCGAGTTCAGCTCGGGCTCCCAGCGGTCCAGCCGGGTGACGTGGTCGCCGACGGAGCGGCAGAAACGGGTCACCGCGGTCGGGCCGCCCAGATCGCGCAGGAGCAGGTTGGCCGCCGTGTTGTCGCTGCGGGTCAGCGTCGCCTCGCACAGCTCGGCGACGGTCATGCCGTTCGCCACGTTCTCCGGCAGCCCGGTGACGGGGGAGTAGCCCGACCGCTTCACGTAGTCCGCCGTGTAGTGGACGCGCCGGGCGAGGACCTCGCCGTCCCGGTCCAGGTCGCGCAGCACGGCGGCGACGGCGATCGTCTTGAACATCGACGCGATCGGGAAGCGCTCGTCCGCGCGGTACGCCACCGTCCGCCCCGTGCCCGTGTCGTACGCGAACGCGCCGAGCCGCGCGTCGTGCGTGCGCTCCAGCGCCCGCAGGCGCCCCTCGACGCGGGCGCCCCGCCCCGGAGCGGCGTGCGCGGGGCCCGCCGCTGCCGCGGTGGCCGCCAGCGCGGCCCCCACCCCTGTGGCGAGGACGGCTCGGCGGTTCGGACGTGCGGTGGTGCGATCCACGATGGACCCCTTCTCCCTACGGCAGGACGACATCCACGACGACGGTCCCTCCCGTCCCACCGGTTTCATCTGTCACTCGGTCGGCCGAAAACCGCCCCCGGCCGTCCCGTGCGTGGGGGCAGCCGCCCCTCCACCGGTGGCCGCGGCGCAGCCGAACCGGCCCGCGCCACGCCGTGCGGGGGGCGGAGGCCGTCCTTGACAGTGGTCGGCAGTAACGTTTCTGCCAGCAGTGGCCAAGCCGTGGCACACTGCGCCAATCATGTCTATGTCACGCCAAGACGCGCCTCTGCGCTTTTTCGTACGGAGTGGGTCGCCGACTCGATGAGCCAACGCACCACCGCTCAGTCCCCGCCCTCCCGGTCCCGGCCGTCCGGGGCCGTCCCCCCGACCCCCGCCGCCGAGCCCGGCCCCGACACGCCAGCCGACGAGCGGTCCGCGCAGGCGCCCGCGCCCGCGGACCCCCGGCCCTCGACCGAGCCCGCGGCGGCCGGGCCCGCCGAGGAGCCCGCCTCCGCGGAGCCCGGCGCGGACGCGCCCGTCGACGCGCCCGGTGGACCCGCATCCGTCGCCCCCGCGCCCGTTGACGCGCCCGGTGGACCCGCATCCGTCGCCCCCGCGCCCGTTGACGCGCCCGGTGGACCCGCATCCGTCGCCCCCGCGCCCGTTGACGCGCCCGGTGGACCCGCATCCGTCGCCCCCGCGCCCGTCGACGCGCCCGGTGGACCCGCATCCGTCGCCCCCGCGCCCGCCGAACCCGCCGCCGACGCGTCCGGGGCCCCCGAGCCGGGCACGGGCCCCACCACCGCCACCCGGCCGCCGGAGGACACCGCCCCCCGGTCGGCGGACGCCGGGCCGGCCGGTGCCGACCCGGTGGACGCGGAGACCACCGCCGAGGTGCCCCTGCCCACCGGGTCCGCCGCCCCCGGGTCCGGCGGTGAGGCGCCCACGGCCACCGGTCCGGACGCCGCCGGGCCCGGCGGCGACGCGGCCCCGTCCGCCGGCGCGACGGCCGCCGGGCCCGGCGGTGGCGCGGCCCCCGTGCCCGCCGTCGGCAGGGGTCGGGTGGAGTTCGACGCGCTCTACGAGCGGGCGGCGCCCGCCCTGATCCACCAGGTGTACCTGCTCACCGGCCGCCGCGGGGACGCCTTCGACTCCGTCGAGCACGCCTTCCAGCGGGCGTGGGAGCACTGGCCCGAGGTCTTCCACGACCCGGACCCGGTCGGCTGGGTCCGGTCGCGCGCCTTCGAGCACGCGCTCGCCCCCTGGCGGTGGTTCCGCCGGCCCCGGCGCCCCGGGGGGCCGCCCGCCGACCCGGTGCACCGCGCTCTGCTGGAGCTGCCGCCGCTGTACCGCCGCACCGTGCTGCTCTGCGACGGCGTCGGCCTGACCGTCGACGAGGCCGCCGCGGAGGCCGCCGCGACCGTTCCGGCCACGACCAGCCGCCTGGAGCACGCACGGGCCGCCCTCCTGGAGCGGCTCCCCGAACCGGTCGGCCCGGAGGAGGCGCGGGAGCGGCTGAGCGCCCTGGCGGGCGCGGTGTCCACGGCGACGCTGCCGCTGGCCCGCTCGGTGCGCACCGGCAGTGAGCGCCGGCTGCGCGCCCTGACCGGCACCGTGTTCGGGCTCACGGCCCTTCTCGCCGGCGCGGTCGTCTTCTCGGCGGTCACCCCGCGGTCCCCGTCCCCGGAGCCCGCACCGGCCCCGTACGGGAGCGTCAGCGACGACGGTGCGCCGGGGCGCGGCACGTCCGCCCCGCCCGGCGGCGGCCCGTCCGCCCCGCCGAGCCCGTGACCGGGTGCGCCGCGCAGGCCGCGGCGCACCCGGCCCGGGGTGCGGCGGGGCGGGTGGGGAAGCGGACGTGCCCGCGGCGTGAACCGGGCCCCGGCGGCCGAGCGCCGGGGCGGGCGGGCCGTCAGGTCTGGGTCAGGGAGCGGCCCGGCTGCTGCATCAGCTCCTGGAAGGCGGACATGCAGGACAGGCAGTGCCGGTCCGTCTCGTCGCCCACCTCCCGGAGCGGCTGTCCGCAGAGGGCGGAGGACCGGTCCTGGCCGACGACGTGCCAGACCAGGCCCGTACCGGTGGCGGCCGTACCGACGCGCATTTCGTACATGGCGGATCTCCGTGCGGTGGACGACGCTTGACTCCACCCCAGCACGGCCTTGGCCCGCCCGCCGCCGCTGCCGGTCCGTCCGGGTGAGGCGCTCACCACGGCAGGAAGACGTGGACGTCCTTGCCCTCGGGCCGGGTCTCCACGTTCACCTGCGTGGCGAGCGCGTTCACCAGGTACCAGCCCACCGCCCCGGTGTTGTCGGCCGGCGACCAGGGGCGCGGGACCGGCGGGCGCGGGTTGCTGTCCCGTACGACGACGTGGACCCCGTCGAACGTGCGCCGCAGCCGCAGGGAGAACGGCCCCGGCGCGTACTGGACGGCGTTGCCCGCCAGCTCGGTCACGACGAGCAGCACGTCGTCGCGCCGGTCCGGCTCGCTGGGCCGGGCGGCGCGCTCCAGGGCGTCCAGGTAGCGGTCGGTGACCAGCCTGGCGGCGGTCACGTCCTCCAGCGCCCCGGTGAAGCGGGTCTCCAGGTCGTCGGCGCCGTCGTGCGCGGGCGGGCCGGTGGCCACGGTCTCCTCCTGAGCGTCACCCGATTGCTGTCCGCCGGACGGGTGCCCAGGACGGCGCCGCCGATGCCCCCCGTGCCGGTTCCGGCGCGGTCTCCGGGGCGGGCGGGGGCGCCGGGGCGGTGCCGGTGGCGCCTTCCGCCGCCGTACGCCGGTGCCGCCCGGCCCCGCGCCCGGCCCCGCTCCCGGCCCCGCGCCCATCCCCGCGCCCATCCCCGCGCCCACCGCCGCTCCCGGCGGCCGCGGAGTGCGCCGCGCCCCGCCCCGCCCTACCGTGACGTGGGTGGCTCTGCGGGAGCCGTACGGCAGGAAGGCACGACCGATGCGGTACGACGAGTTCCTCACGCGGGTGCGTGAGCGGGGCGAGTACTACGACCAGGAAGAGGCCGCGCACATCACCCGTGCGGTGCTGGGGGTGCTCGGCCACCGCGTCGCGCCCGGCGAGGCGGCCGACCTGGCCCGGCTGCTGCCGAGCGGCCTCGGCGAGCTGCTCGCCCCCGACGGCGACCGCCCGGCCGAGGGCTTCGGTATCGAGGAGTTCCAGCGGCGCGTCGGGATGCGCACCGGACCGCGTCCTCGTACCGCCGAGTGGGACGCGACCGCCGTCCTGACCACGCTGGCCGAGATGGTGCCCGGCGAGGAGCTGGACCGGATCGTCGGGCGGCTCCCCGACGGCTACGCCGCGCTCTTCGGCATGGCCGCCTCACCCGACTGACGCACCGGCGCGCCCGCGTCGGTCCGGCGGCCGGCCCGCCCCCGCTTCCGGCGCGCCCAACCGCCTCTCCCCGCACGCCCCTTGACTGTTCCGCGCGCCGCCCCGATCCTCGTCGGACCCATGTGACGGGCTCATGACGACTCTGGCGGTGCGCCCATGCCCCGACCCTCGCACGCCTCCCGCCACGCCTCCCGGCGCGGCCTCCTCGCGCTGCTGTCGCTTCTCGTCGCGGCGACGGCCCTGGCCCTCGGCCCCGCGGCCCCGTCCGGCGCCGGCACCCCGCCCACCGGAGCCCGGCCCGCCTGGTGGGAGCCCGTGGCGCGGCCCGCCCCCGACTCGGCGGTCGGCGTCACCGGCGAGCCCTTCGGGGGCACCGACGCCCAGGGCCGGGTGCGCGGCTTCGTGGACGCCCACAACCACATCATGTCCAACGAGGCGTTCGGCGGGCGCCTGATCTGCGGGAAGCCCTTCTCCGAACGCGGCGTCGCCGACGCCCTCGAGGACTGTCCCGAGCACTACCCCGACGGCTCCCTGGCGCTCTTCGACTTCATCACCAGGGGCGGCGACGGCAGGCACGACCCGGACGGCTGGCCCACCTTCGCCGACTGGCCCGCCCACGACTCCCTCACCCACCAGCAGAACTACTACGCCTGGATCGAGCGCGCCTGGCGCGGCGGGCAGCGCGTCCTCGTCAACGACCTCGTCACCAACGGCGTCATCTGCTCGGTCTACTTCTTCAAGGACCGCGGCTGCGACGAGATGGAGTCCATCCGCCTCCAGGCCCGCAGGACGTACGAGATGCAGGAGTACGTGGACCGCATGTACGGCGGGCCCGGCAAGGGCTGGTTCCGGATCGTCACCGACAGCGCCCAGGCCCGCGAGGTGGTCCGGCAGGGTAGGCTCGCCGTCGTGCTCGGCGTGGAGACGTCCGAGCCGTTCGGCTGCAAGCAGGTCCTGGACGTGGCCCGGTGCGACCGCGAGGACATCGACCGGGGCCTGGACGAACTGCACCGGCTCGGCGTGCGCAGCATGTTCCTCTGCCACAAGTTCGACAACGCCCTGTGCGGTGTCCGCTTCGACTCCGGCGCGCTCGGCACCGCCGTCAACGTCGGCCAGTTCCTGTCCACCGGCACGTTCTGGAGGACGGAGCCGTGCACGGGCCCCCAGCACGACAACCCGATCGGCGGCGCCTCCGCCCCCGGCGCCGAGGCGAAGCTGCCGCCCGGCGTCACCGTGCCCGCGTACGCGGAGGGCGCCCGCTGCAACACCCGCGGCCTCACCGACCTCGGCGCGTACGCGGTACGCGGCATGATGCGCCGCGGCATGATGCTGGAGATCGACCACATGAGCGTCAAGGCGGCCGGCCGCGCCCTCGACATCCTGGAGTCCGAGGCGTATCCGGGCGTGCTGTCCTCGCACAGCTGGATGGACGCCGAGTGGACCGAGCGCGTCTACCGCCTGGGCGGCTTCATCGCCCAGTACATGCACGGCTCCGCGCAGTTCACCGCCGAGGCCCGGCGCACGGACGCGCTGCGCGCCCGGTACGGCGTCGGGTACGGGTACGGCACCGACATGAACGGCGTCGGCGGCTGGCCCGCGCCGCGCGGCGCCGACGCCCCGGATCCGGTGCGGTACCCGTTCCGCACGGCCGACGGCGGCTCCCTCGTCGACCGGCAGACCACCGGTGAGCGCACCTGGGACGTCAACACGGACGGCGCCGCCCACCACGGGCTCGTCCCCGACTGGCTGGAGGACGTCCGGGTCACCGGCGGCCAGGACGTCGTCGACGACCTGCTCCTCGGCGCCGAGTCGTACCTGCGCACCTGGGCCGCCTCCCAGCGCCACGAACCGGCCGCGAACCTGGCGGCCGGCGCCCCGGCGGCGGCCAGCTCCAGCGAGTGGTGGGACCCGTTCGCCGGCCACGGCCCCGGCAAGGCCGTCGACGGCGACACCCGCACCCGCTGGGCCAGCGAGTGGAGCGACGACCAGTGGCTCCGCGTCGACCTGGGCGCCCCGCGCACCGTGGAGCGGGTCACCCTCGACTGGGAGGACGCGTACGCGAAGGCGTACCGGGTGGAGGTGTCCGCCGACGGGCGCACCTGGCGCACCACCTGGTCCACGGCGTCCGGCGACGGCGGCCTGGACACGGCCCGCTTCGCCGCGACGCAGGCGCGGTACGTCCGCGTCCACGGGGTGGAGCGCGCCACCCGCTGGGGGTACTCGCTGCGCGAGGTCGGCGTCCACGGCGGGGGCGGCTGAGCGGCGGGACGCGGCCGGAGCCGGGCCGGGCGGTCCGCGCCGGGCCCCCGTTCCGGGCGGCCCGCCCGGGGCGGTCCGCCCCGGCCGCCCCCGCGGCGCCGGCTCTCCGCGTCGGCCGCCCCGCGGCGGGCGGCCCGCCCGGCGTCAGCCGGACCGGCCGCCCGCCGGGACTCAGGCGCGGCTCGGCTCCTCCTCCCGGACCGGCCGCCGCGCCGGGCGCCCGGTCCCGTTGCGGGGACGCCGCCCGCCGCGCTCCTGGAGGACCACCGCCAGCGGCGCCGCCGTCAGCATCGACGAGTACGTGCCGACGACGATGCCGATCAGCAGGGCCAGGGCGAAGTCCGTCAGCGAACCCCCGCCCAGCACCGCCAGCGCGGCCAGGATGAACACCGCGCCCATGCCCGTGTTCAGGGTGCGCGGCACGGTCTGGAGCAGCGCCGTGTTGGTCAGCCGCGCGATCGACTTCCCGCGCGCCCCCGTGGCCCCGGTCAGTTCCCGCACCCGGTCGAAGACGACCACGGAGTCGTTCACCGAGTAGCCGATCACCGTCAGCAGCGCCGCCAGGAACACCCCGTCGACGGGCTTGCCCAGCCACGCGAACACGCCGACCAGGATCGCCGCGTCGTGGACCATCGCCACGACGGCCGCCGCGCCGAGCTGCCACCGGAACCGCACCGCCAGGTAGAGAAGCTGGGCGCCCACCGCCACCGCGAGCGCGATGAGGGCGCCCTTGCGCAGCTCGGCGCCGAGGCTCGGCCCGATCAGCTCGTCACGGACCTTCTCCGCCCCGCCGCCGACGAGCTCGGAGACCGTCTCGCCGATCCGCGCCGCCTCGTCGTTCGACATCCGGTCCGTGCGGACGGTCAGACCGCCCTCCCCGGACGTCTGCACCACGGCGCGCGGGAACCCGGCGTCGGCCAGCGCGTCGCGCGCCCGGTCCGCGTCCACCGGCGACGACGTGGAGTACTCCACGAGCCGCCCGCCGGTGAACTCCACCCCGAGGTCCAGCCCCCTGACGAAGATCCCGGAGACGGCCAGCAGCACGGCCACCGCCGAGACGGTGAGCCAGCGGCGGCTGCGCCCCATCAGGTCGGGGTCGCGGCGCAGCAGCCGGGCCCGCACGGCGCCGGTGCTCCCGATGCCCGACCAGAGCGGGCGCCGCCGCACCGCCTTGCGCGCCACCGCGAAGTCCGCCAGCGCGCGGGTGACGACCAGGGCGCTCACCATCGACGCGAGGACGCCGATGCCCAGCGTCACGCCGAAGCCCCGCACCGGGCCCGAGGCCAGCAGGAAGAGCAGCACCGCCGCGATGAGGGTGGTGATGTTGGAGTCGGCGATGGCGCTCAGGGCGTGCCGGAATCCTGCGGTCAGCGCCGACCGCAGGCTCTTGCGGGCCGTGCCGCGCTGCGCGTACTCCTCCCGCGCCCGTTCGAAGACCAGCACGTTCGCGTCGACGGCCATGCCGATGGCCAGCACGAACCCGGCCAGACCCGGCAGGGTCAGCGTCGCGCCGAGCGCCGCCAGCGCCGCGTACGAGATGACGCCGTAGGAGGCCAGCGCCAGCACGGCCAGGCCGCCCAGGAGCCGGTACACGGCGATGATGAACAGGCCCGTCAGGGCGGTGCCGATGACGGCGGCCAGGGCGCTGCTGCGGATCGCCTCCGCGCCGAGCGTCGGGCCGACCGTCCGCTGCTCGACCGTCTCCACCGGGACGGGGAGCGCGCCGCCGTTGATCAGCAGGGCCAGCTCGCGCGCCTCGTCGGCGGAGAAGCCGCCGGTGATGCGCGTCGAGCCGCCGACGATGCCGGTGTCGCAGCCGATCGACTCGTCCACCTGCGGCGACGAGATGACCTTGTCGTCCAGGACGATCGCGACGCGCCGGGCCGGGTCGCCGGGCGCGGAGCACGCCGCCTTGCCCGTGAGCCGCGCCCACCCGTCGGCGCCCTTGTCCTTGAACTCGACGTCCACGTACCAGCCCAGGGCGTTCTGCGTGTCGATCACGGCCTGTGCCTCGGAGACGTCGGCACCGGTCATCTTCGAGGGCCCGAGGCGCAGCCGGGTGCCGTCCTCGTCGGCGAGGACCGTCTCACCGGACGGGGACGGGGTCGGGCTGGGCTTGGGGCCCTGCTCCGGCGTGGCGGGCGGAGCGTCCTGCGCCATGCCCAGCACGGGGTGGAAGGTGAGCTGGGCGGTGCGGCCCAGCACGTCGGCCGCCGCGCGCGGGTCCTGGACCCCGGGCAGCTCGACGATGATCCGGCGGTCGCCGGAGCGGGTGAGGACGGGCTCGGTCACGCCGAGCGCGTCGATACGGCGGCGCAGCACCTCCACGGTGCGGTCGGTGGCCTTCGCGTCGGCGGTGGCGGTGGGCGAGTCGCGGGTCTCCAGCACGATCTGCGTGCCACCGCGCAGGTCGAGGCCCAGGCGGGCGGGGACGGTCACGGCGATGTACACGGACAGGGCGACGATGGCGAGTGCGAGCAGGGCTCGCACCCGCATGGCGCGGGTCAAGGGGCCTCCAGCAGGCGGACGCCGCGGCCGCGTGGGGCGGCGCGCGGGCGGATGACGGGACGGTCAGGGGGCTGGAGGCGGGGGAGGGGCGCGCCCGGTGCGGCGCGTGGGCCGGTGGACGTGCGCCGCGTCGCGGCTCGGCGCGGGCGCGGCCGGCCGGACGGCGGGCGGGTCGGGTGCGGGGGGCGGCGGGGGCAGGGCCGCGCCGGTGGGCGGCGGGACGAGACGGGTGCGCGAGACGTCGGCGTACGGGCGCGGGGCGGACGAGCAGGCCGTCGCACACGCGTCGGCGGCCTCCCCGGCGGGGGCGCCCCCGCGCGGGGCGTCCCGGTCGCCGGAGGCACCCCCGCGCGGGGCGTCCCCCTCGGCGGCACCGCCCCCGTGGTCCGGCCCGTCCGGGTGCCCCGCCCGGCCCGCGCCCCCGGGCCCGGTCCCGGTCGGGGACGCGACGGGCACGGGAGCGGCGTGGGCGGCGGGGGCGAGGACCCCGAGCACGGCCAGGAGGACGGCGGCCACCGCCGCGGCGACCGCCCCGGCGGTACCGGAGGCGGAGGCGAGCGCGCGGGCCGCCCCCGAGGCGGCCCGCGCCGTGCGGAGGCCGGCGGCGGGCGTACGCCGGGGACCGGCACCGGCACCGGAGCGACCGGCACCGGGGCCGGCGGCGGGCGGCACGGGCCGCCCGCCGCGCCGCGTACGCGCGGCCCGCGGACCGCCCGCCGTGCCGCGCACGGCGTGCCGCGTGCCGTCGTCGTGCGGCATGCCCTCCCCCTCCCTCTCCCGTCGTACCGTCATGTCCCGTCCCCGCCCGTGCCGCGGCCCGCCCCGCCCGTCAGGGCTCGATCAGCCCCGCCCGGATCGCGTACCGGGTGAGCTGGAGGCGGTCGCGCAGCCCCAGTTTCTGCAGCACGTTCGCCCGGTGCCGCTGCACCGTCTTCACGCTGATCACCAGCATGTCAGCGATGTCCTTGGAAGAGTGCCCCTCGGCGACGAGTTTCAGGATCTCCTCCTCGCGGGCGGTGAGCACCCGGTCGGGAGGCTCCTCGCCGTGCCGGGCCCGATCCAGGTAGTCGCGGACCAGGGCCGTCACGGCGCCCGGGTACAGGAACGGCTCGCCCCGCATCGCCGCCCGGCAGGCGGCCACCAGGTCCCGGTCGGCGACCGACTTGAGCACGTACCCGCAGGCCCCGGCCTTGAGGGACTGGAAGAAGTACTGCTCGTTGTCGTACATGCTCAGCATCAGGATCCGCGTCGACGGGTGGCGGGCGGACAGCTCCCGCGCCGCCTGGAGCCCGGTCATCCGGGGCATCGCCACGTCCAGGACGGCCAGGTCGACGGGGTGCTCGCGGGCCAGGGCGACGGCCTCGGCGCCGTCCCCGGCCTCGGCGACGACCTCCAGGTCGGGCTCGCCGTCCAGGATGAGCCGGACGCCCCGCCGGACCAGCGCGTGGTCGTCGGCGAGCAGGATGCGGACGGGGTGGTTCTGGGGCTGGTTCACTGGGCCTTCCCGGCGATCGGTACGGACAGGGTGACGAGGGCGCCGCCCAGGCGGCCGCGTGTGACCTCGAGCGTCGCACCGGCCAGCAGCGCGCGCTCCCGCATGCCCCGGATGCCGGCCCCCTCCGGCGCGACGCCCACGCCCCGGCCGTCGTCCTCCACGGACAGCACCACACCGTCCGGCGTCCGGCGCAGTCCCAGATCGACGCGGGCGGCGTCGGCGTGCCGGGCGGCGTTGGTGAGCCCCTCCTGCGCGACCCGGTACAGCACCAGCTCGGTCTGCCGGTCCAGCGGCGGCAGGTCCCCGTCCAGACGGCGCCGGACGGTCAGCCCCGTGTGGGTCGCGAAGTCGTCGGCGAGCGACATCAGCGCGCTGGCCAGGCCGAGGTCCTCCAGCACGCCGGGGCGCAGCCGGCGGGCGAGCCGCCGCACCTCGTCCAGGCTCGACCGGGTGATCTCCTGCGCCTGCTGGAGCTCCGCCCGCAGCGGCTCCGGCGCCCGGTCCGCGGCCCGCTTCAGCCCGAGCAGCACCGCCGTCATGCTCTGGCCCACCTCGTCGTGCAGTTCCTGCGCCACCCGGCGCCGCTCCGACTCCTGCGCGTCCAGGGCGCGGGCGCTGCTCGTCGCCCGCTCCGCCTCCAGCCGGTCCAGCATGTCGTTGAACGTGCGGATCAGCTCCGCCACCCCGCCGTGTCCCGGCACGGGCAGCCGCTGGCCGGGCCGCAGCAGGTCCACGGTCGCCATCTCGCGGGTCAGGCGCTCCAGCGGGGCGAGGCCCACCCGCAGCAGCGCGGCGTTGGCGACGAGCATCACACCGAGCCCGGCGACGAGGATCACCGCCTCCGTCAGCAGCACCGGTACCGACACGGTCACCGGGGCCCACAGCAGCAGCGCCGTGGCCGCACCCAGCACCACGGCGTTGAGCCCGAAAATCCGCCAGAACAAGGACACGGCGCACAGAACCTTCCGATCAACCCCACAGCTGCCACCACTATCCTCGGCGACCCGGACCCGTCACCGCCCACCGGGCGGCCCCGCTCCCGTCCCGGCCGCCCCGCCCGTCCCGCCGGGCCGCCGCGGGCATTCCGCCCAGCCTGCCCCTCCCGCGCCCCGCCGTCGATGGGGCCCGGCACCCAACCGCCCCCACGGAGGTGCCACGGACCCGCGCCTTCCTGCATCACGCGCCCCACCGGAAATGGGTGCGGCGACCCATGGCCCGGAGCGGGCCGAACGGCGATGGTGGGGGATCAGCCGCCCGGCGGCCCGGAGAGCCGGGCGACGCCGTGCGGCCCCTGTGTTCCCGACCCCCTTCCCACAGGAGGAGTACGCCATGACGCTCGGCAGCGCCGCTTCCGGGGCAGCCCCCGGCCGGCTGACGGACCACGAGGCCCGCCAGCGCCTCGAACACGAACGCGAGTCGCGGCTCACCCAGCTCAAGGCCATCGAGGCGGCCGGGGTCGGGCAGCAGGCGTCCGACGACCTCCTCGCGAGCCAGCGCGCCTCCACCCGGGGCGTGCTGAAGGAGATCGACGCGGCGTTCGAACGCCTCGCCGCCGGCACGTACGGCAGCTGCCAGGGCTGCGGCGGCGCCATCCCGGCCGAGCGCCTGGAGATCCTGCCGTACACCCGGCACTGCGTCGGCTGCCGCAGCAGCGCCACCTGACCACCGGGGCCGGCCGGCACGCCCGGCGGCTTGCCCCACCGGGCCCGTGGGCCCGCCCGGCCGGCGTGCCGGCCCCGGCCCGGCGCGCGCCGGGTCCTTCGTGTTCCGCCCGCACCGTGCACCCTGTGGAGTGGTGACCCGTGAGCAACCGGACCGCCCGCGCCGACGCGGGCCTGACCGCCCAGGACCTCGCCGCCCTCCGGCGCAGCCTCCAGGAGCAGCGCCGCTTCCGCCTGGAGCAGCTGGCCCGGATGACCGGCCGCGCCCCCGCGCCGGAGGCCGCCGTCCCGGACGTCGCCCCCGCCCCCGTACCGGAGGCCCCCGCCCCCGTACCGGAGGCCGCCGTCGACGGCGTCGCCCCCGTCCCCGTGCCGGAGGCCGCCGTCCACGGGGCCCCCGTTCCCGCCGCCGATCCGGGACCGGGGACCGCCGGTCCGGCGCTCACCCGCGAGGCCCCCGGGCCCGTCCCCGCGGGGCGGGCCGCGCACCCCGCCCCGGAGACGGCCGGGCCCGGGGGAGGGGCGCCCTGGGACGGGGCCGCCGCGCGGCGGGAGGTGCAGGCGGAGCTGACCGCTTCCGCGCGCATGGTGCTCCACGACGTGGAGGCCGCCCTGGAGCGCATGGACCGGGGCGGCTACGGCACCTGTGAGCTGTGCCGCCACCCCATCGAGCTGCGGCGGCTGACCATCGTGCCCCAGGCCCGCTACTGCGGCCGCTGCCACCGGGTCCGGGAGGCGCTCCGGTGAGCGGCTGCCGCCCGGCCGCGCGGTCCGGCCCCGCCCCGCGCCCCCGCCCCGCCGCGGCGGGCGCGCGCCGTCCCGGTCCGGGGCTCGCCGTGGAGCTGGGCAGCGCCCGCACCCGCGTGTGGGCGCCCGGCCGGGGCGCCGTCCTGGACGTGCCGACGGTCGCCTTCCCGGCCGGCGGCGGCGTGTCGTACCCGGTGCGGCGCGGCGCCGTCGTCGACCCGGAGGGCGCCGCCCGGATGCTGCACCGGCTGCTCGGCCACCGCATCCCGCCCGGCGCCCGGCCGCTCATCGTGCTCGCCGTACCGGTGCTGGGCGGCGTGGAGCACCGGGCCGCCGCGCTCACCGCCCTGCGGGTGCTGCGGCCCCGCCGCGTCCTGACCGTCCCGGCCGCGCGGGCCGCGGCGCTGGGGGCGGCCGCCGACCTCTCCGGGCCGCTCCTCGTCGTCGACGTGGGCGCCCACCTCACGGAGGTCGCCCTCCTCACCGGCGGCGCCGTCGTCAACGCGTACCGCGCCCTTCTCGGCACCGCGGACCTCGACGCCGGCACCACCCCGGACGACCTGGCCGACGCCGCCGCGGACATGGTCACGGACATGTTCCGCGCCGACCGCACACCGCGGAGCGCCGAGGCGCTGCGCCGCGGCATCCTCCTCACCGGCGGCGGGGCCCTGCGCCCCGAGACCGCCGCCGGCCTCGGGGCGCGGCTGCGCGCACCGGTGCGGGCGGCGCCCGCCCCGCACACCGCGGCCGTGCGCGGCGCCGCCACCACCCTCGTACCGGACGCCCGGAACACACCGGACACCCCGGACGCCCTGCACGCACCGGACGCACCGGACGCCCCGGACGCCCTGAACGCCCCGCACGTCCTGAACGCCTCGGACATCCCGGACGTCCCGGAGCCCTGAGGGCCACCGGGGCGCGCATCCGGCCGGGCCGGCGGGGCGGTTCCCGCGAACCGGCCGCTTCCGGCGCACACGTGGCGGTGCGGCTTCTTCCGTCCGACCGGGTGTTCGGCCATCATGAGCCCCCGTCAGCCGCGACGGAGAGGACGGTTCATGGCCAGGCTCCGGATGGGACAGGGTGGACAGGGCGCGGCACGGGGCGCCGGACAGGGCGTGCTGCGCAAGAAGCCGATCGAGGCGATCGAGGAGCCGGAGGGCGGCCCCGGCGAGCGGCTCGCCCGCACGCTCGGCCTGTGGCAGCTCACCGCGATCGGCGTCGGCGGCATCATCGGCGCGGGGATCTTCACCCTCGCGGGCACGGTCGCCAACGGTACGGCCGGGCCCGCCGTGCTGGTGTCGTTCCTCATCGCGGGGGTCGCCAGCGCCGCCGCCGCCTTCTCGTACGCCGAGTTCGCCGGGCTCATCCCGAAGGCCGGGTCGGCCTACACCTACGGGTACGCGGTCCTGGGCGAGTTGGTGGGCTGGTTCATCGGCTGGGACCTGCTGCTGGAGTACACGGCGATCGTCGCGGTCGTCGCCATCGGCATCTCCGGCTACTTCAACTTCCTCCTGACCGAGACCGGCCTGTCCCTGCCCGCGTGGATGCTGGGCGCCCCCGGCACGGGCGAGGGCCACCGCGTGGACCTCTTCGCGGCGCTGCTCTGCCTCTTCATCGCGTACCTGCTCACCCTCGGGATCCGCAACGCCGCCCGCTTCGAGACCGCGGTCGTGGTGTTCAAGGTCCTCGTGGTGCTGCTGGTGATCGTGGTCGGCTTCTTCCACGTCAAGAGCGAGAACTACACCCCGTTCTTCCCGTACGGCCTCGGCGGCGCCTTCACCGGCGCGGCGACGGTCTTCTTCGCCGTCTTCGGGTACGACGCGATGAGCACCGCCGCCGAGGAGTCCAAGGACGCGCAGCGGCACATGCCCAAGGCGATCGTCTACTCGCTCGCCATCGCCATGGTGCTGTACGTGCTGGCCTGCCTGGCGCTGACGGGCATGCAGAAGTACACCGAGATCGACCCGGAGAGCGGCTTCTCGACGGCCTTCAAGTCGGTGGGGCTCGGCGTGGTCGCGGACATCGTGGCCGTCGGCGCGATCGTCGGGATCCTCACGGTCATGTTCACGTTCATGCTGGGAGTCACCCGTGTGTGGTTCAGCATGAGCCGCGACGGGCTGCTGCCGCGCTGGTTCGCCAAGACCCACCCGACCCGGCACGTCCCGACCCGGGTCACGTGGATCGCCGGCGGCGTGTCGGCGGTCATCGCGGGGTTCATGCCGATCGGGGAGGCGGCGGAGCTGACCAACATCGGCATCCTGCTCGCCTTCGCGGTCGTCTGCTCGGCCGTCATCGTGCTGCGCTACCGCCGCCCCGACCTGCCGCGCTCCTTCCGCGCCCCGTTCATGCCGTTCACCCCGGCGATCGGCGTCGCGGCCTCGCTCTGGCTCATCACCTACCTGCGGGTGGAGACGTGGCTGCGGTTCGCGGTGTGGTTCCTGATCGGCCTCGTCGTCTACTTCGGCTACTCGTACCGCAGGTCGGCCCTCGCCTCGCACGACCGGCCCCCGGCCGGAAGCTGACCGGGCCCGCCCCGCCGCGGCGTGCCGCGCCGGGGCGGGCCCGGTGAGGCCCCTGCGGCCGCGGCTCGTCGGCGTCGAACCGGATGCCGGCGCCCAGGAAGCGGACCCGGCCGGGCGCGGCCGCGGGGCCGGAGATCAGCGCGTGCGGCGGTGGCGGCCCGCGGTGCCGCGGGAGCGGACCCGTACGGTGATGTACGCGGCGAGCGCGACGGCGGCGGCCACCACCACGGCCTTGGAGACGAACCCGACGTACGTCTGCACGGTGTCCCACTGGTCGCCCAGCCAGTAGCCGGCCAGCACCAGGACGGAGTTCCACGCCAGGCTGCCGACCGAGGTCAGCGCGACGAAGACGGTCGGCGACATGCGCTCCACCCCCGCGGGGACGGAGATGAGGCTGCGGAACACCGGCACCATGCGGCCGAGGAGCACCGCCTTGGTGCCGTGGCGCAGGAACCACGCCTCCGTCCGCTCCAGGTCGGACGCCTTCACCAGCGGCAGCCTCCCCCACAGGGCGTGCATCCGCTCCCGCCCGAAGACGCGGCCGAGCCAGTAGAGGGCCACCGCGCCGACGACGGAGCCCAGCGTCGTCCAGGACAGTGCCGAGGCCAGCGAGAGCGCCCCCTGCCCGGCGGCGACCCCGGTGAGGGGCAGGATCACCTCGCTCGGCAGCGGCGGGAAGAGGTTCTCCAGCGCGATGGCCAGCCCGGCGCCCGGGCCGCCGAAATCCTCCACGAGACCCACCGCCCACCCGGTGACCCCGTCCGCCGGGGTCTGCGGTGCCGGTGAGGACGCGATGTACATGTGTTCTCCCGCTGCGCGGTGCCGCCACGTGGCCGGCCCGGCGCCTCCACGGTGGGAAGGCACTGGTCGACGACGGCCTGGTCACGACCGCCCGGCCGGACGCCATCCCCGGTACCCGGCCCGTGCGGAATCGTAACCCGGAGGCCCCGCGGGCCGGAGCCGTGCCCACGTCCGCGGGGGACGGCCGGGCGCCCGGTCAGTCCGCGGGCGCGCCCCAGGCGGCCGTGAGCCCGTCCAGCCACGCGGGCGGCAGCTCGGCGGCGTCCCACTCCTCGCGCAGCGCCTCCGGTGCGGCGGCGAGCCGTTCCAGCACGGCGACGCTGGTGGGGGAGTGGACGAGGGAGTACCGGCCGTGGATCGCGATGCTGCTGCCCGGCCCGTACTCGGCGTACAGCCGCTCCAGCCGTACGTGCTGGGCCGTCGCGAACTCGGTCAGCCGCCCCGCGTACGCCGCCCGCCGCATGGCGCCCATGGTGCCGAGGACGGCGGTGAGGACCTGGTCCGTCACCTCCGGGTCGAGGTCGGAGGCCGGGGTGAAGGAGAGGTAGAGCGGCACGGCCGCGGCCTTGGCCCGCGCCACCTCCATCCTCCTGACGGGCGGTCGGGCGTCCGGGGCCGTCGCGGCCCGGCCGGCGACGGCCTGCCGCAGGGCCCGCTCGGCGAGGTCGCCCACGGCCTCGGCGACGGTCCGGGCGCCGTCGAGCCACCCGGCCCCGTAGGCCTCGCCCTTCCGCTCCGGAGCCTCTCCCACGAGCTGCTCGACCTCCTGGTGCGCGAGGGCGACGGCGCCCGCCTCGACGAGTTCGAGCAGTTCCTCCGTCTCGTCGGACGAGATGCCCGCCGCTTCGAGCAGGTGGTGGAGCGTCCTCTTCGCGTTGAGGACGCTGACCGCGTCCAGTTCGTGCCGTCCTTCTCCGGCGGCCTTCATGGGCCCTCCTCGTCGCGTGGAGCGTGTGCTGCGGCGCGCTGCGTCGGGGCTCCCCTCGGGGCGCCCCCTCCCATGGTCCCGGATGCCGCGGCCCTCCCCGCGCGAACACACCTCGTGCGAGCCGCCGTCGGCCCGGCGGGACCGGCCGGCGAGGCACGCGCATGACGGCGCCCTTCCCGGGATACACGTTCCCCGACCAGCCGGGGAGCACCCGGCCGGGCGCCGTGGCTCCGCCCGGACGGGACGCCGTCCGGCCGCGGGACGCGGGGCACGGGACCCGCGGACCCGGGCGTGCGGACCCTGGCGTGCGGACCCGGGCGTGCGGGCAGGGACCCGCGGGCCGGGACGTGCGGGCCGGGACCCGCGGACCCTGGTGTGCGGACCTCCGGCGCCGCGACCCGCGACGCACGGACCGGGACGGATGGGGTCGCGGTACGGCCGAACGGCCCTGGCGTCCGGACCGCGGGACCGCGATCTTTGACGCATCATCGCGACAGCGGCGACCGAGCCGCACGTCGAGGCAACGGGAGGCGACATGACGGGCACCATCACCGCGGGCGTGGACGGGACGGCCCCCGCACTCGCGGCAGTGGACTGGGCGGCGGACGAGGCGGAGCGCCGGGGAGCGCGTCTGAGGCTCGTGCACGCCTGGACCTGGCGCCCCGTGGACGTGACGCACGGCGTGGACCGCCGGGTCGAGGAGGACTGGGTACGGCGGACGCTGGCCGAGGCGGAGGCACGCGTCCGGGCGTCGCACCCCGGTCTGGACGTCACCGCGGAGGTGCTGGACGGCGACCCGGTGCCCTCGCTCGTCGCCGAGACCGGGCGCTCCGGCACGCTGGTACTGGGCTCGCGCGGGCACGGCACGCTCACCGGCTACCTGCTCGGCTCCGTCTCGCTGCACGTGCTCCGCCAGGCGGAGGGGCCCGTCGTCATGGTGCGGGCGGGCGACCGGCCCGAGGCGCTGCCGGCCCCCGCCGAGGTGGTGGCCGGTGTCCAGGAGCCCGGAGCGGGCAGCGACGCCGTGCTGGACTTCGCCTTCTCCGCCGCCGCCGCGCGCGGGGTGCCCCTGCGCGCCGTCCACGTCTGGAACCTCCCCGCCTCCGTGGGCTGGAGTCCCGCCTCCCTCTACGCGGCCGACCAGTCGAGTGCGCTGGAGGAGGTCAGCAAGGGCGTCCTGACCGACATCCTGAAGCCGTGGCGCGACGCCTATCCGCAGGTGGAGGTCGTCGAGCACTGCGAGTTCGGCTCCGCCTCCGAGATCCTGCTGTCCCTCGGCGGCAGTGCGCACCTCCTGGCCGTCGGACGCCGCGGCCGGGGCGAGGGCGTGCGGCGCCTCGGCTCGGTCACCCACGCCGTCCTGCACCACGCCACCGCCCCCGTGGCCGTGGTCCCCCACGACTGAACCCGCACGACCCGCGCGCCCTCCGTCGCGGCCATCGGCCGACGTTCGCGACCGGGGGCGCGCCGTCGTTCCCGGCGGCTCTCGGAACGGCGGCGGGTGGGGCTCAGGAGCGGACGGCGGTCGCGCAGCCTCCGTCCGCGGCGCTCGTCCCGTCGCCCGTGTCGAGGGGCTCGCCGCGGTCGTACGGGTCGATGCGGTCGGCCGGGTCGGCGGGCCCGTCGCCGGCCGTGCCGAAGGGCGGCACGAAGTAGCCGGTGGGGCCGGAGCAGCCGCCGTTGGTCACGTGCAGCGCGTACGAGACGAGGGAGGCCGTGCCCGGCTCCGTGACGACCTTGGCCGGATCGTCCCAGCTCAGCACCACCTGGCGCCGCACGATCGTGCGGACCACCTCGGCGTCCGCTCCCGCGTCGGCCGCCGCCGGGGTGACCGGGTAGACGAAGGTGACGTCCGCGGTCACCTCGACCGCCCCGCGCTTCCCCTCCCGGTAGGTGAGCTGTCCCCGGGTCCTGACCACGTCGCCGGCCAGCCGGGCCTGGTCCGGCCGGAAGCGGCTGAACAGCAGCAGCGGGTCGGTCTTCGGCGTGGGCGCCGCCGGCGAGAGGGCGGCGCGGAGGTACTCCCGCACGTCCTTCTGGTGCGGGTTCAGCAGGGCGACGGCCTTCTCGGGCCGCTCGCCGCGCAGCACGCGGGGGTCGAGTCCGGCGGCCGCCATGAAGTCCCGGCTGCGCAGCAGCGCCTGCCCGACCTGGCCGGCGTCCATCCAGCCGGTCGCCCTCGCCTCCGGGACCGTGATCCCGGCCGTTCCGCCGGCCCAGCCGGCGGCGGGCGAGCCCCGGAAGGGGTCGGCCACGGTGGGGCGCAGGTCCGGGCCGGTGCGGGGCGCGTCCCGCGGGGCCTCCTCGGCGGCCGGCCGCGTCCCGCCCTGCCAGGCCGCCCCCGCCCAGTCGAGGAGCTGCCGCGGGAAGAGCGCCGCCGCCAGGAGGGCGGCGGCCACCGCCAGCCCGGCGACGTACCGGCCCGTGCCGCGGCGGGCGCGGGCCGGCGGGCGGGGGCGCCGGCCTTGCGGCGGGCGGTGCCGCTCCCGCGCCGCCGCCTCGCGGGCGTTCGCCGACGGCTCCTCGGGGGCCCCGGCCGCACCCGCCACCGACTCCTGGAGGAAGCGCTCCCACTCCTCGTCGGACACGGACGGCGACCCGTCCCCGTCCCGTTCCCCTGCCCCGCTCACACCGCTCCCCTTCCCCCGCGACGGCCCGTACCCGGCACCGTGGCTCCCTGGTGAGGGTGATCGTATGACAGGACGTCAGGGAGTCGGCGCGGCGGCGAGGGGGGCGCGGGCCCGCGGTCCGCGGGGCGCTCACCGGCGCGGTGACGCGGGCGAGGTGCGGGTGGCGGGCGGGGCGGCGCGGCGGCGGTAGACCAGGTACGGCCGGACCAGGTAGCCGACGGGCGCGCTCCACACGTGCACGAGCCGGGTGAACGGCCACGCCGCGAAGAGCAGGAAGGCCGTCAGGGCGTGCAGCCGGAACAGCAGCGGGGCCCCGGCGATGGCCTCGGGGTGGGGCCGCAGGAGGAACAGGCCGCGGAACCAGACGGAGACGGTCGACCGGTAGTCGTACCCGGCGCCGAGGACGTTGTGGGCGAGGGTCGCGGCGATGCCCAGCAGGACGGTCGCCGACAGCAGCGGGAAGAGCAGCTTGTCGCTGCGGTCGGTCCCCAGGCGGACGCGGCGGGTCAGCAGCCGCCGGGCGCACAGCATGCCGAGCCCGGTGACCATCGCGACCCCCGCCACCGAGCCCGCCCACACCGCGGCGGTGTGGTACGCGTGCTCGCCGATGCCGACGGCCGCTGTCCACGAGTCCGGGACGGCGAGCCCCACGACGTGCCCCGCTATCACCAGGAAGGCGCCGAGGTGGAACAGCGGGCTGCCCCAGCGCAGCCAGCGGTGTTCGAGGAGCTGGGTCGTGCGGGAGGTCCAGCCGAACTGGTCCTGCCGGTACCGCCAGACGTGCCCGACCGCGAACACGGCCAGGCAGACGTACGGGACGGCGACCCACAGCAGCAGGTCGGCGCCGCTCGTCGCGGCGAGCGGGGAGGAGGCGGCGCTCATCGGGAGCCTTCCGGGCGCGAGGGGGCGGGGCGGGGAGGGGACAGCGGCGGCGCGGGCGCGGTCGGGGGCGTGGACGGGAGCGGGGGCGGGGCGAGGGTGGGGCGCGCCCGCTCGGGCGGGACGAGGGCCCCCGGCGGCGCGAAGGCGCCCGGCGGGACGAAGGCCCCCGGTGGCGCGCAGGCGCCGGGCGGAGCCCAGGCGTCCGGCGCTGCGGAACCGCCCGCGCCCGCCCCGCCGTACGGGTCGAGCCCGACGTCCTCGCCGGGCGGCCCCTGCGCCGCCAGCTCCGCGACGGCCCGCAGGTCCGCCTCCGTGGGCGGCGGCAGGAGCGTCAGCAGGGCGGCCGTCACATGCCGGTAGGGCGATCCGTCGTCGGTCAGGGCCCGGTGGATCAGCTCCAGTCCGCGCCGGTGCCGGCGCAGCGGCGCCTCGCCCGCCCGGGGCCCGCCGAGCGCGGCGAACTCCAGCACGACCGGCAGGTGGTCGGGGAGTTCGCCGCCGGTGGTGTCCCAGCCCGCCGCCCGGTAGCTGCGCGCCAGGGCGAGCAGGGCCATGCCCCGGCGGCGGGTGTCGCCGTGCAGGTAGTAGGTGAGGTACAGGCTGCTCCTGCGGCGCAGGTCGAACGTCTCGACGTAGTGCCGCTCCAGCGCCTGGGCCTCCCGACCGGTGAACCAGGCGGTGAAGTCGGCCAGGTGCGCGGCGGCGGGGGAGGGCGGCAGCCCGGCGACCGCGGCGCCGAGGGCCGGCCGGGCGGCGGCGAGCTCGGCGTCCGGGTACTGGAGCAGCAGCGAGCACAACCGCAGCAGGAGCGCCCGGTCCCGCAGCTCCTCCACGGTGAGCCGGGCGGGGCGGCGCACGGCGGCCCGCACGCGGGAGCGGACGAGGGCGGGAACGGTCGCGGGCAGCGGGCTCACGGACGGCCTCCGGCGGGGGTCTCGGGCGCACGGCGGCGCACGGTGGGCATGCCGAGCGCGACCCCGCGGGGCCCGGCGGGGGAGGGGGGCGACCCGACCGGGCAGCGGTTCTCCACCGCGTCCAGGGCGGCGGCGTCCTCCTTGTGCGCGGCGGGGACGACGTACCGGTCGGCGTACTTGGCGACGGCGAGGAGCCGGTGCAGGTCCCGCGCCTCGCCGGCGGTGAGGCCCACGGCCCGCAGCGCCGTCTCGTCGCCGTCCCCGCCCAGGGAGCGCTCGCGCATGTACGAGCGCAGCGCGGTCAGCTTCATCAGCACCCCGCCGACCACGTCGGTGTCGCCCGCGGCGAACAGCTCCGCCAGGTACTCCAGCGGGATGCGCAGCCGGGTGACGGCGGCGAAGACGTGGTCGGGGTCGTCCTGGTCGCCGCCCGCCGCGCCGACGGCGTCGAGGACGGGGGAGAGCGGCGGCACGTACCAGACCATGGGCAGCGTCCGGTACTCCGGGTGCAGCGGCAGCGCCACCCCGTACCGCACCGCCAGGTCGTAGACCGGGGAGCGGCGGGCCGCCTCCAGCCAGTCCTCCGGGACGCCCGACTCCCGCGCCGCCGCCCGCACCCCGGGGTCCTCCGGGTCGAGGAAGACGCCGCGCTGGGCGTCGAGGAGGTCCCGCTCGTCCGGGGTGGCGGCGGCCTCGCCGACCCGGTCGGCGTCGTAGAGGAGCAGCCCCAGGTAGCGCAGCCGCCCGACGCAGGTCTCGGAGCACACGGTGGGCTGCCCGGCCTCGACGCGCGGGAAGCAGAAGGTGCACTTCTCCGCCTTGCCGGTGGCGTGGTTGACGTACACCTTCTTGTACGGGCAGGCCGTCACGCACATCCGCCAGCCGCGGCACCGGTCCTGGTCGACCAGGACGATGCCGTCCTCGACCCGCTTGTACATCGCGCCGGACGGGCAGGCGGAGACGCAGGCCGGGTTGAGGCAGTGCTCGCACAGGCGGGGCAGGTGGAAGAGGAAGGTCTGCTCGAACTCGAACCTCACCTTCTCGGCCCACTCGCCGGAGAGGTTCGGGTCGGCGCCGGCGTGCTCGGGCGCGCCTCCCAGACCGTCCTCCCAGTTCGCGCCCCAGGTGATGGCGGTGGGCTCCCCGGTGAGGACCGAGCGGGGGCGGGCGACGGGCATGTCCTGTCCCGCCGGGGCGCTGAGCAGGTTGTCGTAGTCGTAGGTGACCGGCTCGTAGTAGTCCTCGAGGGACGGCAGGTCGGGGTTGGAGAAGAGCGACAGCAGCCGTGCGAACCGGCCGCCGGAGCGCAGGACGAGCCGTCCGCGCCGGTCGAGCGCCCAGCCGCCCTTCCACCGCTCCTGGTCCTCGTAGCGGCGGGGGTAGCCGACGCCGGGCTTCGTCTCGACGTTGTTGAACCAGGCGTACTCGACGCCGCCGCGGTTGGTCCACGTCTGCTTGCAGGTGACCGAGCAGGTGTGGCAGCCGATGCACTTGTCCAGGTTCATCACCATCGCGACCTGTGCCATGACGCGCATCTCAGTACTCCACCTTCTGCGCGCGGCGGCGGATGACGGTGACCTCGTCGCGCTGGTTGCCGGTCGGGCCGTAGTAGTTGAAGGCGTAGGTGAACTGGGCGTAGCCGCCCGCCAGGTGGGTGGGCTTGAGCAGCAGCCGGGTCAGGGAGTTGTGGATGCCGCCGCGCCTGCCGCCGACCTCCGTCCTCGGCACGTTCACGGTGCGGTCCTGCGCGTGGTGCATGTACACGGTGCCCTCGGGCATGCGGTGGCTGACCACGGCGCGGGCGGCGACGACGCCGTTGCGGTTGTACGCCTCGACCCAGTCGTTGTCCCGCGCGCCGATCCTCCCGGCGTCCTGGGGGGACATCCAGATGGTGGGTCCGCCGCGGGACAGGTCGAGCATGTACGCGTTGTCCTGGTAGTTGGAGTGGATGGACCACTTCGAGTGCGGGGTGAGGTAGCGGACGGTGACCTCCGCCCGGCCCTCGTCGCCCAGGTGTTCGTCGCCGTGGTGCCGGAGCGCGTTCAGCGGGGGGCGGTAGACGGGGAGCTGCTCGCCCAGCTCGGCGATCCAGTCGTGCTGGACGAAGAAGTGCTGGCGGCCGGTGAGGGTGTGCCAGGGCTTCTTGTGCTCGGTGTTGATGACGAACGGGGAGTAGCGGCGCCCGCCCGTCTCGGAGCCCGACCACTCGTAGGAGGTGATCACGGAGCGGGGCTGGGTGCGGGTGTCGGCGAACGTGATCCGCTCCGCCTCGCGTTCGGCGGCGAGACCGACCAGGCCCTCGCGGCCGGTGCGCCGCTCCAGCTCCCGGAACCCCTCCGCGGCCAGGCGCCCGTTGGTGGTGCCGGACAGCGCGAGGATCGCCTCGCACATGTCGCTCGCGGTGGCGAGGGAGGGTCGCCCGGCGGCCACGCCGTCCCGGACGGTGCCGTTGCGGCGCCGCAGGTCGTCGATCTCCCGGTCCGGGTGGACGGTGACGCCCTTGGTGGTGGTGCCCAGGGTGTCCAGCAGCGGGCCGACGGCGCGCATCTTCTGCGCGGTCGCCGCGTAGTCCCGCTCGACCACGACCAGCTTCGGCATGGTCCGGCCCGGGACCGGTTCGCAGTCGCCGGCCCTCCAGTCCCGTACGACCCCGCCCGGCTGGGCCAGCTCGTCGGGGGTGTCGTGCAGCAGCGGCACGGCGATCACGTCGGTGCGGGCGCCCAGGTGCCCGGCGGCCAGCTCGCTGAACCGGTCCGCGATCGTCAGGAAGGCGTCGTAGTCGGTGCGGGCCTGCCAGGGCGGGGCGATGGCGGGCGTGAAGGCGTGCACGAAGGGGTGCATGTCCGTGCTGGACAGGTCGTCCTTCTCGTACCAGGTCGCCGCCGGGAGGACCACGTCGGCGAGCAGACCGGTGGACGTCATCCGGAAGTCCATGGTGACGAGCAGGTCCAGCTTCCCCTCCGGCGCCTCCTCCCGCCACACCACGTCCCGCGGGCGGCGGCCGGGCGGGGTCTCCTCGGAGCGGACGGAGGCGTCCGTGCCCAGCAGGTGCCGCAGGAAGTACTCGTTGCCCTTGCCGGAGGAGCCGAGCAGGTTGGCCCGCCACACCGTCAGGACGCGCGGGAAGTTGGCCGGGTCGTCCGGGTCCTCCGCGGCGAACCGCAGCCGCCCCGACTTCAGCTCGTCGACGATGTGCTCGGCGACCGGCCTGCCCCGCTCCCGCGCCTCGTCCGCGAGGTCGAGCGGGTTGCGGTTGAAGCCGGGGTGGCCCGGTGTCCAGCCGAGGCGGACCGCCTGGGCCAGGCAGTCGGCGAACCCCTTGCCCTCGAACCGGCCGCTGCCGAGGGGGGAGGCCAGCTCGTCGGGTCCGAACGCCTCGTACCGCCACTGGCCGGAGTTGAGGTACCAGTACGAGGTGCCCGCCATGTGCCGGGTGGGCCGCTGCCAGTCGAACGCGAACGACAGGTGCTGCTGCCCCGTGACCGGGCGGACCTTCTCCTGGCCCACGTAGTGCGCCCAGCCGCCGCCGTTGACGCCCTGGCAGCCCGTCATGGTGGTCAGGGCGAGGAAGGCGCGGTAGATGGTGTCCGAGTGGAACCAGTGGTTGGTGCCCGCGCCGAGCGCGATCATCGAACGGCCGCGGGTGCGCTCGGCGTTGCGGGCGAACTCCCGGGCGATGCGGGCCGCCTGCACGGCCGGGACGGCGGTGACCGCCTCCTGCCAGGCGGGGGTGTACGGCTGCGAGGGGTCGTCGTACGACGCCGGCCAGGTGCCCGGCAGGCCGGGGCGGTGGACGCCGTACTGGGCGAGCATCAGGTCGAAGACGGTGGTCACGAGCCGCCCGCCGACGCGCCGCACGGGCACCCCGCGCACCAGGACCGAACCGCCCTCCGTGGCGCCCTCGTCGAAGCGGGGCAGCGCGACCTCGGCCGTCGTCTGCACGGCCTGCCCGCCCTGCCCGCCCTCGCCGCCCTGGCCTTCCCTCCCGCCTTCGTGGAGCAGGCTCAGCACGGGCACGGTGTCACCGAGGTCCAGGTTCCAGCGGCCCTTCCCGGCCTCGCCCCACCGGAAGCCGAGGGAGCCGTTCGGCACCACCGGCTCCCCGGTCGCCGCGTCGATCAGCACGGTCTTGGACTCGGCGTGCTCCGTGTCGTGCCCGAGGTCGGCGGCGGTGAGGAACCCGTCCGGCACCAGCCGGCCCGAGGTGTGCTCGCGCAGCGCCACCAGGAACGGGGCGTCGGTGAAGGTGCGCAGGTAGTCCCGGAAGTACGGGACCTCCCGGTCGACCAGGAACTCGCGCAGGATCACATGGCCCATGGCCATCGCCAGCGCCCCGTCCGTGCCGGGGTGCGGGGCCAGCCACTCGTCGGCGTGCTTGACGTTGTCCGCGTAGTCCGGGCTGACCGCGACGACCTTGGTGCCGTTGTAGCGGGCCTCGGTCAGGAAGTGCGCGTCCGGTGTGCGGGTGACGGGGATGTTGGAACCCCACATGATCAGGTACCCGGCGTTCCACCAGTCGGCGGCCTCCGGCACGTCCGTCTGGTCGCCGAAGACCTGCGGGGAGGCGATCGGCAGGTCCGCGTACCAGTCGTAGAACGACAGCAGGGTGCCGCCGATCAGCGACATGAAGCGGGCGCCCGCCGCGAAGGACGCCATCGACATCGCCGGGATCGGGGAGAAGCCGGCCACCCGGTCCGGACCGTACGCCTTGACGGTGTGCACATGGGCGGCGGCGACCAGCTCGCTCACCTCGTCCCAGTCGGCGCGCACCAGGCCGCCCCTGCCCCGCGCCCGCTTGTACGCGCGGGACTTCACCGGGTCACCGGTGATCTCCGCCCAGGCCGCCACCGGGTCGCCCAGCCGGCTCCGGGCCTCCCGCCACAGCTCCAGCAGCTCGCCCCGCACGTACGGGTGGCGCACCCGGCCCGGCGAGTAGGTGTACCAGGAGAACGACGCCCCGCGCGGGCAGCCGCGCGGCTCGTACTCGGGGCAGTCCGGGCCGATCGACGGGTAGTCCGTGGCCTGGTGCTCCCAGGTGATGATCCCGTCCTTGACGTACACCATCCAGGAGCAGGAACCCGTGCAGTTGACCCCGTGGGTGGAGCGCACCACCTTGTCGTGCGCCCAGCGGTCCCGGTAGAACCCCTCCCACCGCGCGTCGCCCTCGGTGAACACGGCCCGCCCGTCGGCGGACACCTCACGGCGGGTGAGCAGTCTGCGGGCGGCCAGCGGCCAGCCCTCGCCGGCGCCGGGCGCCTGACGCCGTGCCTTCCGATCGTTCTCCATGGCCCTGGACGCTAGGCCGCCCACCGCGCCGACCACGTGGGGCCGCGGGTCCCCGCCCGGCGGCCCACCGGCCCCCCGCGGCGGGGCGGGGAAGGGACCCATGGCCCCGGTGCCGGGTCCGGTCGGCCGTGCGGGCGGGCTCGCCGTGCGGCGCATGCTGTCGGTGCCCGGACCGCGGACGCCCGTCCGTACGACCGCACCCGGCGCCCGGCAGGCGGCCCGTCTCCCCCGTCCCCCGGCCGCCGCCGGCACGGCGCGTACGGCGCGCGGCGCCCGGTCCGGTACCGCGTCCGGCCGCCGGCCGCTCCGCACGGCCGGACGCGGGCCTTCCCGGCGGGCCCCGGGCCCCTCGGACCGGGCCCCTCGGACCGGGTCCCTCGGACCGGGCCCCGCGAACCGGGCCGTCGGCGCGGGTGGTCCCGGCCCGGCGTCGGCCCGTTCCCCTGACCGGCCCCGACGCGGCGCGGCCCGACGTGTCCGGGAGGCCGTGCCGCCCCTCAAGCAGAGAAGGAGAACGACATGGACGGATCGCACCGCCGGGCCGCCGCACTGCTCGGCGCGGTGGGGGCGGCCCTGGCCGTCGCCGGACCGGTCATGGTGTGGCGCGGACGCGGCGGGAGGAAGGAGATCCGCGCCGAGCTGGCCGCCCAGCGGATCGCCTTCCCCGAGCACGGGCTGCCCGAGGGCCTCGCCGCGCACGCCGGGCGCGAGGTGGCCACCGGTCCCGACGCCCGCGCCTACGCCGAGTACATCAAGAGCAACCTGGCCCGCGCCACGGGCGGCCGGACGTACGCCGAGATCAGCGCGGAACTGCACGCCGCGGGCGGCCGGGACGAGAAGCTCGCCGAGGCGCGCCGGACCGCGTTCACGGGCGAGTCCCTGCGCGCCTCGCTGATGTCCGCCTACCAGGCGTGGCACCTCACGACCCTGGTGATCGGCCTCGGCGCGGCGCTGACGGGCCTCGGCGCCGCCCTGCTGGCCACCGCGGACGCCCTGGCCCCCGGCCGGCCCGGGCGGCCCTGACCGCCGGGGTGACCGGGGCGGGGGCCGCGCTTCCGCCGTCCGGCGGGTCCGGCCGGCCCCTCGCCGGGCCGTACGGCCCGGCGGCGGCGGGGCGCGGACCGGGCGAGACTGGGAAACGGGGGATGGCCGGACGAGCGAACGGCGGGAGGACCGAACGCCTGGACGGTGGGACGCCCGCACAGCTGGACGGCTGGGCGGCTGGACGACGGTGTACGAGGAGGCATGGTGAGTGGTCTGGTGGTCGTGGGCGTGGACGGTTCGGACTCCGGTCTCGCCGCGGCGGAGGAGGCGGCGCGGGAGGCGCGGGCGCGCGGGGCGGCGCTGAAGGTGGTGCACGCGTTCGTATGGCCGGCGATGCACGTACCGCTGGGGCCCTCGCCGCTGGGGCCACCGGGCGGCGGCCTGCGGAACATGGCCCTGCGCGCGGTGGCCGAGGCGGTCGAGCGGGCGCGGACGGCGGCGCCGGGGATCGAGGTCACCCACGCCGTGGTGAGCGGCGAACCGCTGACCGTGCTGGAGGCGCAGTCACGCGACGCGGAGCTGGTGGTGGTCGGCTCCCGCGGCATGGGCGGATTCGTCGGGCTGATGGTGGGGTCGACCGCGGTGCACCTGGCGGCGCACGGCCGGTGCCCGGTGCTGGTGGTGCGCGGGGAGCGGCGGGCCGACGGGCCCGTCGTGGTGGGCGTCGACGGCTCGCCCGCGGGGGAGGACGCGGTGGACTTCGCCTTCGCCGAGGCCGACCTGCGGGGCGCGCCGCTCGTGGCGCTGCACGCCTGGACCACGTGGAACGCGCCGCTGCCGGCGCCGCAGGGGGCGGCGGTCCCCTACGCGAACCCGCGCGGCGCCCTCGCCGCCGAGGAGGAGCGGCTGCTGTCCGAGGCGCTCGCCGGACGCCGGGAGCGCCACCCCGAGGTGGCGGTGGAGCACCGGCTGGTGCACGGCGCGACGCGGGAGGCGCTGATCGAGGCGAGCCGGTCGGCCCGGCTCCTGGTGGTCGGGGCGCGCGGGCGCGGCGGCTTCACCGGGCTGCTGCTGGGGTCGGTCAGCCAGGCCCTGCTGCACCACGCGGAATGCCCGGTCGCGGTGGTACGGGGAGCCGCCGGGCGCCGCTGAAGGCGGCGCGGGGCCTGCCTCGAGGGCCGCGCCGGTCAGCCCTGGACGATGCGCCGGACCCCGGCGATGCCCTCGCGGGTGCCGATGACCACCAGGACGTCCCCGGCCCGCAGGACCTGCTCCGGGCCGGGCGAGGCGAGCACGTCCTCACCGCGCACCAGGGCCACGATCGAGGCCCCGGTGCGGGTCCGGGCACGGGTGTCGCCGAGGGCCCGGCCCGCGTACGGGCTGCCGGGCAGCACCTCGATCTGCTCCGCGCCCAGACCGGGCACCTCGCGGGTCAGGTCGGCGAACCGCTCCGCGATGCGCGGCGCGCCGAGGATCTCCGCCAGGGTGTCGGCCTCCGCGCCGGTGAGCCGCAGCAGCGGGCGGGCCTCGTCGGGGTCGTCGCGGGGGTACACCACCAGCTCGAAGTCGCCCGAGCGCTGCGCGATGACGCCGATCCGGTCGCCGTCGTGGTTGACGAAGTCGTACCGCAGCCCGACCCCGGGCAGCAGCACCTCGTTGACGTCCATGGGATCTCCCCGCCGGTCGTGGGTCCGATGGCCGGTGCGGCCCGTTCGCGCGCCCGCCGTGCACTGATAGTCGGCAGGCGCGGCCGGGTACCCGTGCAGCGACGCGCCGTCCGTCCCCGGCCGGGCCCGTACGGCCGACGGCCGGGACCGGCGGGCGGGCCGGACGGCGCGGGCAGGGCCGGGCGGCCCGGCGGACGGCCCGATGGCCCCCTGTCCGGGGCGCCGGGGCCGCACCGAGGGTGGAGTGGCGCGGCCCCGTGCGGCGGCGGCAGGACGAGAAGGGAGAGGCCAGTTGAGTGAACCGGTGATCGAAGGGGTGGACGGTTCCGCGTACGGACCCGTGGGCCTCCCCGCCGCGGGCGTCCGCGCCTCCGCGTCCGCGGGACTCCGCGCGGCGGCGGCCCGTGCCGCGCGTCCGCGCACGGCTCCGCCGGCGGGGGAGTGACCATGCCGCGTCCGACCCCCACCGCTTCCGGCCCCGGCGCCGCCCCCGGCCGTACGTCCCGGGAACCGGTGGCGCACGCCTACCGGCGCGGCGCCGCCGAGGTGGCGGACCTGCTGGGCGTGGACCCGGCGGCCGGCCTGTCCGCGGCGGAGGCCCGGCGGCGGGCGGCCGACTGGGGCGCCAACGAGCTGGCCGAACCGGCCCGCCGGCCGCAGTGGCTGCGCCTGCTGGACCAGTTCCGGAGCTGGCTGATCGGCATCCTGCTCGGTGCTGCCGTCCTGGCGGGGATCATCGGCGACCTCAGGGACGCCGTCGTCATCACCGTCGTCCTCCTCGTCAACGCCCTCATCGGCTTCCTCCAGGAGCGCCGCGCCGAGCGCAGCCTGGAGGCGCTGCGGCGGATGCTGGTCCCCACCGCGCGGGTACGCCGCGACGGCGAGGTCCGCACCGTCCCGGCGCGCGAGCTGGTGCCCGGTGACGTGGTCCTGCTGGAGGCGGGCGACCGCGTCCCCGCCGACGGGCGCCTGGTGGTCGCCGAGTCCGTCGAGGTCGCCGAGGCGGCGCTGACCGGCGAGTCCCAGCCCGTGGCCAAGACGACGGCGCCCGCCGGTGCCGGCGACGAGGCCCCCGTGCCCGTCGCCGAACGCACCGGCACGCTCTTCATGAACACCGCCCTCACGCGCGGCCGCGCCGAGATGGTCGTCACCGCCACCGGCATGGGCACCGAGGTCGGGGCGATCGCCGAGGCGCTGCGCACCGGCGGCGAACCGCCCAGCCCGCTGCGGGTCCAGATGGACAGCCTGGGCCGGCGCCTCGCCCTGGTCAGCGGCGTCGCCGTGGCCGCCTACGCGCTCGTCGCGCTGGCGCGCGGCGAGGACCTGGCGGATCTGGCGCTGCGGGCCGTGGCGCTGGCGGTCGCCGCCATCCCCGAGGGGCTGCCCGCCGTCCTCGCCCTCACCCTGGCCCTCGGTGTGCACCGGATGGCCCGCCGGGGCGCCATCGTCAAACGCCTGGCCTCCGTCGAGGCGCTCGGCTCCGCGACCGTGGTGTGCAGCGACAAGACCGGCACGCTGACCCTGAACGAGATGACCGCCCGCGCCCTGTGGGCCGCCGGGCGGCTGTACGAGGTGACCGGCGAGGGGTACGGCACCGACGGCGCCGTGCGCCCCGCCGGGCCGGGCGACCGCGGGGACGCGCCCCCGGAGCCGCCGCGCGAGGCGGTCCTGCCGTTCGCGCTCTGCAACGACGCCGCCCTGTCCCCCGGGGGCGGTGCCGTCGGGGACCCCACGGAGGCCGCCCTGCTCGTCCTCGCCGCCAAGGCGGGGCTCGACCCGGCGGCGCCGCGCGCCCGCACCCCGCGTACCGGCGAGATCCCCTTCGACCCGGCCGAGAAGTACATGGCCACCTTCCACACGGACGCCGACGGCGGTGTCCGCGTCCACGTCAAGGGAGCCGTGGACGTCCTGCTGGACCGCTGCACCCACGTCCTCACGGAGGACGGGCCCGTCCCCCTGACGGACGAGCGGCGGGCGGAGATCACCGCCGTCGCCCGCCGCATGGGCGGCGAGGGGCTGCGCGTCCTCGGCGCCGCCACCGCCACCACGGCCGCCCCCGACGCCACCGCGAGCGACGGACGGGACCGGCCGCACGCGCTTCCGGCGACGGGGCTGACCCTCACGGCGGTCGCCGGCATCGCCGACCCGCCCCGCCCCCAGGCCCACGACGCCGTGGCCCTCGCCCGCGCGGCCGGTGTCACCGTCAAGATGATCACCGGGGACCACGCCGACACCGCCACCGCCATCGCCCGCGAGCTCGGCATCGACGGCGACGTCGTCACCGGCGCCGAACTCGACCGGATGAGCGAACGGGACCTCGCGGACCGCATCGAGGACATCGGCGTCTTCGCCCGCGTCGCCCCCGAGCACAAGGTGACCATCGTGCGGGCCCTCTCCGCGGGCGGCCACATCGTGGCCATGACGGGTGACGGGGTCAACGACGCCGCCGCGCTGCGCGCCGCGCACATCGGCGTCGCCATGGGCATCACCGGGACCGACGTCGCCAAGGAGGCCGCCGACGTGGTCCTCACCGACGACGACTTCTCCACCATCGTCCGGGCCGTCCGCGAGGGCCGCTCCCTCTACGACAACATCGTCACCTTCGTCCGCTTCCAGCTCTCCACCAACATCGGAGCCATCCTCACCCTGCTCGCCGCCGTGCTGACCGGGCTGCCCACCCCGATGACCGCGATCCAGCTCCTGTGGGTCAACATCATCATGGACGGGCCTCCCGCGATGGCCCTGGGCATCGACCCACCGCGGGGCGACGTGATGAGCCGCCCGCCCCGCCCGCCGAGCGAACGCATCCTCAACTACCGCCGGCTGACCGTCATCGTCCGCGCCGGCCTGGTCATGACCGTCGGCACCCTCGCCGTCTTCGCCCTGGCCCGCCGGTACACCGACGAGGCGACCGCCGCGACCATGGCCTTCACCACCTTCGTGCTCTTCCAGCTCTGCAACGCCCTGGCGGCGCGCAGCGAGGACGGCCCGGTGCTCGGCCGCTTCCAGCTCCGCAACCGCACCCTGTGGATCTGCCTGGGGGCCGTCCTCGTCCTCCAGGTGGTCGCCGTCCAGGTGCCCTTCGCCCAGGGCGTCTTCGACACCGTGGCCCTCAGCGCGGCCCAGTGGGCCGTGTGCCTGGCCGCCGCATCCACGGTGCTGCTGGCCGAGCAGGCCTGGCGCACCGGACGCGCCCGGTCGGCCCACCGCCGCGCGGGCGGCCGAGCCGGGAGCTGAACCGCCGGCGCCCGCCCGCGGCACCGCCCGGCCGGAGCGGGCCCCGGGCGGGTGACGAACTCGCCGGGGCGCCGTTCCAGGCGGGCATGGCAGTGCCTCCGGGAGGTGACCGAGGGGAGAGCCGCCATGCGATGCGGTACGCGGAGATCCTGACCCGGATCCGCCCGCGCGGTGTGCGGGAGTGCCCCGGGGCGCGGCAGCGGCACCGCACACCCGCGTACCGGCGCCGCGTACCGGCACACCGGGGTGCCGGGGCGGCGCACGGCACGGCGTGTCCGCGTACCGCGTTCACCGCCCCGGCGGACCCGAGCCCCGCGCACGGCCGGGTACACCCGCGCACCGGCCCCGGTGCACGGGCGGGTGCCCCAGGGCCGTCCGGCCGGGCACATGGTCAGGCGTGCGGTACGACCGCCACCGGCGCCGCGCAGTGGCGCAGCACCGCGTGCGCGACGGGGCCGATGTGCGCCCCCAGCGCCGCGTGGCGCACCCGCCGCCCCACGACCAGCAGTGAGGCGCCCCGCGCCGCCTCCGCCAGGTGCTCGCCGGGAGACCCGACCACGCACTGCTCGGCCACGGGCACCTCGGCGTACATGTCCCGCCAGGGGCGGAGCACGCCGGTGAGCGGGGGCGTACCGGGGCGCGACGGCCCGCCGCCGGGGCCGGGCGCGGCGGACGCGGACCCGGACCCGCCGTGTCCCGCCCCGGCGCTCCAGCCGTGCACGACCCGGAGGGCGGCCCCGCGGGAGGCCGCGGCGTCGAAGGCGTACCCGACCAGCGCGTCGCTCGGCCGGGCGAGGTCGAGACCGAGCACCACCTCCCCGCCCCCAGGCACCGCGTCCCCGGCCGCACCGGGCACGTCCCCGGCCGCACCGGGCACGTCCCCGGCCGCACCGGGCACGTCCCCGGCCGGACCGGGCGGGGGCCAGGCAGCCGCCCGCGCCCGTACGACGACGACCGGGCACGGCGCGTGCGCGATGACGGGCAGCGACACCGAGCCCGCGAGCAGTCCGCCCACCGCGCCGAGCCCCCGCGAGCCGAGGACCAGCACCTCCGCGTCCCGCGCCGACCGGAGCAGGGCCCGCGCGGGGCGCCCGGGGCCCTGCTCGACGGCGACGTCCAGGCCGGGCGCGGCCCGCCGCAGCCGCTCGGCGACCTCACGGGGGACGCGCCCGGGCCGGCGCCGGATGAGCACCGCCCCGGCGGACGCGGGCGCCGCGCCCGTCATGGGCGGCCGGACGAGGGACGCCGCCCGGTCCTGCCCGATGTGCACGATCCGCAGGGGCAGGGCCCGCCGCCGGGCCTCCGCGGCGGCCCACTCCGCCGCGGCCAGCGACTCGGCCGAGCCGTCCACACCGGCGACGACGCTGCGGCTCGACGGGCTCGACGGGCTCGACGGGCTCGACGGGCTCGACGGGCTCCACGGGCTTGAGGGGCTTGGCACGGGGTTCCTCCGGGAGGTGCGGTCGACGGTGCCGGTTCGCGGTCGGTGAGGCCGGGGTGCTCGGGCCGGTCCGGTCGGGAGCCGGGCACGGCGGCGGCACCGGCGCGGGCGGCCGGCACAGGACGTGCCCGCCGTGCGCCGGCCGGTCACGGGGCGGGGGTGATCAGGCCGTAGTGGCCGTCGTAGCGGTGGTAGAGCACACTGCCCCGGCCGGTGGCCGTGTCCCTGAAGAAGACGAACGGCAGGCCGGTGAGCCGCAGCCGCTGGACGGCTCCGGCCACCGTGCTCGCGGGCACGGGGGCGGCGCTGACCGTGAACTCCCCGGCCCGTTCGGGGCGCGGGGTGCCCAGCGACGCCATGCGGGGGCGGCCGGTGCGGGGGTCGCGGTAGACGACGCTGTCGTGACCGGTCGCCAGGTCCGTGAAAAGCCAGAAGCCGTGGTCCATGGCCTCCAGGTCGATCACCGCGTCCTCGGGGGTCTGGCGGGCCAGGAAGAACGTCTTGCGGCGGACCACGCCGCGCTCCTCCGCCGGTACGTGACGCCGGCGCGGCCGGTGCGCGTCACCGGCGGGGGCCGGTCGCGGCTCGTCCGGGCCGTGGCGGTCCGACCCGCGCGAGGCGTGCCGCCGTACGCGGGCGAGCCGTGCCCGCAGCCGGTCCTGCAGCAGGTCGACGGCCTCGAACAGGGTGGTCGCGGCCACATGGGCGCGTACCGGCCGGCCGTTGACGTCCACCATCGCCTGGGCCGTCGCCTCCGGCGTGCCGGCCACCTGGGTGAGCTTCACCCGCGCGGCCAGCACCGGTTCGCTCAGGTGGACCAGTACGGCGGCCACCTTCTCCTGGGCGTACTCCGCCGCGCTGTGCGGGACGCGCCCCCGGGTCCGCACCTGGACGTCGACTTCCTGACGGGTCTTCAGACCGCTCATGGCAACCCCTCCTTGTCCGCTCCCAGCCTGTCGGCCGCCCGTACGCCGGGGGAGAGCCGAGCGGACCCGCGGCGGGGAGCCACCGGGCCCTCGCCGCACGGGCGCCGGGCCCCTGCGCGCGGGCTCTTCCGAGGGGACCTTCGGCCCTCACGGCCGCGCGGCGCCCGGCCTCACCGGCACCCCGCCCCGTCAGGCCACACCCGAGGGGCGCTCCCGGTCGTACCGCGGCGGACACGGGCCGGGGGCCTCGGCCTCCGTGCCCCCGGCGAGCCGCCCGGCCGGCATGGCGCCCCCGGCCGGCATCGCGTCCCCGGCCGGCGCGCCCCGGCCCGCGTGCCCGGCCGTCAGCCGGCTCGTCACCCCGATCACCCCGTCCACCTGCCAGGCGGCCAGGACCCAGGCGGCCGTGTCGGCACCGGGCGGCGGGGAGCCCGCGAGGGTGACCACCCCGTCGCCGACCTCCACGCTGACCGCGGGCGCGGCCGGGGAACCGGCCCGCAGGGCGCGGGCGACGTCCGCGAGGATCTCCTCGTCGCTCCGGAGGAAGACGCGCAGGAGGTCCCGGCGCGTCGTGATCCCGATGAGGCGGTCCTCCTCGTCGACCACGGGCAGCCGGTCGATCCGGCGGCGCTCCATGAGGCGCGCCGCGTCGACGACCCGCTGCTCGGGGTGGACGGTGACCGCGGGGCTGGTCATCAGCCCGCCCGCGGTACGGGGCGCGGCGGCGGGGCCGCGCCCGGCGATCCGCCGCAGGGCGCGCAGCACCCGGCGCGGCCCGAGCACGGCCCCGCGGGGCGCGGCCGCCTGCCGCCGGGTGAGGTCGGTCTGCGAGACGACGCCGACGACCTTGTCGTCCTCGTCCACTACGGGCAGGCCGCTGATCCGGTGGACGGTCAGCAGCCGGGCCAGCTCACCGACGGAGGTGTCCGGTCGCGCCTGCACCACCTCGCCGGTCATCACGTCGCCCACGGTCCGGTTCCCGACCATCTTCCTCATCTCCTCCCGTACGACCCGTACGACGCTGGTGCGCATCGCGGACGCGACACATCACGGACACGGCACATCGCCGACACGACACATCGCGGACGCGGACGGCGCGGCCCCCGGCCCTCGCCCGGCCCACCGGGGGCGGCACGCGCCCCGGCGCCCGGCCCCGCGGCACCGAGCCGCCCCCGGCCGCGTACCGCCGAGCACATCGGCCCGCGCCCTACTCCACGGTGCCGCGAGCGGCCGCCACCGCACAGAACCGGTCAGGTCCCCACCACTGGGCCGATGGGCCCGGCCGGCCGGGAGGGCGGGTGCGGGGGCGTCGTAACCGACCAGGGCGACGGGACGGCACCACCAGCCCCCGTCCCCCCGCTTCGGACCCCGGACCCCGTGGGGCCGGACCCCCACCGTCCGGTCCGCGCCCCCGCTCCGGGGCCCTCGGCGGGCGCTCCGGGGCCCTCGGCGGGTCGGGTCGGGACCTGTGGCCCCTGCGGGGCGCGGCGGGGCGGGGCATCGTGGGAGTGCCGTCCCGCCACGCCCCCGAGGAGCCCCGGATGTCCCGCACCGTCACCGTCGGAGTCGACGGATCAAGAGAGAGCCTCGCCGCGGTCGACTGGGCCGCCGGGGAGGCCGTCCGCCGGGCCGTCGCGCTGCGGCTGCTCCACGTCTGGGGCGGGGAGGACCCCCGCACCCACCTGGTGGACCAGGAGACGGCGCGTGGCTGGGGCGAGCGGACGCTGGACGCGGCGCGGCGGCGGCTGGTCCGGCGCCACCCGGACCTCCGGGTCGAGACGCGGTGGGTCGCCGGCGACCCCGTGGAGACGCTGGACGCCGCCGCCCAGGAGTCCGAGGTGCTGGTCCTGGGCTCCCGCGGCCTGACGGGTCTGCGGGGCTTCCTGGCCGGTTCGGTGTCGCTGGCCGTACTGGCCCGCGTCCGGCGCCCGGTCGTCCTCGTCCGCCCGCACAACAGCCCGGCGCCCGGGGCGGACGGCCCGGCGGAGCCGCTCCACGGCGGACCCGATGAGCGGGACGGGGGCGTCCTCCCGGCCGGGGAGGTCGTCGTGGGCCTGGACGTGTTCGGTCCCTGCGACGAGGTGCTCGGCTTCGCCTTCGCCGCGGCCGAGCGGTTCGGCTGCCCGCTCCGGGCGATGCACGCCTGGACCGTCCCCGCCGCGGTGTACGGGCCCGACATGGGCGGGGCCCTGCCCATGCTCCTGACCGAGCTGGAGGAGGACGCCCGCCGCGCGCTCGACGAGGTACTGGTGCCGTGGACGGACAAGTACCCCCGCGTGCCGGTCCTGCGCGACTGCCACCAGGGGCGGCCCGCCCAGGACCTCGCGGACGCGGCGCACGACGCCCGGCTCGTCGTGGTGGGCCGCAAGAACCGGCGCGCGCGGTTCGGCACCCACATCGGGGCCGTCACCCACGCCGTGGTGCACCACTCGCCGGCGCCCGTGGCCGTCGTCCCGCACGACTGACGGCCCGGCGCACCGGCCCCGGCCCCACCCGTACGGCCCATCGCCGGGCGGGTGGGGCCGGGCCGTTCCGGCAACCGCGCTCGGCTCCCGGTCCCGGGGCCCCGGGCCGTGCGTCCGAACCGCCCGGACGGCGCCCCGAGGGGACCCGGGGCGGGGCCTGAACCACCCGGACGGACGCCCCGCCGCGCGCCCCGACGGACACCGCCCCCGGGCCCTGTCCGGGCGCCCCCGCGCGTGCCGGCGGTGAGGGACGGCCGGGCCCCCGGGCCGGGGCCGTCCGCCCAATGGCAGGGACTCGTGGCCCATGCCGCCGGGAACCCATGACGCGGAAAGTGATCCCCGTGGCGCCGCGGGCGGCCCCGGTGGCGTCGTACCACCGTGAACGAGGAGAGGGCGGACGACATGGACCAGCCGGTGAAGTCGGGGAGCGGCGGCCCGCCGGGGGCGCGGGTGCCCGGCCGGGCGTGGCTGATGCTCGCCCTCGCCACGGTCGGCTTCGCGGTGAACTTCTGGGCGTGGGCGCTGCTCAGCCCGCTCGCCCCCCGGTTCAAGGACGATCTCGGCCTGTCCTCGTTCGAGCAGTCGCTGCTGGTCGCGGTACCGGTCGTGGTCGGCTCGCTGGGCCGCATCCCGGTCGGCGCGCTCACCGACAGGTACGGCGGCCGGCTGATGTTCCCGCTCGTCTCCGGTGCCACCGTCGTGCCGGTGCTCTACCTGGGACTCGCCGGGCACGCCTCGTTCGCCGCCCTGCTCGTCGGCGGCTTCTTCCTCGGCATCGGCGGCACCGCCTTCGCCGTGGGCGTGCCCTTCGTGAACGCCTGGTTCCCGCCCGAGCGGCGCGGTCTCGCCATCGGCGTCTTCGGCGCCGGCATGGGCGGCACCGCGATCAGCGCCCTGACGACGGTGCGGCTCGTCGACGCGACCACCATGCCGGCCCCCTTCCTGATCACGGCCGGGGTCCTCGTCGCCTACGCCGTGGTGGCGGCCCTCCTGCTGCGCGACGCGCCCGGCCGCACCGTGCCGGCCGAGCCGCTGGTCCGGCGCCTGGCCGCCACCGTCCGGCTTCCCGTCACCTGGCAGGCGTCCGCGCTGTACGCCGTGGCGTTCGGCGGGTACGTGGCCTTCTCCGTCTACCTGCCCACCTACCTCCGGACGGGCTACGGCCTGACCCAGGCCGACGCGGCGAACCGCATGGCGGGCTTCGTGCTGCTCGCGGTGGCGATGCGCCCGGTGGGCGGCTGGCTCTCCGACCGGCTGGGCCCGGTGCGGGTCCTGGCCGGTTCGCTGGCGGTGGTGGTCGCCGGAGCGGTCGTACAGGCGTTCACCCCGCCCCTGGCGCCGCTGGGCACCGTCGCCTTCCTCTCCATGGCCGCCGCGCTCGGCGCGGGCAGCGGGGCGACCTTCGCCCTGGTGGCCCTGCTGACCCCGGCGGGCAGGGTCGGCTCGGTGACCGGTGTGGTCGGCGCGGCGGGCGGGCTGGGCGGCTTCCTGCCGCCGCTGGTCATGGGCACCCTGTACGGACGGTACGAGACGTACGCGGCCGGGCTCGCCCTGCTCGCGGTCGTGGCCGCGGCGGCGCTGGTCTACACCCTGACGGGGGTGCGCGCCGCCGTGGAGGGCGCCGGCCGCCCGCCCGCCGGCCCCCAGCGCGACCACCGCGCCGCGGGCACCACGGCGTGAGCCACGGCCGGCCGACGGCTGAGGGCCGGCGGCCCGGCCCCGCCCCGCCCGGCGGCTGACGGCCCGGCGACGGGGACGGGCCCCCGGCGGGTGGTCCCCGGCACGCCCCCGACGGCCCACCCGTCAGCCCAGGAGGGCCGGGCCGCCGGGCCGGGCCGCGCCGCCCGGCCGCCGGGCCGTCAGCCGCCGTGCGGACGCGTGAACGCCCTACCCGTACGGCCCCCACAGGGTGGACCGGGGGTGTCGATCCCCGCCGAGCGTGGCACAGGTGACCGTGGCAGAGGCGGAGCGGCGGGCCGCCGGACGGGCCCGGACCGCGAACGGGACGTGTGCCCGGGGAGGAGCGCGGCGGTGGCCACGGGAACCGGACCGGGGGCGGCGCGGGCACGCCGCACGCGGCGGGCACGGCAGGCACGGCTGGACGGCGCGCTGACGGAGGCGCTGGTCCGCTCCCGCCGCTTCCTCACGCGCGCCGAGGTCTCCGACGACCTGCGCACCCTCCACCGCGAGGGCGGCCGGCAGGCCGACGACTTCTACCGGGACCGCTGGTCACACGACCGGGTCGTCCGCTCCACGCACGGCGTGAACTGCACCGGCTCGTGCTCGTGGAAGGTGTACGTCAAGGACGGCGTCATCACCTGGGAGGCCCAGCAGACCGACTACCCGTCGGTCGGCCCGGACCGCCCCGAGTACGAGCCGCGCGGCTGCCCGCGCGGCGCCGCCTTCTCCTGGTACACCTACTCGCCGACCCGCGTGCGCCACCCCTATGTGCGCGGGGTGCTGCTGGAGATGTACCGCGAGGCCAGGGCCCGGCTCGGCGACCCGGTCGCCGCCTGGGCGGACGTCGTGTCCGACCCGGAGCGCGCCCGCCGCTACAAGAGCGCGCGCGGCAGGGGCGGTCTGGTCCGGGCGAGCTGGGACGAGGCGGTCGAGATGGTCGCCGCCGCCCACGTGCACACCGTCAAGGCGTACGGTCCGGACCGGCTGGCCGGGTTCTCGCCGATCCCGGCGATGTCGATGGTCTCGCACGCCGCCGGGGCCCGCTTCTACTCGCTGCTCGGCGGGGCGATGCTCTCCTTCTACGACTGGTACGCCGATCTGCCGGTCGCCTCGCCGCAGGTCTTCGGCGACCAGACCGACGTGCCGGAGTCGGGCGACTGGTGGGACGCCGGCTACCTGGTCATGTGGGGGTCGAACCTGCCGGTGACCCGCACCCCGGACGCCCACTGGATGGCCGAGGCCCGCTACCGGGGCCAGAAGGTCGTCGCGGTGTCGCCGGACTACGCGGACAACGTCAAGTTCGCCGACGAGTGGCTCGCGCCCCGGCCCGGCACCGACGGGGCCCTCGCGATGGCCATGGGACACGTCACCTTGCGGGAGTTCTTCGTCGACCGGCCCGTTCCCTACTTCACCGGCTACGTCAAGCGCTACACGGACCTGCCCTTCCTGGTCGTACTGGAGCAGGCAGAGCAGGCAGAGCAGCCGGAGCAGGCGGAGCAGCCGGAGGACCCGCGCGGGCGGCGGCCCCGGGCGCCGTACGAGGGGGCCGCCGGGGAGCCGGCCGCCGGGGAGCCGGCCGTGTACCGGCCGGGGAAGTTCCTGACCGCGGCCGACCTCGGCGGCGAGCACGCCGCGGCCGAGCACGCCGCCTTCCGCACCGTGCTGCTGGACGCCGTCACCGGGCGGCCGGTGGTGCCGAACGGCACGCTCGGCGACCGCTACGGCGACGCGGGCGCCGGCCGGTGGAACCTCGACCTGGGCGGCACCGACCCGCTGCTGTCCGCCGAGGGCGGCGGCGAACCCCCGGTGCGCGTCGAGCTGCCCCGCTTCGACGCCCCCGACGGGGCCGCCGGGCGGCTGCTGCGAGGCGTACCGGTGCGCCGGATCGCCGGGCACCTGGTCACCACGGTGTACGACCTGCTGCTCGCCCAGTACGGGGTGGCCCGAGAGGGCCTGCCCGGCCGGTGGCCCGCCGGGTACGACGACGCCACCGAGCCGTACACCCCCGCCTGGCAGGAGGCGGTCACCGGCGTGGCGGCCGGGCAGGCGGCGCGCGTCGCCAGGGAGTTCGCCGCCAACGCGGAGGAGTCCGGCGGCCGATCCATGATCATCATGGGGGCGGGGACCAACCACTGGTTCCACTCCGACACCATCTACCGGGCGTTCCTGACCCTGACCGCGCTCACCGGCTGCCAGGGCGTCAACGGCGGCGGCTGGGCGCACTACGTCGGGCAGGAGAAGGTCCGCCCGCTCACCGGCTACTCGGCGATCGCCACGGCCGCGGACTGGAACCGGCCCGCCCGGCTCATGATCCAGACCGCGTACTGGTACCTGAACGGCGACCAGTTCCGCTACGACCCGTTCTCCGCCGCCACCCTCGCCGCGGCCGGCGCGGACGGGCCGTTCGCCGGGAGGTCCACGGCGGACGTGATCGCGCAGTCGGCGCGACTGGGCTGGATGCCGTCCTACCCCACCTTCGACCGCAACCCGCTCGACCTCGCCGACGAGGCGGAGAGCGCCGGCCGCCCGGTCGCCGAGCACGTCGTCGGGGAACTGAAGGCCGGGCGGCTGCGGTTCGCGTGCGAGGACCCGGACGCCCCGGAGAACTTCCCGCGGGTCCTGACGGTGTGGCGGGCGAACCTGCTCGGCTCGTCGGCGAAGGGCGACGAGTACTTCCTGAGGCACCTGCTGGGCACCGACTCCGCCGTCCGCGCCGCCGAGGCACCGCCTCGGGCACGGCCCCGCGACGTGGTGTGGCGCGAGGAGGCGCCCACCGGCAAGCTCGACCTGCTGCTCACCCTGGACTTCCGCATGACCAGCACCACCCTGTACTCGGACGTGGTGCTGCCCGCCGCCACCTGGTACGAGAAGCACGACCTGTCCAGCACGGACATGCACCCCTTCGTGCACGCCTTCAACCCGGCCATCGCCCCGCCCTGGCAGACCCGCACCGACTGGGACGCCTTCCACACCCTCGCCGCGGAGTTCAGCCGCCAGGCCGCCCGGCACCTGGGCGTGCGCAGGGACGTGGTGGCCGCCCCGCTGCTGCACGACACCCCCGACGAACTGGCCACCCCGCACGGCCGGGTCCGCGACTGGAAGGCGGGCGAGTGCGACCCCGTACCCGGCCGCACCCTGCCCAGGCTCGTCACCGTCGAACGCGACTACGGCGCCGTCGCGGACCGGATGGCCGCCCTCGGCCCGCTCCTGGACACCCTCGGGGCCACGACCAAGGGCGTCACCTTCGACGTCGGCCGGGAGCTGGAGTACCTGCGGCACAAGAACGGCACCGTACGCGGCGGGACCGCCGCCGGACGGCCGTCGATCGCCCGCGACACCGACGCCTGCGAGGCGATCCTCGCCCTGTCCGGCACCACCAACGGCCACCTCGCCGTCCAGGGCTTCCGCACCCTGGAGGCGCGCACCGGCACCCGCCTGGCCGACCTCGCCGCCGAGCACCAGGGGCGGCGGATCACCTTCGCCGACACCCAGGCCGCCCCCGTCCCCGTGATCACCTCCCCCGAGTGGTCCGGCTCGGAGACCGGCGGGCGCCGCTACTCGCCCTTCACCGTCAACGTCGAGCGCCTCAAGCCCTGGCACACCCTCACCGGGCGCCAGCACTTCTACCTCGACCACGACTGGATCGCCGCGCTCGGCGAGCAACTGCCCGTCTACCGGCCGCCGCTCGACATGCACGTCCTCTTCGGCGAGCCCCGCGTCGGCGACACCGGGGAGCTCGGCCTCACCGTGCGCTACCTGACCCCGCACAACAAGTGGTCCATCCACTCCGAGTACCAGGACAACCTGCTCATGCTGTCGCTGTCGAGGGGCGGCCCGACGATCTGGATGAGCGACCGCGACGCGGCGAGGATCGGCGTGGCGGACAACGACTGGATCGAGGCGGTCAACCGCAACGGTGCCGTCGCCGCCCGCGCGGTCGTCTCGCACCGCATGCCCGAGGGCACCGTCTACATGCACCACGCCCAGGACCGGCTCATCGACGTGCCCCGCACCGAGACCACCGGCCGGCGCGGCGGCATCCACAACTCCCTCACCCGCCTGCTGATCAAGCCCACCCACCTCGTCGGCGGCTACGCCCAGCTCTCCTACGCCTTCAACTACCTCGGCCCGACCGGCAACCAGCGCGACGAGGTCACCGTCGTGCGGCGCCGCGCGAACCAGGAGGTGACGTACTGACATGCCACGCGGCGAAGCGTCCATCGGACGGGTCATGGCCCAGATGGCGATGGTGATGAACCTCGACAAGTGCATCGGCTGCCACACCTGCTCCGTCACCTGCAAGCAGGCGTGGACCAACCGCACCGGCGTCGAGTACGTGTGGTTCAACAACGTCGAGACCCGCCCCGGCCAGGGGTACCCGCGCCGCTACGAGGACCAGGAGACCTGGCGGGGCGGCTGGGAGGTCGACAAGCGCGGGAACCTGGCGCTCAAGGCCGGCGGCCGCTTCAGGAAGCTCGTCCAGATCTTCTCCAACCCCAGGCTGCCCGCCCTCGACGACTACTACGAGCCGTGGACGTACGACTACGAGACCCTGACCGACGCCCCGCTGGGGGAGCACACCCCCGTCGCCCGCCCCAGATCCCTCATCACCGGCAAGGACATGAAGATCTCCTGGTCGGCCAACTGGGACGACGACCTCGGCGGCTCGGCCGCCACCCGTGACAACGACGTCCTGCTGAACGAGGTCTCCGAGAAGATCAGGTTCGAGTTCGAGCAGACCTTCATGTTCTACCTGCCCAGGATCTGCGAGCACTGCCTCAACCCGTCCTGCGCGGCCTCCTGCCCCTCCGGCGCGATCTACAAGCGGGAGGAGGACGGCATCGTCCTGGTCGACCAGGACCGCTGCCGCGGCTGGCGGATGTGCGTCACCGGCTGCCCGTACAAGAAGGTCTACTTCAACCACCGCACCGGCAAGGCGGAGAAGTGCACCTTCTGCTTCCCGCGCGTCGAGGTGGGCCTGCCCACCGTCTGCTCCGAGACCTGCGTCGGCCGCCTGCGCTACATCGGCCTCGTCCTCTACGACGCCGACCGCGTCCTCCAGGCCGCCGCCACCCCCGACGACACCGGCCTCTACGAGGCGCAGCGGGAGGTCTTCCTCGACCCGCGCGACCCCGCGGTCGTACGGGCGGCGGAGCGGGCCGGCATCCCCCGCGACTGGATCGACGCCGCGCAGCGCTCCCCGGTCCACGCCCTGATCGACACCTACCGGGTGGCCCTGCCGCTGCACCCGGAGTACCGCACCCTCCCCATGGTCTGGTACATCCCACCGCTCTCCCCGGTCGTCGACGCGGTCCGCGGCACCGGTCACGACGCCGAGGACCACCGCACCCTCTTCGCCGCCGTCGACGCCCTGCGCATCCCCGTCGACTACCTCGCCGGGCTCTTCACCGCCGGCGACCCGGCCCCCGTCGAGGCGGTGCTGCAGCGCCTGGCCGCCATGCGCTCCTACATGCGCGACATCAACCTGGGCCGCGCACCGGACGCCGCCATCCCGGCGTCCGTCGGCATGGACGAGGAGCGGATGTACGACATGTACCGGCTGCTCGCCCTCGCCAAGTACGACGAGCGGTACGTCATCCCGCCCGCCCACGCCGAACAGGCCCACCGCCTGGAGGAGCTGGCCACCGAGTGCAGCCTCGACTACGAGGGCGGCCCGGGCATGGGCGGCTCCGGGCCGTTCGGCGAGAGCTCCGGCGGCGCCGCGCCCGTCGCGGTGGAGAACTACCGGGCGCTGCGCGACCGGCAGCGCGCCGACACCCACGCCGTCCCGGCGGACGGGCGCACCCGCGTCAACCTCCTGAACTGGGACGGCAGGAGCACACCGCCCGGACTCTTCCCACCCCGCGAGACCCCCGGCCCCGACGCCCCCGGCGGCGCCGGCCCCACCGACCCCGACGCTCCCCCCGGCCCCGGCCCCGGCCCCGGCCCCGGCGGCGACGGAGAAAGGCGGCCCCGGCCGTGAAGAGCACGCTCAAGCCCGCCGCCCGCACATCCGGCGCCCGCACACCCCGCCTGCGCGCCCTCCGAGACCTCCGGGCCCGCCCGGAGCCGTGGCGCGCCGCGGCGTGGCAGGTCCAGTCCCTGCTGCTCGCCTACCCGGACGACGCGTTCACGCCGCATCTGGCCCTGGCCCGCCGGGTCGCCGAGGTCCTCCCCGACCGGGTCCGGGACCCGCTGCTCGGCTTCACCGCGCACGCCGAGCGGTCCGCCCCGGCCGAACTGGCGGCGGCGTACGTCGCCGCCTTCGACCACCAGAGGCGCTGCTGCCCCTACCTCACCTACTACGCCCACGGCGACACCCGGAGGCGCGGCATCGCGCTGCTCCGCGTGAAACGGGCCTACGCCGCCGCCGGATGGCGGCTGGACGACGGCGAACTCCCCGACCACCTCGCCGTCGTCCTGGAGTTCGCCGCCGCGGAACCCCTCGCGGGGCACCGGCTGCTCACCGAGCACCGCGCGGGCGTGGAGCTGCTGCGCCTGGCCCTGCGCGAGGAGCGTTCGCCGTGGGCGGCGCTGCTGGACTCCGTCTCGGCCACCCTGCCCGGCCTGGCGGGCGACGAGCGCGCGGCCGTCGCCCGGCTCGCCGCCGAGGGCCCGCCCGAGGAGCACGTGGGCCTCGACCCGTACGCGCCCCCGTCCTTCCCGCCCGGCGCCGCCGCGGGGGGACCCCGATGACCGTACCCGCGCGCCCCCTCGCCCTGGCGGCGGAGACCGGCACCGGCGGCGTCCTGCTGTGGGCCGTCCTGCCGTACGTCGCCCTGGCCGTCTTCGTCCTCGGACACGTCTGGCGCTACCGCTACGACAAGTTCGGCTGGACGACCCGCTCCTCGCAGCTCTACGAGAGCCGGCTGCTGCGCATCGGCAGCCCCCTGTTCCACTTCGGCATCCTGGTGGTCCTCCTGGGGCACGTCGGCGGCCTGCTCGTCCCCAAGAGCTGGACCGAGGCCGCCGGTGTCGGCGAGCACACGTACCACGTCACCGCCGTGGTCCTGGGCACGGTCGCGGGGGTCTGCACCCTGGGCGGCCTGGCCGTCCTCGTCTACCGCCGCCGCACGGTCGGCCCGGTCTTCTCGGCCACCACCCGCAACGACAAGGCCATGTACGCCCTGCTCACGGTGACCATCGTGCTCGGCCTGGCCGCGACGGCCGCCGCCAACGCCGTCGGCGGCGGCCACGACTACCGCGAGACCGTCTCACCCTGGTTCCGCTCGATCTTCCTCCTCCGGCCCGACCCGGCCCTGATGGCCGGCGCGCCGGTCCTGTTCCAGCTGCACGCGCTGAGCGCGCTGCTGCTCTTCACCGCCTGGCCCTTCACCCGCCTGGTCCACATGCTCACCGCGCCGCTGGGCTACCTGACCCGCCCCTACATCGTCTACCGCAGCCGCGACACGGCCCTCGGCACGCGCGCCCCGCGCCGCGGCTGGGAACGCACCGGATAGCCGCCGGCCGCCCCTGCCCCCTTCTCCGGTGTACGTGATCCCTTCTGTGGCCGCCGCCCCCTTCCGCGGTCGGCCCCGTGCCCGGTACGCGATGCCCGGTGTCCGGATTCCGGCGGGCGGTCTTGCCCGGGCCGGGACGCGGGCCCTACCGTGCCCGCGACCGTGCTCGCACAGACATCCGAATACAGAGGGGGCTCCCTTGGCGACCAGGCGGCACCACCGGATCGTGATCATCGGGGCGGGGTCCGCGGGCGTCTCCGTGGCGGCCCGGCTGCGCCGCGCGGGCGAGCGGGACGTCGCGGTCCTCGACCCCAGCCTCCGCCACCACTACCAGCCGCTGTGGACGCTGGTCGGCGGCGGCCGGGCGCCGCTGGAGGAGAGCGTCCGCCCGCAGGACTCCGTCATGCCGCGCGGCGTCCGCTGGATCCGCCGCGCGGCGCGGGCCGTCGACCCCGGGGCGCGGGAGGTGGCGCTGGACGACGGCGGGACCGTCTCGTACGACCAGCTCGTCGTCTGCCCCGGCATCCAGCTCGACTGGGACAGGGTGCCGGGCCTCGAAGCCGGGCTCGGCGAGGACGGCCTGTCCAGCAACTACCTGGCCCGTACCGCCCCCGCGACCTGGCGCTTCATCCGCCGGACCCGCTCGGGGACCGCCGTGTTCGGCATGCCGTCGGGCGCCATCAAGTGCGGCGGGGCCCCGCAGAAGATCGCCTACCTCGCCGCCGACTACTGGCGCGAGCAGGGCCTCCTCGGCCGGATCGACGTCCACCTCGTCCTGCCGGGCGCCGCCGTCTTCGGGGTACCGGAGTTCGCGCGGGTGCTCGAAGGGGTCATCCGCCGGTACGGCATCCACGTCCACTACGGCAGCGAGGTCACCGAGGTGCGCCCGGAGGCCCGCGAGGTGACCGTCACCGACCTCGGCACCGGGAGCACGTCGACCCTGCCGTACGACATGGCCCACCTCGTGCCGCCGCAGAGCGCCCCCGACTGGATCAAGCGCGGCCCGCTCGCCGCCTCCGGCGACCCGGCCGGCTACGTCGAGGTGGACCGGCACACGCTGCGGCACGTCCGGTACCCCGACGTCTGGGCCCTCGGCGACGCCGCGTCGAGCCCGAACGCCAAGACGGGTGCCGCCGTGCGCAAGCAGGCGCCGGTCGTGGTCGAGAACCTGCTGGCCGCGCTGGACGGCCGGGAGCCGACCGCCTCGTACGGCGGCTACTCCTCGTGCCCGCTGACCACGGCCCGCACCAAGATGCTGCTCGCCGAGTTCGACTACAGCGGGCGGCCCGCCCCGTCCATCCCCGTGATCGACACCGTCCGCGAGCGCACCGACATGTGGTACCTGAAGCGGCGCGGGCTCCCCTTCCTCTACTGGAACCTCATGCTCCGCGGCCTGGCCTGACCCCCCTTCGGAGGCCGGGCCGGGCCGGGCGGTCCCGGCACCGCGGCTACCTCGCCGGGCCCCTCCGGTCCCGGCGGAGCCCGGAGGCGAGGAAGGCCAGGGTGGCCAGGCAGACCGCGAGCAGCAGCCACATGGCCGCCCGGCCGCCGTCGGTGAACGCGCCACCGAAGAGGTCGGCGGCCCGGTCCGCGGAGAGCCCGGCGCGGTCCGTCAGGAGGGCGGGCCCCTCCTGCGGGTTCTCCACCACGTCGGCCGTCCAGGCGCCGGGCCTCACGCCCTGCCCGGTCAGGCGGTCCTCCAGCGAGGCCCGCGCCGCGAGCCGGTGGACCTCCATGCCGACGGCCAGACCCAGCGCGCCCCCGAGGTTGTGGCAGGTCCACGAGGCGCCGACCGCCGTACCGGCCAGATGGCCGGGCGCGGCGGACAGCGCGGCGACGGTGGCCGGCCCCAGGATCAGGGCCCAGCCCACCCCCATCGCCACGAGCGCCGACACGACCGCGGGCAGGGCGCTGCCGGGCGTCAACCGGGTCTGGGCCAGCGCGGACAGGGCGAGGGCCAGGAAGCCGAGGCACAGCATCCGGCGCGGCCCGTGGCGGTCGACGAGACGGCCCACGAAGGGGGAGAGCACCGCCACGGCGGCGGTGCAGGGAAGCAGCAGCAGGCCGGTGGTGTGCCCGTCGAAGCCGCGGACGGTGTGCAGGTACAGCGGTGTCAGGAAGAGGACGACGCAGTAGAAGAAGGCCAGCGCGAAGTCGGCCGAGACGGCGGCCAGGAAGGCCCGCTCCCGGAACAGCCCGAACCGGATCAGCGGGTCGCGGGCACGGGCCTCCACCGCGCGCAGCCCGCCGAGGGCGGCGCCACCGCACAGGAGGAGGGCGAGGGTGCCCGGCGACGACCATCCCCACAGGTGCCCCAGGGACAGCGCCAGGACGAGGCAGGGCACGGACAGGCAGAGCAGCGCCAGACCGGGCCAGTCCATCCCGCCGGCCATCCGCTCCCCGTAGGACTCCGGCACGGTGGGGACGCACACCGCGAGCGCCGCCGCGACGAGCGGCACGTTCAGCCAGAAGACCCAGGGCCACCCCGCCGACCCGACGAGGAGGCCGCCCAGGACCGGGCCCAGGGCCAGGCCGAGCCCGTTGACCCCGTAGAGGCAGCCGATCGCCCTGCCCCGCCGCTCCGGCGGGAAGATCGCCGCGACGAGGGCACCGGTCGCGGTGTACAGCACCGCGCAGGCGGCTCCCTGGAGGAAGCGGGCGGCGATCAGCCATCCCGGTGTGGGTGCGCACCCGGCGCCCAGGGAGGCCGCGGCGAAGACGACGGCCCCGGCGTACAGGACCTTCCGGCGGCCGTGCCCGTCGGCGAGCCGGCCCGCCGCCACCATGCCGGTGGACAGCGCGACGACGAAGGCGTTCACGATCAACTGCAGTTCGGTGACCGTCGCCCCGAGGTCCTGCTGCACGACCGGCGCGACCGTGCTCACGATGGTCAGGTCGACGCAGCCGAGAAAGCTCAGCGTGCCCAGACCCGCGAAAGCCCACCAGGTGCGTACCGCCGAGGAGCCGTTGCCGGTCATGCCGCCCCTTTTCTCGTCCGTCCGACTTTCCGGGAAGTCAACCGCCGCCGCCGGAGGCGTGTCGACGGGTATACCGAAAAGGCATGACGTCGCCCGTGAAAGGCATGAGGGCAATTCCAGCCGAATGTCATGCCGTCCTCCCGGGAAAGGCGCGGCAAGGGTTCCCGCCGGCGGGCGGGGGCTGCTACGGTTCCGGTGCCGGAGCGAAAGGCCCGGCGCCTGGTGAATTCCGTCGGCGGGTGCGTCGCGCGGTTCGCGGGAATACCCCCGGACCCGGATGCGCCCCAATGCGCCGGATTTCCCTGCCCGGTGGAGTGGCCGAGAGGCGAGGCGACGGCCCGCAGAGCCGTTCACACAGGTTCGAATCCTGTCTCCACCTCCGCTCCGCCCGCCGCTCCCGCAGCGGCGGGCGGAGCTCCTGGCGTGCCGGGAAGCTCCTGCCGTGCCGGGCGCCCGGCCGCCCGGCACGGGGGCTCAGCGCTCAGGCCCCGCCCCGGTACGCCTCGCGGACCCGGTCCGCGAGGCCGGGCGCCCGTCCGGCGGCCCGGCCCCGCGGCGGCCAGACCAGCAGCAGGCGGTGGCGGGTCCCCGCGTCGACCAGCGGGACGTACACCATGCCGGGCACCGGAGCGGGGTGCGGGTAGGCGGGCAGCGCTCCCCGCTCGGCGCAGGCCAGTGCGGCCGCCTCGGTCTCGTCGCCGGCCCACCGCACCTCGACGTGCCCGCCGGCGCCCCGCACGGCCGCCGTGAAGTGGCGGCGCAGGTCGGCGTGGCGGCGGTCCCCGACCAGGACGCACACCTCGCCGTCGAGGTCCCGCAGCGCCAGCGAGGAGCGGGCGGCCAGCCGATGGCCGGCCGCCACACCGATCAGCAGGTCCTCCTCGGCGAGCACGGCGTGCGCGAGCGCGTCCGGGAGCGGCCCGTCCGGTGCGCAGTGCCGCACCACGGCCAGGTCCAGGCGGTGGAGGCGGAAGAGGCCGGGCAGGGCGGCGCCGGGGTCCGCCGCCGGCTCCCCGGCCGCCGGCTCCCCGCACAGGACGGACAGGGGGCACAGCTCCACGTTGTCGCCCGCCTCCACCGCGTGGGCGGCCACCAGGGGGAGCACGGGCGTCGGCGCGGCGCCGACGCGCAGGCGCTCCGACGGCCCGGCCGGGCCGCGCCCGCCGACGGCGAGGAGGCGGTCGACCCTCGGGATGAGGTCGTCGGCGCAGCGCAGGAGCAGCCGCCCGGCGGACGTGAGGCGGGCGCCCCTGTGGTCGCGGCGCAGTACGGCGCAGCCGGCCGCCCGCTCCAGCTGCTGGACGCGGCGGGTGACCGCGGCCTGGCTGACGCCGAGCGCCCGCGCGGCCCCGGCCAGGCTCCCGGTGTCGGCGACGGCCCGCAGCACCCTCAGGTCCTGGATCTCCACGTTCATGGCGCCCCGGCCGTGCCCGTCATGCCTCGGCACGGCGCGACAGGTCGCGGTGGGCGGCGGCGAGCAGGGCGGCGAGGTGGGGGACGCGGGCGGCGATCCAGCTTTCCCTGCGGTACGCCACCAGATGGCGGACGCGCATGTCGAGGTCGGCGACGCGGCGGCGCACCACCCCCGGTTGCAGGGGCCGGTACGCCTGGGTCAGGGCCACGCAGCCCTGATGGCGGATCACCTGGCAGCGGGGGCCGGAGACGACGATGTCGTGGGTGATGCGCGGGGCGAAGCCGTAGCGGGCGCAGAGCCGGCGCAGCCCCTCGTCGCAGGCGTCCGGCCCGGTGCACGAGATCCACTCCGCGCCCGCCAGGTCCGCCATGGTGAGCCGGTCCGCGGTGGCCGGCGGCCGGTCGGCGGCCACGGCCAGCAGCACCGGGCTCTCGGCCCACTGGAGGTGGGCGATGGAGCCGTCGCCCGGCGGCGGCGCCCCGTCCGCCGACTGGTGGTCGCGCAGGGCGATGTCGATCTCGCCCTCCCGCAGCAGGTCGATCAGCTCGCGGGTGGTGTGGGGGCTGACGACCTGGACGCGCTCGCCCGAGGGCAGCTTCCGCAGGGCGCCGAGGAGGGGCTCGTAGAACACGCCGCACGCCGTCCCCCCGACCCGCAGGACCCGGCGGCACGGCGAGCGGTGGTCGCGCACGCGCTCCCCGTGGTCGTCGAGGGAGCGGATGATCGTCTGGGCGTGCTCCAGGACGGTGGTGCCCAGCGGCGTGGGGCGGGCCCCGTGCTGGTCGCGCTCGAACAGGGGCCCGCCGAACAGCTGCTCCAGCCGGCGTATCTGACGGCTCAGGGCGGGCTGCGGAAGGCCCAGGGCGGCCGCGGCCTTGTTCAGGCTGCCCGTCTCCGAGACGACGCAGAGCTGCCGTAAGTGGCGAAATTGCAGGTCCATGACGGTATTTAAACCCGTCCGCGTTACCTGGCACCAGAGATCGGGTGCCACGCGTTCCGCACCGCGCATTCCGGGACTCGGGAAATGTCACCGGCAGTCGGCCCGCGAGTACCCACCGCTGTTATCCGCCCGGCCCGGCCGGGGTTTCTGCGGGGATTCGGCCGGGGTTCTGCCGGGGTTTTCCGGATGGCATAACACCGTGGCAGTACACAACCGGAGGGCAGGTCGCCACCATTCCACTCATCGCCGCACGGGCCTGCTTCGGGGCGGCGTCGGGGGAACCATTCGCATCACTGCGTGAAGGTGACACATGTTTGAGATTGAACCATTGACCGGGCGATGCGGCGCCCTCCTGCCCGAAGCCGTGCACGTGTGCGTCGGCGTAAGCCCTTTCAACGGATACTTCAGCGCGCCCCGGCTTCTCCGGCTCGCCGAGTGGTCCCTGCGGCGCTTCCCGTACGTCCACTTCTTCGTGCCCGACACCGTCGCCGCGTACACGCTGGAGGCGCTGGGGTACCCGCCGGGCCGCGCGCGCCACAAGGCGCGGCGGCAGGGGCAGTACGTCCACAACAAGATCTGCTCCGCACTGCGGGAGCTGGGCGTCCCCGACCCCGACGGGCTGGTCCTCGGCATGGACCGGCTGGAGCGCTCGCCCCGCTACACGACGCTGCTGAACGAGGCCCGCCTGCGCTTCCGCCGCGACCAGGGCTTCCGGAGCGCCTGCCTCGAAGCGTCCCACTGGGTGCTGGAGCAGCGACTGCCGCCGGGCACCTCCCCGACCGTCGAGCAACTGCACGGCGCCGTCCGCTACTTCCTCGCGGAGCTGCCGCTCTTCGCCGACGCGGGAGGGATCGCCGGCCGGCGCCCGTCGTTCTTCGCCTACCACCAGCGGGTCCCCTTCCTGGAGCGCTTCTTCGGCCGCGAGCTGGGCTGGGAGCCGGCGGACACGCAGGGCTTCCTCGTCGTCCGCGACCCGGCGCCGGAGGACGCCGCCGCGGGCCTGCACGAGGGGAGGCCGGCCGACGGGGCCCTCGCGGGGGAGGCGGCCACGGGGGGCGTCTTCACCGGGGGTCCCCCCGCCGGGAGCCTGGCCACCGGGGGCCTGACCGCCGGGGGCCTGACCGCGGGGGGCCTGACCGCCGGGGGCCTGGCCACCGGGGGTCTCCCCGCCGGGGAGGCGCTCCGTGCCCGGCGCTGAGAGAGGACGGAGGGGCGGCCGGCCCGGCGGGGGAGCGATGGGACCGGGCGGCCGGCGCGGCGGGGGAGCGGCCGGGTCGGGCCGAACGGCCGGCCGGCCCGGTCATGACGAGGCGTCGGACGACTACTCGCTGACCCGGGTGCCCGAGGAGGCGCGCCGCTCCTGGTTCTCCGTGGCCGTGCAGCGCTTCGGACAGGTCTCCTCCTTCCAGCAGTTCATGGTCGGCGCGGTGCTGGGCTACGGGATGACCTTCACCGACGCGCTGATCGCCATCACCGTCGGCTCCGTGATGCTGGAGGTCGTCACCATCCTCCTCGGCGTCGCCGGAGTGCGGGAGGGCGTGTCGACCTCGGTGCTGGCCCGCTGGTCGGGCTTCGGCCGCAAGGGGTCGGCCGCCGTGGGCCTGCTGGTGGCCTTCAGCCTGGCCGGCTGGTTCGGGGTCCAGAACGGCGTCTTCGCCCAGGGCATGCACGACCTGGCCGGATGGGCTCCCGAGTGGGCCTGGGCCCTGCTGGGCGGCGCGCTCGTCACGGCCATCTCGGTGCACGGCTTCACCGTCATGGCGTGGACGGCCTACCTGACCGTGCCGGCGTTCCTCCTGCTGGCCGGCTGGTCGGTGGCGGACACGCTGGCCGGCCACTCGCTGCACGACCTGCTGACCGGGCCCCCGCCGGGGCCGGTGCTGTCCCTGGCCGAGGGCACGACGCTGGTGGCGGGCGCCTTCATCCTGGGCGCGCTGATGACCCCGGACATGACGCGCTTCAACCGCCGCCCCTCCGACGTGGTGAAGCAGACGCTGCTCGGTGTCACCCTGGGCGAGTACGCCATCGGGCTCACCGCCGTGATGCTGGGCCACGCGGCCCGCACCGCCGACGTCGTCGGCATCATCACCACCTCGTCGGGGCTGTGGGGCACCCTGATCCTCACGACGGCGATCCTGAAGATCAACGACTGGAACCTCTACTCGTCCGCGCTCGCCGCCGTCAACAGCGCCGACGTGCTCCTGGGCCGCCGGATCAGCCGACGGGGGGTCACCCTCGTCATCGGCGCGGCCGGCACCGCCCTGTCCGCCACGGGCGCCGTGGAGGACTTCGCGGGGTTCCTGGAGACCGTCGGGGTGCTCGTCCCGCCCGTGGCCGGGGTCGTCATCGCCGAGTACTACGTGGTGCGCCGGTACCGCGCCGACCTCGAACAGGCCCGCCGCACCGGCCGCCTGCCGGACACGGCCCCCGACTGGCTCCCGCTGTCCCTGGTCTGCTGGGCGGCCGGGACCCTGGCCGGCGAGTACCTGGACGCCGGCATCCCCGCCGTCAACGCCGTCCTGACGGCCTTCGCCCTCTACGCGGTGGCGGGCCGGGCGCTGGAGGCGCGGCGACGCGTCCGCGCCCGGCACGCCCCCGTGCCCGACCGCACGGCCTGACGGAGCGCCGGGGCAGCCCGACCGGGGCCCCGGCGGGACCCGGTCCGGACCCAACCGGACCGGCTCGGAACGGCCCTGGACCGGCCCCCGGACCCACCCGGACCGGCCCCCGGACCCACCCGGACCGGCCTCGGACCCTCCCCGAACCCGACCCGCACCCACCGATACCGAGAACGGAGCCGCACATGCTGCCCCTGGTGACGAGGGACGAACTGAAAGCCATGCTGGACGCCGGAGAGGTCGTCGTGGTCGACACGATGCCGCCGGCCTACTACGCACGCGAGCACCTGCCCGGCGCGGTCAACATCCCGGGCTTCCCCTACGAGGAGGCGGCGCGCCTCACCGACGAGCTCGCGCCCGCCGTACTGCCCCACCGCGCCGCACCCATAGTCGTGTACTGCGCGAACACCCCGTGCCGCAACAGCGAACTCGTCGGCGCGCGGCTCGTCTCGCTCGGCTACACGGACGTACGCAAGTACCGCGAGGGGATCGAGGACTGGGTCGCCCACGGCCTGCCGACGCGTACCGCCGCCGACTGACCGGCCGCGCGCCCCGCCCCGTCCCCACCTACACCCGCGTACGCCACCCGTCCGCACCACCACCGAAGGGAAACCCGATGAGGCAGTACCGACTCGCCTTCGCCGCCCTCGCGGCCACCATGCTCCTGGGCGGCGCCGCCGCCCCGGCGCTCGCGTCGCCCCCGGCGGCGTCCCAGGCCACCGCCACCACCGCCACCACCGCCGCCGACATCCCGAACGTCGTCGACGTGACCGCCGCCAACTACCAGCAGGTCATGCAGTGGTCGCACACCAAGCCGGTGGTGCTCGACTTCACCGCGTCCTGGTGTTACTGGTGCAAGAAGCAGGACCCGTACCTCCGGCAGTACAACACCGCCGACAACGGCGCCTGGGTGCTGGCGAAGGTCGACGTCGACCGCAACCCCGACCTGGCCAGGCGGTACGGGGTGCGCGGCATCCCCGCCCTGCTGAACATCCAGAACGGCACGGAGGCCGGCAGCCGCCACGTCGGCTTCGACGGTCCCGCCTCGCTGCGCACCTGGCTGAACAACCTGTGACACCCCCGTGCCGCCGCCGCACCCGCGGCGGCGGCACGCCCGCACCCCCACCCCACCCCCCACACCGTCCCGAAAGGCCCTTCCCATGAACAACGCCCTGGTGCGGACCGTGACGGCGACGGCCGTCGCCGCCCTCGCGGCCCTCTCCCCATGGGCCGCCGGACCCGCCTTCCCCGCGGCCCCCGCCGAGCCCGCGCCGTCCGCCGCCACCGTCCACATCATCGAGGTCAACGGCACCGAGGCCACCGAGGAGGCGGTCACGCGGCGGGCGCGCGAGATGACCGCCGCCCACGGCGGCACGCTGCGCCGGGTCTACTTCGCCGCCTCCCAGGCGTTCTCCGTGTCGCTGACCGAGGAGCAGAAGGCCGCCTACTACCGGGACCCCCGCGTCGACTCGATCTCCGCCGACCGCCTCTACCGGGTCGCCGGGGAGCACCGCCCCGCCCCGGCGCGGGCCGGCGCGCCCGCGGTGCCCGGCACGCCCGCGGGTTCCAGCGGGCCCGCGGCGTCCGGCGGGATCCAGATCGCCCCGCCCTCCTGGGGCCTGGACCGCGTCGACCAGCGCGACCTGCCGCTCGACCACCTCCACCGCATGCCGCACGGCTACGGCACCGGTGTGGACGTCTACGTCGTCGACACCGGCGTGCGCGTCACGCACCGGGAGTTCGCGGGCGGCCGGGCGCGCGGCGCCTACGACGCCGTCGAGCGGCGCGCGGGCGGCGACCGCGACTGCAACGGCCACGGCACCGCCTCGGCGGCCACCGCCGCCGGGCTGTGGACCGGCGTCGCCAAGGGCGCCACCGTGCGGTCGGTGCGGGCCTTCGGCTGCGACGGCACCGGCACGCTGGAGCACATCATGTCCGCGGTCGACTGGATCACCGCCCACGCCGACCGGCCCTCCGTGGTCAACCTCGGCTTCTCCGGCGAACCCGGCTCGGTCCTCGACCTCCAGCTCTACGAGATGACCACCCGGGGCATCGCCTACACCGCCGCGGCCGGCAACGGCGACGCGTCGGGCCGCGGCGTCGAGTCCTGCGAGACGACACCCGCCCGGCAGACCACCGCCATCACCGTCGCCGCCACCGACCGCGGCGACACCCGCCCGGCCTGGTCCAACTACGGCTACTGCGTCCACCTCTTCGCGCCCGGGACCGACATCACCACGGCCGACGCGCGCGGCGACGCCGCGTACACCAGTCTGACCGGCACGTCCGCCGCCACCGCCGAGGTGACCGGGGCCGCCGCCGTGTACCTGGCCCGGCACCCCTCCACGACGCCGGTCGAACTCGACCGGGCGCTCCGGTCCGCCGCCACCGAGGGCCGGATACGGGACGCGGGCCCGGACTCCCCGGACCTCCTGCTGTACACCGGCCCGTCCGGCGGCACGCGGCAGGGGGCCGACGGTGAGCGCTGACGTCCGTAACGTCCTCGTCATCGGCTCGGGCCCCGCCGGCTACACCGCCGCCCTCTACACCGCCCGTGCCGACCTGCGCCCGTTGGTGCTGCTCGGCGCCGCGGGCGGCGGCGCACTGGCCACCACCACCGAGGTGGAGAACTACCCCGGCTTCCCCGCGGGTGTGCGCGGGCCGGATCTGGTGGACGGCATGGCGGCGCAGGCGCAGCGGTTCGGGGCCGAGCTGCTCGGAGCGGAGGCGGTCGCCGTCGAGCTGACCGGCGACGTCAAGAGGGTCGTCGACGGCACGGGGCGCGAGCACCTCGCCCGGACCGTCGTCATCGCCACCGGGACGCGCGCCCGCACACTCGGCCTGCCCGGGGAGGCCGAACTGACCGGGCACGGCGTCTCCTCGTGCGCCACCTGCGACGGGTTCTTCTTCCGCGGCCACGACATCGCCGTGGTCGGCGGCGGCGACACCGCCCTGGAGGAGGCGACGTTCCTCAGCCGGTACGCCCGCACGGTGACGGTCGTCCACCGCCGGGACGAGCTGCGGGCCTCCAAGGTGATGCGGCGGCGCGCCTTCGCCGACCCGAAGGTCTCCTTCGCCTTCGAGCGGGAGGTGTCGGCCCTCCACGGGGACGCCCGCACGGGCCTGACCGGCCTGACCCTGCGGCACACGGCCACCGGGGCGACGGAGGAGCTGCCGGTCACGGGGCTCTTCGTCGCCATCGGCCACGATCCGCGCACCGAGCTGTTCACGGGCCGGCTCGCCCTGGACGCCGCCGGGTACGTGCGGGTGGAGGCCCCGTCGAGCCGCACCGGTGTGCCGGGGGTGTTCGCGGCGGGCGACGTGGCCGACCCCGTCTACCGCCAGGCCGTGACGGCGGCGGGCACGGGATGCGTGGCCGCGCTGGACGCCGAGCGGTACCTGAGCGGACTCGGCGACCGGGAGCTGTCCGCCCGGTACGGGGAGGCCGCCCTCCCGGGCACGGGGGCGTAGCCGCCCGCGCGCGGCCGGATGCGAACCCCCCGGGGAGGCCCCGCCCGGGATCCCCGCGGGCCGCCGCCCGCCCGGGATCTGCCGGAAGGGGAGCCCCGTACGGGCGGCGGCCCGTACGGGGCTCGCGCCGGAAACGTCCCGTCCAGGGGCTCGCCCCCACCAGGGGCAGCCCCCTAGGCACTGTCTGATAATTGATCTTGTGGTGGGTCGGGGTGAGTTGACGGATGCGGCATGGGAGCGGATAGCGCCCCTGCTGCCTGGTGTTGACGGTCGTGGTCGTCCTTGGCGGGATCACCGGCAGGTGATCAACGGGGTGTTGTGGCGGTTGCGGACCGGTGCTCCGTGGCGTGACCTGCCGGAACGCTACGGGCCGTGGCAGACGGTCTATGAACGGTTCGTCCGCTGGGAGGCGGACGGAACCTGGGCTCGCCTGCTCGAGCAGGCCCAGGTTCGCGACGACTCCGTCGGAGCCGTGGAGTGGACCGTGTCGGTCGACTCCACGATCAGCCGGGCCCATCAGCACGCCGCCGGTGCCCGCAAAAAGGGGCGGCGGCGGGGGACGAACTGGAAGATCCGGCACGTCCGTCGGCTGGCCAGGCGCTGGGCCGGTCCCGTGGCGGGCTGACCACCAAGCTCCACCTCGCCTGCGACGGCCGGGGCCTGCCCCTGGCTGTCGTCGTCACGCCAGGCAACGTCAACGACTCCACCGTCTTCGACACGGTCATGGACGAGCTGAGGGTGCCCCGGACCGGCGCCGGGCGCCCCCGCCTCAGGCCCGATGCGGTCGTCGCGGACAAGGCGTACTCGTCCCGGGCGATCCGCCAGTCCCTGCGACGCAGAGGCATCCGGGCAGTGATCCCTGAACGGGCGGACCAGAAGGCCAACCGTCTGCGGCGAGGGAAGGCCGGCGGCAGACCCCCGGCCTTCGACCGCGAGCTTTACAGGGCCCGCAACGTGGTCGAACGCTGCTTCAACCGCCTCAAGCAGTTTCGCGCGATCGCCACCCGCTTCGACAAACTCGCCACCCGCTACAAGGCCGGAGTCCACCTCGCCGCACTCATCCTCTGGCTCCGCGAACCCAACCAAGATCCTTTGTCAGACAGGACCTAGGGGAGCAGGCCCGCGCGGCGGGCGGCCACCACCGCCTCCAGCCGGGTGTGCGCGCCCAGCCGGCGCATCGCCGACCGCAGGTAGCCCTTCACCGTCTCCGGCCGCAGCCCCAGGCGCCGCGCCGCCTCCGCGTTGGTCGCGCCCGTCGCCACCGCCGCCAGCACGTCCACCTCCCGGGGCGCCAGCACCACCGGCGCCCCGCCGGGCGCCGCACCGGGCATCCCGCCCGGCGCCCCACCGGGGACCGCCCCGCCCGCCGCGGAGGCCAGCCGGCCGCACGCCGCCAGCAGCCGGTCCCGCACCTCCGGGTCGGCGATGTGCGGGGCCAGCGCGCGCAGCTCCCCGTGCGCCTCCCGCACGGCCTCCCACGCCCCGGGCCCGCCCCCCATCCCGCCCGCGCCGCCCGGGCCGCGCACTCCGCCCGTACCGGACACCGGGTCCGCGCCGCGGCGCGCCTCGTCCCGTACGACCAGCGCCTGCTCCATGTCGCGCGCCGCCGCCACCGCCGCGTCCAGCACCCGGTCGCCCAGCGGCTGCGGCGTGCGCAGCGCCCCGTACAGCACGGCCCGCACGTGGCGCCGCACCACCACCGGCACGGCCAGCACCGACCGCAGGCCCTCCGCGGCGACCGGCTCGTCGTACTCGTGGCTGATGTGGCGCGCCTCCGGGTAGTCCGTCACCGCGCACGGCCGGGCCAGCGCCATCGCCCGGCCGCCCAGACCGCCGCCGGGGCGGATCGCCAGCCCGCGCAGCACCTCCGAGGAGGTGCCGGACAGCTCCCCGATCCGCAGCGGCGCCCGCGGCCGCTCGTCGAGCAGCCCGCCGAACGCCACCGGCAGCCCCGTGGCCCGGCGCATCCGCAGCAGCGCCGTCCGCAGCTCCGCCGTGTCACTCCGCCGTTCACCCACGTGCACCGCTCCCGCCCCGCCGCTTCACCCCCGTACGGGGGTAGTGAGACCTGCGTCACCGATTACACGATGGCGCGAACCAGTCCCGCAATGAGGAGGACGCAGATGTCGGGTAGCGGCGCGACCGAGGAGTTCCGGGCCGCCCGGGACTTCCTGCTACGGCACCGGGAGGACTACGCGGCGGCGTACGCCGGGTTCACCTGGCCCCGGCCCGCCCGGTTCAACTGGGCGCTGGACTGGTTCGACGCCGTCGCGGAGGGCAACGACAGGACCGCGCTGCACATCGTGGAGGAGGACGGCACCGAGACGCGGCTCTCCTTCGCCGAGATGGCCGCCCGCTCCGCCCGCGTCGCCAACTGGCTGCGCGACACGCACGGCGTACGGGCCGGTGACCGGATCATCGTCATGCTCGGCAACCAGGCCGAGCTGTGGGAGACCGCCCTCGCGGCGATGAAGCTGCGGGCCGTCGTCATCCCGGCCACGCCGCTGCTGGGCCCCGCGGACCTGCGGGACCGGGTCGAGCGCGGCCGGGCCCGGCACGTGATCGTCCGCGCCGCCGACACGGCCAAGTTCGACGAGGTGCCGGGGGAGTACACCCGGATCGTCGTCGGCGGACCCCAGGCCCCGGGCACCCCGGACGCCCCGAGTACCCCGGGCGCCCCGGGGACGGACGTCCCGGGCGGGGGCGGCGCCGCGGGCGGCACCGGAGGCCGCGCCTCCCGATGGGCGCCCTACGAGGAGGCGTACGCCGCCTCGCCGGACTTCACCCCGGACGGCCCCACCGACCCCTCCGACCCCCTGATGCTCTACTTCACCTCCGGCACCACCGCCCGCCCCAAACTGGTGGAGCACACCCACACCTCGTATCCCGTCGGCCACCTCGCGACGATGTACTGGATCGGGCTCCGCCCCGGCGACGTGCACCTCAACATCTCCTCGCCGGGCTGGGCCAAGCACGCCTGGTCGAACCTCTTCGCGCCCTGGAACGCCGAGGCCACCGTCTTCATCCACAACTACACCCGCTTCGACGCCGCCCGCCTCATGGCCGAGATGGACCGGCACGGCGTCACGAGCTTCTGCGCGCCGCCGACCGTGTGGCGCATGCTCATCCAGGCCGACCTGAGCGCGCTGCGCACCCCGCCCCGCGAGGTCGTCGCCGCCGGCGAACCGCTGAACCCGGAGGTCATCGCGGCCGTGCGGCGCGCCTGGGGGGTCACCGTCCGCGACGGCTTCGGGCAGACCGAGACGGCCGTGCAGATCTCCAACAGCCCCGGCCAGCCCCTCAAGCCGGGTTCCATGGGACGGCCCAGCCCCGGCTTCCGCGTCGAACTGCTCGACCCCGCCACGGGCCGGCCCGGCGCCGACGAGGGGGAGATCGCCCTCGACCTGTCGGCCGCCCCCGTCGGGGTGATGGCCGGCTACCACGGCGACCCCGGCCGCACCGCGGAGGCGATGGCGGGCGGGTACTACCGGACCGGCGACATCGGCTCCCGCGACGCCGACGGCTACCTGACGTACGTGGGGCGCAGCGACGACGTCTTCAAGAGCTCCGACTACAAGATCTCGCCCTTCGAGCTGGAGAGCGCCCTCCTCGAGCACGAGGCCGTCGCCGAGGCCGCCGTCGTCCCGGCCCCCGACCCCCTCCGGCTCACCGTGCCCAAGGCGTACGTCGTCCTCGCCGACGGCTGGGAGCCCGGCCCCGACACGGCGAAGGCGCTGTTCGCCCACGCCCGGACGGTCCTCGCCCCGTACAAGCGGGTCCGGCGCATCGAGTTCGCCGAGCTGCCCAAGACCGTCTCCGGCAAGATCCGCCGCGTCGAGCTGCGCCGCCTCACCGAGCAGGGATCGACCGCCGAGTACCGCGAGGAGGACTTCCGATGACCGTCCCGTCCGCGCCCGTTCCCTCCGCCCGCCTCTCCTACGCGCACGGCACCGGCGGCACGCCGCTGCTCGGCCACACGATCGGCGCCGACCTGGCCCGCGCCGTGGAGCGCTTCCCCGACCGGGAGGCGCTGGTCGACGTGGCGTCCGGGCGCCGCTGGACGTACGCCGCGTTCGGCGCCGCCGTGGACGAGGTGGCCCGCGCCCTCGTCGCGTCCGGCGTGGAGCGCGGCGACCGGGTGGGCATCTGGGCCGTCAACTGCCCGGAGTGGGTGCTCGTCCAGTACGCCACCGCCCGCGTCGGCGCCGTCATGGTCAACATCAATCCCGCCTACCGCGCCCACGAGCTGGCCTACGTCCTCAACCAGGCCGGGGTCCGCCTCCTCGTCGCGTCCCTGGCCCACAAGGCGAGCGACTACCGGGCGATGGCCGAGCAGGTCCGGGGCGACTGCCCGGCGCTGCGCGAGACCGTCCACATCGGCGACGCCTCCTGGGACGCGTTCCTCGCCCGCGCCGCCCCCCACCACGCGGCGGAGGTCGCCGCCCGCGAGGCGCTGCTCTCCTGCGACGACCCGGTCGACATCCAGTACACCTCCGGCACCACCGGCTTCCCGAAGGGTGCCACCCTCTCCCACCACAACATCCTCAACAACGGCTTCTTCGTGGGGGAGACGCTCGGCTACACCGAGCACGACCGGATCTGCCTGCCGGTGCCGTTCTACCACTGCTTCGGCATGGTCATGGGGAACCTCGCGGCCACCTCCCACGGGGCGTGCGTCGTCATCCCCGCGCCCTCCTTCGACCCGGCCGCCACCCTGCGCGCCGTCGAACAGGAGCGCTGCACCTCCCTCTACGGGGTGCCCACCATGTTCATCGCCGAGCTGGACCTGCCCGACTTCGCCGCGTACGACCTCTCCTCCCTCCGCACCGGGATCATGGCCGGGTCTCCCTGCCCGGTGGAGGTGATGAAGCGGGTCGTCGCCGAGATGAACATGGCGGAGGTGTCCATCTGCTACGGCATGACGGAGACCTCGCCGGTGTCCACGCAGACCCGCCGCGACGACGACCTGGAGCGCCGCACCTCCACGGTCGGCCGCGTCCTGCCGCACGTCGAGGTGAAGATCGTCGACCCGGTCGGCGGCGCCACCCTGCCGCGCGGCGAGGCGGGCGAGCTGTGCACCCGCGGGTACGGGGTGATGCTCGGCTACTGGGACGACCCGGAGCGCACCGCCGAGGCCGTCGACGCCGGCCGCTGGATGCACACCGGCGACCTGGCAGTGATGCGCGAGGACGGCTACGTCCAGATCGTCGGCCGCATCAAGGACATGATCATCCGGGGCGGCGAGAACATCTACCCGAGGGAGATCGAGGAGTTCCTGTACGGCCATCCGAAGGTGGCGGACGTGCAGGTCGTCGGCGTCCCCGACGAGCGCTACGGCGAGGAGGTCCTGGCCTGCGTCATCCCGCGCGACCCGGCCGACCCGCCGACGTACGAGGAGCTGGCCGCCCACTGCCGCGACCGGCTCGCCCACTACAAGGTCCCGCGCCGGGTGGAGATCCTGGACGCCTTCCCGATGACGGTGAGCGGCAAGGTGCGCAAGGTGGAGCTGCGCGAGCGGTACGGCAGGCGCCCCGACTGACCGGCCGCCCCTCAGCGCAGGTCGCGGCGCATGCAGACACGCGGCCAGCGGTCCAGGCCGTGGTCCGCCTCCGCGCGCCGGATCGCGCGCAGCCCGTCGGTCAGCTCCGTGTCGGCGAGCACCCGGAAGCCGAGCCGCGCGTAGTACGGGGCGTTCCACGGCACGTCCGTGAAGGTCGTCAGGGTCAGCGCCGGCACGCCGCGGGCCGTCGCGTCCGCCGCCAGCTCCTCGATCAGGGCGCGGCCCAGGCCCCGGCGGGCGGCGTCCGGGTGGACGGTGACCTGCTCGACGTGGGCGGCGCCGTCCACCTCGTCCCAGACCAGGTAGGCGACGGGGCGCCCGGCCCGCTCCGCGACGCGGGCGCGGCCGGCCGCCCGGTACGCCTCCAGGGTCTCCAGCGGCGGGGGGTCGTCGTCGGCGACGGCGGCCATGCCGAGCGCCCGGAACGGCTCGCCCGCCGCGCGCTCGATCTCCTGGAGGAGCGGCAGGTCCTCGGGGCGGGCGGATCGCAGGAGCATCGCTCACGCCCCCCGTGCGAGGAGGTCGTCGGCAGGGCTGTTCACGGGCTGCGGGGTGCCGGTGAGGTCCATGACGAACAGCGGCAGGCCGACGCCGTCCGCACGGGCACGGGACCGGTCCTCGTACCCGGCGAGGGAGAAGTAGACGGCGACGGAGGAGGAGGCCAGCCCCTCCAGCCACAGGCACTCGACGGCGCGCAGCGGCACGGGGCGGGTGGTCGGGTCGACCTGCGCCACCAGCCCCGGCCCGCGCAGCTCGACGGCGGGCGACATGGACGAGCGCCGCTCCTCTGGCTGGACGACGTCCCGGAAGCCCAGCCACCGCAGGTACAGCGCGGCGGCCGTCACGACGTCGCGGGCGGTGCGGATGGTGACGGGGTTGAAGGAGGGGCGGACGGCGGCGTGCGGGCCCGGCTGCGGGGCGGCGGCCCGCACGCCGGACAGGCCCGTGGCCGAGGCCGTGGCGCCGCCCGGCCCCGCGGGCGGCTCGGCGGCCGGGTCGGCGGGGGCACCGGGACCGGAGCCGGGCGCGGCCGGTACGGGGCCCGAGGGGCTGCCGGACGCGGGCCCGCTCCGCGCACCCGTCGCGGGCGTGCCGGAGCGGGGCGCAGCGGGTGCGGACGTGCCGGACGCCTCGCCGCTCGGGACGGCGGGGCCGGAGGCACCGGCGCGGGAGGCGCCGTGGCCGGGCGCGCCGCCCACCGCGCCGCCCACCGCGCCGTTTACCGGGCAGCCCGGTGCGGCGGGCGCGGGCGTGGGCGCGCCGGGTGCCTGGCCCGGCCTGCGGCCCGCCCCGCCGGTGGTCGCGCCCGGTACCGGTCCGCCGCCCGGCGCCTGGCCCGGCACCGTACCGGCCGTGCCCCCGCGAGCGGCCCCGCCGCCACCGGTGCCCGGCACCGGCCGGTGCGGCGAGGCGGCCGTGGTCACCGGCCGGACGGGCACGCGCAGCACCGTGCCGCACGGGCAGCCCAACTCCGGCTGCGGCCACTGGTCCTGCCGCCCGCACGATCCGCACCGCACGGTCACCCACTCGTCGGTCCAGGTGCGGTGCGTGATCGGCTCGGGCGGCGCGCCGCGCATCAGCGGAGGTGTGACCGGCGCCCCGCAGGCGCACGGGTACACGGGTGGCGTGTACGCGTGCGCGCGGCGGCAGACCGGGCAGCGCACCGGCACGTTCTCTCCCACGGCGATCGCCCCCTTCGTTTCGCCGCCCATCGTCCACCACCGGCCGGGGGTTGGCGAGGGCATTCAGCCACGCCTTGACGGGTTCCGGCACCCGATCCGCCCTCGCTTTCCCATGACGGATCTCTTCTTCCGCAGAACGGAAGGGCGTGTGGGTCAAGGCTTCCGGACCATGTGCCGGAGCCCGACCCGGCCGAGCGGGGGAACGCGCTCACGTTCCGAAGGGCCGCCCCAGCGACGGAAGTTGAGCGTCCAGTCGCCAGGGCGGCTGCCGGGGCGCCGGACGAGGCGGGGGCATGGGCTCCACACTCCCGCCCGCCACGTCGACCGCGCTCCCCGCGCGGACGCCGGGGCCACCGCCGCCCGCCCCGTCGGCGCCGCCGTGCGCGGCGGTACGTCCTGCCTGGTGGGCGCCGGCAGGCCACCGGCCTTCCCCGGGCCATCGCTGACGAGATTCCGCCCCTCCGTGCCCCCTCCGCCCGCCCGGCCGGGCGGGCGGACGCCCCCGCCCGAACCCACCGGGAACGGGGCCGTTCCCTGCCATGGCGGCGCGATGGCGGGGTAGGCGTATCCACATGACCGACATCGTGGACGCGGACGAACTGCTCCGCCGGCTCCGGGCCGCCCGTGACTGGGCCAGAGGCGAGGAGCGGCGGGCCCCCGACGAGGTGACGGCGACGGCCTACCGGGCGGTCCGCAGGGTCCTCGAACGCCTCGTGGACCCCAGCCACCCGAGCCCCTCCTGACCCGCGCCGCCTCGCCGCGCGCCGCCCGCGCCGCCACGCCCGGCGCGCGGCGCGGTGCCTGCGCACACCCTTCTCCGGGGCATCCCGAACCCGGCGCGGCCCCCGGCGCCCGGCGCAGCGCAGCCCTCCGGCCGGAAGCGCTCGGCCTGCGGCAGCACCCCGTCAGGCCCCGGACCAGCCCATCAGGTTGCTGAACAGCTCGGCCTGCTCGATCGCGTCGTCCAGGGCGTGGTGCGTGTGCCGCCGCCGCGAGAGCAGCCCCGCGGGCATCGTCCGCTTGGCGACCGACCGCAGCGGCACCCGCGCCTTCGCGGCGTACAGGGTCTTCATGTCCAGGCAGCCCGAGTGCCCGAACGGGCTCTCGCCGGTGAACCGCATCAGGTACCAGTACAGGAACATCCAGTCGTACGCCGCCGGATAGCCGCACATCACCGGCTGGGCGCCCCGGCTCACCTCCCGCACCCACGCGGTGAACTCCCGCATGGCCGCCTCCGGTTCGTCCCCCTCCACGAGCAGCCGCTCCCGGTCCAGGCCGCTCACGGCCAGCGCCTCGGGCACGAACTCCCCGCCGGAGGGCCGAAGCTCCCGGTAGAAGGTCGCGGCCTCCGGATTCGCCGCCACGTATCCGCCCGCGTCCTGCCGCCCGGCGACGGCGGCACCGAGGCTCAGCATCGAGTACGGGCCCGGGATCGGCCCGTCGGCCTCGATGTCCACGGAGATGTACAGACTGGGGCGCACACGCTGGACCATGCCGCGGAGCATCCCACGCCCCGGCCTCCCGCCCCACCCGATTTCCCGCGTCACCGCCCGCCGCCGCCACCGCCCCCGCCCCCGCCCATCCGCCGCCCGCACTCCTCGGCCAGCCAGGGATACGCCGACGCGATCGCCGCGTACACCCGGTACCGCAGCAGCCGCTCCGCCTCCGCCCGCCCGGACGCGGCGAACAGCCCGTCCAGCAGAGCGTCGTACGACCGCAGCGCGTTCCGCAGGTAGCCGACCTGCCACCGCGCCAGGGAGGCGCCCGCCCCGTCGCCCGTCCCCGCCCCGTCGTCGGCCCCGGCCCCGCCCACCTCCCGCCGATACCGCACCGCGCGCCGCTCCAGCTCGGCGGGCGGCAGGACCGGCACCCGGATCGGCTCGGCCCGCAGCGTCGCCAGCACGGCCCGCCGCCTGCCCTCGGCCGCCACCCGTGGCCCCGCCAGTCCGGCCACCCCGCCGGCCCGCGCGCACACCGCGAACTCCCGCGCCCGCTCGACGGCCTCCACCCGCGCCAGCAGGTACAGCCGCACCGGCGCGCCCACCGCCTGCCGCGGACTGCGCCCCTGCACGTCAGGCAGCCCCAGCAGGTCGCGCACCATCCCGTCGGTCCACCCCCGCGACCGCAGGCCCTCCAGCGACACGAACGTCGCACGGTCCGTCATGACACCCCCCGGATTCGGTCACTCTCCGTGACGAATCCAGTGAAGCGCACCCCACTGACAACGGCCCCGGAACCGCGCCCGCGGAGTGTGGCGCGGGACCGCCCGCCTCCGGTCCCGTACAAGAAGGCGCCCCGCCGCCGGATCGCGACCGGCGGCGGGGCACCAACGTGACCGAAGCGGTCAGGCTTCCTTGGTGTACGCCACGAAGGACGCCCAACGGTCGCTGCCGAACGACAAGGACGGTCCCGCCGCGTGCTTGGAGTCCCGAACGTTCACGCTGCCCCGGTGGGAGGCCACCTCCACGCAGTCCCCACCCTCGCCGCTGCTGTAGCTGCTCTTGAACCAGCGCAGTTCTATGTCAAGTGCCGTGTCCCTGCTCACAGTTCTCCTAGCAACTTCTCGATGAAGGCCATCGACTCTCGCGGGGTGAGAGCCTGGGCCCGGATGATTCCATACTGCGCCTCGATCTCTCGGACTGGCTTGCGGTCGATGTGGAGGCGGCTCACATTCTGCACCTCGACGTAGGCCACTCTGCGGCCGTCCATCGTCTCCATCAGTGTGAACGGACCACTGAGCCCGGCGTGGTCCTCGCGGTCCAGAGGCATCACCTGGAGCTCCACGCTCCGCTTCTCGCCCATGAGCATGAGGTGTTCCAACTGACCCCGCAGGACGGATCTGCCGCCGATGGGGCGCCGCAGCACCGCTTCCTCCATCACGAAGCTCATCAGAGGCACAGGCCAGCGCGAGAAGATCTCCTGGCGTGCCATTCGCGCAGCTACGCGCTGCTCGATCGTCTCCTCGTCAAGTAGCGGACGGCGCCTGGTGAACACGGCCCGCGCATAGTCCTGTGTCTGTAGCAGTCCCTTGACCACATGTGTGTCATACGCGTGCAGCTCGACCGCCTGCGCCTCCACCCGCGCGGCGTCCCGGAAGAAGCTCGGGTAGCGGACGCGCGCCACCTCCTCCTTCCGCGCCGCCAGGACGCCCCTCGCCTCCAGCACCTCGTCGGCCTTCTCGACCAAGTGCTCCTTGGGGATGCGGCGGCCCTGTTCGACCGACGCGACCAGGGCCTCGCTGTACCCGAGCCGTCCTCCGAGCTCCGCCTGCGACAGTCCGGCCAGCGTCCTGAAGATCTTCAGCTGCCTCCCGAAGGACCTCAGGACCTCGGTCCCCGCGTCGTCCCCGTCGTGCTCGCCGCTGTCCGTCGGTCCCTCGGGCCGACGTTCCTCCGTCATGCTCCCCACCTCCGTTTGACCGTCGCAGGAGTAACGGATCGACGCCCCGACAGGCCACGCCCCGTACCCGTACAGCGACCTTCCGTACCTGCGGTCCTGCTGGTGGGGACACGCACCAGCCAAGATCCTCATAGGCATGACGACCGAGACCCGCCCTCCCACCGCCGGTACCGTCCGCGACTTCGCGATGCGGTTCACCTCGACTCCGCGCGGCGCCCGCCTCGCCCGCCGGCTGACCTCGCACCGGCTGCACGAGTGGGGCCACCCCTACGACGGCTCCGTCAACGAGTCCATGACGCTGATCACCGCGGAACTGGCCGCGAACGCCGTGCGCCACGGCCACGTACCGGGACGGGACTTCGCGCTGCGGCTCCTGGCGGCCGCGACGTTCGTCCGTGTCGAGGTCACCGACACCCGCACGGAGCGCCGGCCGTCGCCGGACCGGCCCCGCCGACCGGAACGGGACGAGGAGTCCGGCCGCGGCCTGTACCTCGTCGCCGAACTCGCCGACCGGTGGGGCGTCGTGCCGCGCACCGGAGCACCCGGCAAGTCGGTGTGGGCGGAACTCGACGTCACCATCGTCTGACGGGTGGGGCGGCCCCGTGCCCCCTCACCGCAGACGCCCCAGGTCCGCCTCCGTGTCGACGTCGTACGGTTCCGCCACGTCGTCGCACGGCACCAGGGCGACCTCCGCCGCGTGCGCCCGCAGGTAGGTCCGCGCGCCCCGGTCGCCCTCCGCGCCGTCCGCCACGTCCGCCCAGCGGGCCGCCCCCAGCAGCACCGGGTGCCCGCGACGCCCCCCGTACGACGCCGCGGCCAGCGAGCCCGGCCCGCGGTACGCGCCCACCAGCCGTGCCACCGCGCCGGCGCCGATCCCCGGCTGGTCCACCAGTGTCACCAGGGCGGCGCCCGCCCCGCTCCCCGCCAGCGACGCCAGCCCGGCCCGCAGCGACGAGCCCATGCCCCGCTCCCAGTCCCGGTTCTCCACCACCACGCACCCCGACAGGTCGGCCCGCTCCCGGACCGCTCCGGCCGCCGCGCCCAGCACCACGTGGACCGCCCCGCACCCCCCGGCCCGCAGCGCGCCCACCGCGTGCTCGACGAGCAGCCGCCCCCGGTGCTCCAGCAGCGCCTTGGGCCGCCCCCCGAGCCGCCGCCCCCCGCCCGCCGCGAGCAGCAGGCCGGCGACCGGCGCCGAAGCGGTCGCGGCCCCCCGGTTGTCGTACGCGTGTGTGCCGTCCACGGTCCGTGCATACCGCACCGCGCCCGCGCGTGGAGCCGGGACGCACCGCTTGGATAGGGTTCGGGGTCCGGCACGGCCCGTGCCGGAGACACAAGTACCGCACACCGCAGGCGCGGTGAGTTCTTCTCAGGAGACATGGATTGATGAGTGGTGGTCAGCACCATCGGGGGACCGTCTTCCAGCCGCTGGAGGAGGACGACCCGCGCTCCGTCGCGGGGTACCGGCTCGCGGCGCGCCTCGGCGCGGGCGGCATGGGCAAGGTCTACCTGTCGTACACGCCCGGCGGCCGTCCCGTCGCCATCAAGGTGATCCGCCCCGACTTCGCACAGGACGCCGAGTTCCGGCGGCGCTTCGCCCAGGAGGTGCAGGCCGCCCAGCGCGTCCAGGGCCTCTACACGGCGCCGGTCATCGACGCCGACACCGACGCCCGCGAACCGTGGCTCGCCACCGCCTACGTCCCCGGCCCCTCCCTCGCCGACGCCGTGCAGAGGCACGGCCCCATGCCCGTCGACACGGTGCTGCTGCTCGTCGCGGGCATCGCGGAGGCCCTCCAGGTCATCCACGGCGCCGGCATCGTCCACCGCGACCTGAAGCCCGGCAACGTCCTCCTCGCCTCCGACGGCCCGCGCGTCATCGACTTCGGCATCGCCCGCGCCGCCGACGCCACCTCGCTCACCAGCAGCGGCGTCACCATCGGCACCCCGTCGTTCATGGCGCCCGAGCAGGCCGCGGGCAGCACGGTGACGCCCGCGACGGACGTGTTCGCCCTCGGGCAGGTCGCCGCGTACGCCGCGCTGGGCAGCCCCGCCTTCGGCGAGGGCACCTCGCACGGGGTGCTCTACCGCATCGTGCACGAGGAGCCGTCGCTGGACGGCCTGCCCGAGCAGCTCCGGGAGCTGGTCGGCCGCTGCCTGGAGAAGGACCCAGCCGCCCGGCCGGCCGTCGCCGAGGTCCTGACGCTGTGCCACCGGGCGAGCGACCAGACCGCGCTGCGCCGCCCCGAGGAGTGGCTGCCCGGCGCCGTCGCCGCCGACATCACCACGCGGGCCGCCGCGCCCGCCCCGGCCGCCGCCACGACCCCGCCCCCGCCGGCCGCCCCGCCCGCCGGGTCCGCGCCCGGCCCCGCCGGGCAGGTCCCGGGCGCGGCGCAGGCGCCCGCCGCGGGCCACGCCACGCCGCCGCCCACCCACCCGGCCACCGCGCACGCCGCGCCGCCCGCCCCGCCGCAGGGCTTCGGCCCGCCGCCCGCCATGGGCCCCGGCCACGCCCCCACGCCCCCGCCGCAGCCGCACCCCTACACCCACCCGGTGGTCGGCGCCGCGCCGTACGGTCCGGGGGCACCCGGCGCGCCGGTCCCGCAGGCGCCCGCGCCCGCGCCGAAGCGGAAGTCGCGCGCCGCGCTGGTCGCCGTCGCCGCGATCGTCGCCTTCGCCGTCGCGGGCGGCGCCACCGCCTACGCCCTCCTCAAGGACAGCGGCAAGGAGGACCGCGCCGGCCGGACGCAGGACGCCTCCTCCGGCACGCCGAAGCCCGCCACGGAGACGGACACCGCCGGTCAGGGCGACGGCGCCCCGGCCGGCGACAGCACCGGCGCGGACGCGGGCGCGGACGGCGGCGAGGCGTCGCCCAGCGCCCCCGCCGACCCTCCCGCCGCCCCGCCCGAGCCCGTCGAGTACAAGGGCATCGACCTGACCGAGGGGTACGAACTCACCCTCGCCGACGACCCGTTGAAGCCCAAGCGGGAAGGCGGCGACATCGACTACGGCACGTCCGGCCTCTCCACCTCCGACGGCGGACGCCTCGTGATGCTGCGCAACGGACAGGCGGGCACGCTGGAGACCTGCCTCAACGAGACGCGGTACACCCGCTACATCCGCGACTCGCAGATGACCAAGGGCTCCCGCGTCTGCCTCCAGAACGGCGCCGGGGACGTCGCGCTGCTGACGGTCCTCGGCTTCTCGCCCGAGTCCGACCCGAGCGACTACATCACCCTCGACGTGACGGTGTGGCGGGGCGCGATGGACGTGGAGCAGCCCAGCTGACGGCCGGCCCTCGCGTATGCCGGGCGGGGGCGGCGCGGACCCCGCACCGCCCCCGTACCGGCACCGGTCCGGCCCCCGTACCGCACCCGCAGGGGTACCGCACCGGCAGGCGTACCGCCCGGCCGTTTGAGCCGGAGCACGGCAGTCGTCACACGGGCAGGATCCTCGTCGCCGTCACGCCGCCGGCCGGAGGCGGCCGGTTGAGCAGCGAGTCCGCGACCGCGACGGCGGACGGGGCGAGCCGGGTCCCACCGTCGTCGACGTCCCAGAGCGCGTTCTGCAGCAGCCGTCCCAGAGTCCAGCCGGTCGCGCGTGCGCGGTCCAGCCCGAGGACCTCGGTGAGCAGGTCGAAGCGCCGCCGCACGATGCGGGGGGTGTCGCCCTTCGCCACGACGTCGTCCCACCTGCTGTCCAGGGCGGGCCACAGATCGAATCCCGGGTCGCCGGCGAGTGGCTCGGGGTCGACGGCGATCCACGGTTCGCGCTGTGCGGCGAGGACGTTGCCGTAGTGCAGATCCCAGTGCAGCATCCGCTCCCCGGGCTCACCGGCCAGTTCGGCCACCGCCGAGGCCCAGCTCCGCACGCGCCGCCGGTCGGCCGAATCCGCCAGCGCCATCACCGCCCGGGGGACTTGGTCCAGCATCTCGGAGGCGACGTCGCCGAGACCGCGCAGACTCCGGGGCGCGGGCACTGCGACCAGCCGCGCGAGAAGCTCGGCGAGGGTGCTCATCGCCACGTCGTCATCGCTGACCGAGGCCAGGGTTCTGGCGCCGTCCAGGCGTTCCAGCAGCATGCTGCTGCTCGTGGGATCGTGGTCGAGCAGTCGCACCATCCCCTTGCCGTTCCAGGTGCGAAGGCCGATCAGTGCGGCGGTGGTCTCCTCTCTGGGCATCTGGAGTCTGAGCACCGCGGGCGCGCCGTCGGGGCGCAGCACGGGCAGCACCAACGAGGACTCTCCGGCTCGCGCGGGGCCGTCCCGTTCCAGATCCCAGCGTTCCAGCATGCTCGCCGCCAGAGCCGGCAGTCCGGCGATCCAGGCTCTCCCGTCCTCACCGAAGCCCGAGGCGTACGACGCCGCGAGGTGATGCGGGACCTCGGATGCCTCCAGCCTGCTCACGTCGAGCCTCCTTCCGCGCGGGGAACCGGGGTCGCGCCGCAACCTACCGGAGGCCGACGGGCGGGCCGCCGCCGCGGCGCACCGGCCGTCGTCCGGCTCTGCCCGTGGCAACCGCCGTGCTCCCGTGACAGCCGATGCACCGCGGCCCACTACCTCGGCAGGCGTACGGCCGCCCCCCGCCGGGCCCGCGTACGGCCGCCCCCCGCCGGGCCCGCGTACGGCCGCCCCGCCCGGCAGGCGTACGACCGCCCCGCCCGCGGGCCGGGCGGGCTACCGCAGCAGGCCCCTCGCGCGGGCCTCCGCCACCGCCGCCGTCCGCGACTCCACCGACAGCTTCGCGAAGACGTGCACCAGGTGCGACTTGACCGTCGCCTGGCTGAGGAAGAGCCGCTTGCTGATCTGCTGGTTCGACAGCCCCTCCGCGACCAGTCCCAGCACCTCCAGCTCGCGCCGCGTCAGCGCCTGCGCGGGAGCCCGCAGCCGGTGCATCAGCCGGTGCGCGACCGCCGGGGCCAGCGCGGAGCGCCCCGCCGCCGCCGTGCGCACCGCCGCCGCCAGCTCCTCCGGCGGGGCGTCCTTGAGCAGGTAGCCGCTCGCCCCCGCCTCCACCGCCGCCAGGATGTCGGCGTCCGTGTCGTACGTCGTGAGCACCAGCACCCGAGGCGCCCCGCCGCCCCGCCCGGTGATCGCGGCCGTCGCCTCCGAGCCGTGCATGCCGTCCGGCCCGAAACGCAGGTCCATCAGCACCACGTCCACCCCGCCCGCCGCCGCCCGTTCCACGGCGGCCTCCGCGGTGGCGGCCTCGGCGACCACCTCGAACCCGGGCTCGGATTCCAGGACGGCGCGCAGACCCGCCCGTACGACGGGGTGGTCGTCCGCCAGCAGCAGCCGTACCGTCATGCCGCGGCCCCCGGCGGCAGGAGCGGCAGCGTCACGGCCAGGGCCGTGCCCTGGCCGGGCGCCGACTCCACCGTGAAGGTGCCCCCCAGCGACTCGGCGCGCGCCCGCATGGCCGGCAGCCCGAAACCGCCGTCCGCCGACGGCACCCGCGCCGCCGGGTCGAAGCCGCTCCCGTCGTCCACCACGTCGAGCGTCACGGACTCGTCCATGAAGGTCAGGGTGACCTCGGCCCGCCCGGCCGCCGCGTGCCGCACCGTGTTGGCCAGCGCCGACTGGGCGATCCTCAGCAGGGCCACCTCGTACGGGGTGGGCAGCGGCACGGGCGTCCCGCTCAGCGAGAACCGCACCCGGGGCCCGCCCCCGGCGGCTCCGACCGCCGGCACCGCACCCACCGGAGCCCCACGGTCCGGAGCCCTGCCGTCCGGTACGCCGCCGTCCGGCGCTTCCCGTCCGGGCGCCCCGCCGTGCGGTGCCGAGCCCTCCGGACGTACGCCCTCCGCAGCCGCACCGGGGCCCGCGACCGCAGCCGTGTCAGGGCCCGCGACCGGAGCCCTGCCCGGGGCCCCGGTCGGCGCCGCGCCGGACGCGGCGCCCGGCGCGCAGAGCCGTTCCAGCGCCGCGACCAGGGAGCCCTGCTGGAGGTCCGGCGGGGTCAGGGCCCGGACGAAGCGGCGCGCCTCGGCGAGATTGCCCTGCGCCTCCTCGCGGGCCCGCTCGATGTGGGCGGCGGCGGGGGAGCCGGGCGGCAGGGCGCGCTCGGCGGCGCGCAGCAGCAGCTGGATGGACGACAGGCCCTGGGCGAGCGTGTCGTGGATCTCGCGGGCGAGGCGCTCCCGTTCGGCGAGGGTGCCCGCGTGGCGCTCGGCGGCGGCCAGCTCGGCGCGGGTGGACACCAGCTCGTCGATCAGCCGCCGCCGCCGCTCGTTCTCCCGGTACAGCGCCTGGTACCCGAGGACGGTCGCCACGGCGAAGGCCGCCCCCAGCGGCGGCCCGACGAAGACGCCGGGGTTCACCGACGCCCCGTGGCCCACGTACGCGAGGACCGCTGCCGCCGCCGTCGCCGCGACCGCCGGGAGCGCCCGCCGCACCGGGAGCAGGTGCAGCTGGAGGAAGTACAGCGGGAAGGCCACCCACAGGGCGTCCGGCGTCAGCACCAGCAGCCCGATCCACGCCGCGCACAGCCCGCCCAGCCACACCGAGGCCGCCCGGCGCGAGGTGCGCACGGAGCGGAGCGCGGGCCCCGCCGCGTACACGGCGCCCACCAGGGCCGACGCGCCGGCGACCGCCGCCGCGCGCGCCGCGTCCCCGGCTGCCGCCGCCCGTACCGCCGCGAGCGCCAGCAGGCCCGCCATCAGCAGGTGCAGCCCGAGCCGCAGGACGCGCGGCGCGGGCGTACGGCCGGGGGCCTCGGGGGAGCGCGCCCCGCCGGGGCCGGGGCCGACGGCAGGGGTGGCGCCGGGGTCCGGGGCGGGGCCGACGGCCTCGCGACCGGCGGCGTCGGTGCCGGGCCGGGCCGCGGGCGGGGCGGCGGCGCCCCGGTCCGCGCGGCGCGGCACGGAGGCGCGCGGCTCCGCGGAGTGAGGCTCCGCGGACTGGGGCGAAAGGAGGTGCGGCGAAGGGGGGTGCGGCGAAGGGGGGCGGGGCGCGGCGGCACGGGGACCGGCGGGGTGGGGCGCGGAGTCGTGCGCGGTGGTGCGGGGATCCATGGCCCGTCCAGGGTAGGCGGCGCGCGCGGGTGACGCCTCAACCGAAAGTTTGACGCGGTGGCCGCCCGTGGCGCGATGCCGGGGGGCCGGGGCGGCGGCCAGGCTGGGGGCATGTTCGTGGCATGGAGAGATCTGCGGTTCGCCAAGGGGCGGTTCGCACTGATGGGCACGGTGATCGTTCTGATCACCCTGCTGGTGGGGTTGTTGTCCGGGCTGACGGCCGGGCTCGCGCGGGAGAACATCTCGGCGGTGACCGGGCTGCCGGCCGACCGGCTGGCCTTCGCGGCGCCGCCGGCCGGCCGGGAGGTGTCGTTCACCGCGTCCGCGGTGCCCGAGCGCGCCTGGCGGACCTGGGCGGAGCGGCCGGGGGTGACGGCCGCCGAGCCGGTGGGGATCAGCACCCTCAACGCGGTCGCCGGCGAGGGGGAGCGCGCCGCCGCGGTCTCCGTGTTCGGTACGCGCCCGGCCGCTGGGATCGCCCCCGAGAGCGGCCTGCTGTCCGCCGGGCGCGCGGTCCTGTCCCGCTCGGCCGCCGAGGAGCTGGGCGTCCGGGAGGGCGACGAGGTGCGGCTGGGCGCGCAGCTGCGGGTGACCGTCGCGGGGGTCGCGGGCGACGCCTCGTACAGCCACACGCCGGTCGTCTGGACGCACCTCGACGACTGGCAGGGCCTCGCGGGGCCCGCCGCCGAGGGCACCTCGGCGACGGTCGTCGCGCTGCGCGGCGGCGACGGCGTCGACTACGCGGCCGGGGACCGGGCCGCCGGCACCGCGAGCCGGACCGTCGAGGAGGCCCTGGGCGCCATAGCGTCGTACCAGGCCGAGAACGGCTCGCTCCAGCTCATGCGCGGCTTCCTCTTCGTGATCTCGGCGCTGGTGACGGGCGCGTTCTTCACGGTGTGGACCATCCAGCGCAGCGGCGACATCGCCGTGCTGAAGGCGCTCGGGGCCTCCACGCCCTACCTGCTGCGCGACGCGCTGGGGCAGGCCGTGGTGATGCTCGGCGCCGGCACGCTGCTGGGCACGGGCCTCGCGGCGGCGCTGGGGGCGCTGGTCAGCGGCGGCGACGTGCCCTTCGTCCTGGAGCCGCTGACCGTACTGGGGCCGGCCGCCGTGATGATCGCGCTGGGCGTGCTGGGCGCGGCCCTCTCCATCCGGCGGATCACCGCCGTCGACCCTCTCACCGCGCTGGGGAGCGCCCGATGAGCCTGCTTCTGGACGATGTGACCCTCACCTACCCGGACGGCGACGGCCGGCTGACCGCGCTGGACGGGGTGGGGCTGAAGGTGGCCGGGGGAGACCTGGTCGCGGTGGTGGGCCCGTCCGGGTCCGGCAAGTCGAGCCTGCTGGCCGTGGCGGCGACGCTGGTGACGCCGGACCGGGGGCGGGTGGTCGTGGACGGTGTCGACACCGGCACGCTGGACCGGGCGGGCAAGGCGACGCTGCGGCGGGAGCGGATCGGCATCGTCTTCCAGCAGCCGAACCTGCTGCCCGCGCTGACGGCGGTCGAGCAGGTGCAGGTCATGGCGCACCTGGCGGGCCGGGGGCGCGGCGGTGGCCGGGGCCGGGCCCGGGCGGCCGGGGACGCGGCGCGACGGCGGGCCATGGAACTGCTGGACGCGGTCGGGCTGGCCGCCGAGGCGGGGCGGCGGCCCCACCAGCTGTCCGGCGGCCAGCGGCAGCGCGTCAACATCGCGCGGGCGCTGGTGAACGAGCCGGGGGTGCTGCTGGTGGACGAGCCGACCAGCGCGCTGGACCGGGAGCGCGGCGAGGCGGTGGTGGGCCTGCTGGCCCGGCTGGCGCGGGAGCGCGGCGCGGCGACGCTGCTGGTCACCCACGACCCGACCCATCTGGGTCACGCCACCCGCACGGTCACGGTCCGCGACGGGCGCCTGACGGCGGCCTGAGGCCGGCCCGAGGGCGCGGGGAGGGGGCCGGGAGGGCCGGGGCCGCCGGGGCCGGGGCGCGCGGGGGGCTGGATCCCGCCGACCAACGACGCAAGGGAGGGGGCCGGGTCCGGTCGGCCGGGGGGCGCCGAACGGCCGGGCGTCCCTCCTCCCCCCGCCGCCGGTCCGCCACCGAGGGACGGCCGGGCGGCGGGACGGGAGGCGCGGCCCGGCGGCGCCACGGAGGGGAGCGGAGGGGAGGCGTCCGGTCGGGCGGTCAGCCGCGGGCCGACGCCGTGGTGAGAGCCGCCGACAGGTCGCGGGCGACCTCCAGGAGCACGGGGACGATCTTCTCCGTCGCCGCCTCCGTCACCCGCCCGGCCGGGCCCGAGATGGAGATCGCCGCCGGCGTGGGCGCGTCGGGCACCGGTACCGCGAGGCAGCGCACCCCCATCTCCTGCTCGTTGTCGTCCACCGCGTACCCCGCCGCGCGCACCTGCTCCAGCGCCGCGAGGAAGCCGTCCGGCGTGGTGATGGTCCGCTCCGTGGCCGCGGGCATGCCCGTACGGGCGAGGAGCGCGCGCACCTCCTCCGGCGGGGTGTGCGCGAGCAGCGCCTTGCCCACGCCCGTCGAGTGCGGCAGCGCCCGCCGCCCGACCTCGGTGAACATCCGCATCGAGTGCTTCGACGGCACCTGGGCGACGTAGACGATCTCGTCGCCGTCGAGCAGGGCCATGTTCGCGGTCTCGCCGGTCTCCTCGACCAGCCGCGCCAGGTACGGGCGGGCCCAGGTGCCGAGCAGGCGGGAGGCGGACTCGCCGAGGCGGATCAGGCGCGGGCCGAGGGCGTACCGCCGGTTGGGCTGCTGGCGGACGTAGCCGCAGGCGACGAGGGTGCGCACCAGCCGGTGGATGGTGGGCAGCGGCAGCCCGCTGGCGGCGGACAGCTCGCTCAGCCCGACCTCGCCCCCGGCGTCGGCCATCCGCTCCAGGAGGTCGAAGGCGCGCTCGAGGGACTGCACGCCGCCCGTGCCGCCCGCGGGCTTGGGGGCGGCGTCGGTGGTGCTGGCGCTGGACGGCGGCACGTCAACGGTCCTTTCGAGGCGGACGGACAAGGCAGCAGCCTACCGGGCCCCTTGGCCGGTCGGGGCGCCGACGGCGGGGCATCCCCGCCGGTCAGAGCCGCCGCGACGGCAGGCCGGCCGCCCGGCGATGAGTTCCGGGCGACCGCGGGGTCTGCCCTGGTGACGGAACGGAGAACCGACGAAGGGCACCGCCATGGCACGCCTCACCCTCACCGCCTTCCTCACCCTCGACGGCGTCATGCAGGCCCCCGGCGGCCGCGACGAGGACCGCAGCGGCGGTTTCGACCACGGCGGCTGGCTCGTCCCCTTCGCGGACGAGGACATGGGCCGGTTCGTCACCGAGGTCTTCGACCGCGCCGGCGCCTTCCTCCTCGGACGCCGCACGTACGAGATCTTCGCCTCGTACTGGCCGCGGGTCACCGACCCCGGGGACCCGATCGCGAGCCGCCTCAACACCCTGCCGAAGTACGTCGTGTCCCGCACCCTCGCGAAGGCCGACTGGCACAACACCCACCTGGTCGGCGACGACCTCGCCGAGACCGCCGCCCGGCTCGGGGAGCGCTCCGGCCCCGAGGTGCAGGTCCACGGCAGCGCCCGGCTCGCACAGGGCCTCATCGCCCGGAACCTGCTGGACGAGCTGAACCTGCTGGTCTTCCCGGTCTTCCTCGGCAAGGGCCGCAGACTCTTCCCGGAGGGCGGCGCCCCGACGGCGTACGAGCTGACCGGGCACCGCACCACGTCCACCGGGGCGACCATCCAGACGTACCGGCCGACCGGCCCCGCGGAGTTCGGCACCTTCGCCCTGCCGGAGTGACCCCGGCGGGGCCGGACGCCCTGCCGGAGTGACCCCGGCGGGGCCGGACGCCCTCCCGGAGTGACCCCGGCGGGGCCCGACGCGATGCGGGAGCGACCCCGGCGGGGCCGGACGCGATGCGGGAGCGACCCGGGAGGTACGTCCCCCGCCCCGCGTGCCGCCGCCGCGCCGCCACTCGCCGCACGGCGCCCCTCACCCCCGCCCGCCCTCCCGGTCGGCCGTCATCAGCAGCCCGAAACCGGTCACGGCCAGCAGCACGTGCGCGAACAGCGGGGAGTCCCGCAGCAGCGGCAGGTGCTCCACCACCACCCGCGTGACGCCCATGAAGGCGAACCACCCGTCGGTCAGCTCCCGGACCACGCCCACGCCGCCCACCACGAGCAGCGCCGTGCCCAGCACTTCGAGAATCCTCTTCACGGGGCCGATCCTCCGGCAGCACCCTCCACCGGCGCTTCCGACCTCCGGATGTCCCACCGGTCCGGAGGTCGACACCCGTCCGACCGGCGCGGGTCCGCTCCCCGCCACCGGAGTCGAACCCCGGTGTCCCGAAGTCCCCATCCCGCTACCGAAGTCCACCCCGGCCCTACCGAAGTCCACACCTCGCCCACTTCGGTAGCCGGACCGCCGCGCGGAGGCGTCCGCGCGGGCGGGGCCGTCTAGCGTGGAGCGCGTGACACACGCGGAGTACCCCTGGCTGCTTCCCTCCGACCTGGCGCGGGCGGCCGACCCCGACCCCCGCGGCGGGCGCCGCCGCCGTACCGTGCGGGACTGGGCCGTCGACACGCTGGCGTTCGCCTTCGCGTGCCTCGTCGGGATCGCCGTCGTCCACAACAGCCGCCAGATCAACGAGTCGGACGCCGTCGTCCTCGCCGACGAGATCCTGGGCGCCGTCGCGTGCCTGCTGCTGTGGGCGCGCCGAGGGCGCCCCGCCGCGACCGCCGTCGCCGCGTCCGTCATCGGCATCGTCACCCCGGCCACCGGCGGCGCCGTGGTGGTCGCCGTGTTCGGCGCGGCCGTACGGCTGCCGCCCCGGCGCCTCGCCGCCGTCGCGGGCGCGGCCTTCGTGTGCAGCACCCTCCAGGGGTTCCTCCGCCCCGACCCCGAGATCGACGGGGTCGTCAACCTGGTCGTCAATCTCGTCATGCTGCTCCTGGCCACCGGCTGGGGCATGCTCGTCCGCTCCCGCCGCCAGCTCGTCGCCGCCCTGCGGGAGCGGGCCCGCCGCGCCGAGACGGAGGCCGGGCTGCGCGCCGAGCAGGCGCAGCGGGCCGCCCGCGAGGCCATCGCCCGCGAGATGCACGACGTGCTCGCCCACCGGCTGACCCTGCTCAGCGTCCACGCGGGCGCCCTGGAGTTCCGCCCGGACGCGCCGTCCGCCGAGGTGTCCCGCGCGGCGGGGGTGATCCGCGACAGCGCCCACGAGGCGCTCCAGGACCTGCGCCAGATCATCGGCGTCCTCCGGGCGCCCGGCGATGCCGACGGCGCGGGAGGGAACCGGCCGCAGCCCACCCTCGCCACGCTCGACGCGCTGATAGCGGAGTCCCGAGAGGCCGGGACCGCCGTGACCCTCGACACGGACGTCCCGGACCCCGCCGCCGTCCCCGCCGCGACCGGCCGCACCGTGTACCGCATCGTGCAGGAGGGCCTCACCAACGCCCGCAAGCACGCCCCCGGCGCCCGTGTCGACGTCCTCGTGCGGGGCCGCCCCGGAGACGGGCTCACCGTCGACGTGCGCAACACCGCGCCCCCGGGGCCGGTTCCGCACGTGCCCGGGTCCGGACAGGGGCTCATCGGGCTGTCCGAGCGCGCCACCCTCGCCGGGGGCCGGCTCAGGCACGGTCCGGGTGCGGGCCCCGGCGGCGGCTTCGCCGTCCACGCCTGGCTACCGTGGCCCGCATGACCATCCGGCTGCTCGTCGTCGACGACGACCCCCTCGTCCGCGCGGGACTCTCCCTGATGCTCGGCGGCGCCGACGACATCGAGATCGTCGGCGAGGCCGCCGACGGCGCCGAGGTGCCCCGGCTCGTGGACCGCCTCGCCCCGCACGTCGTGCTCATGGACGTCCGCATGCCGGGCGTCGACGGGCTCACCGCGACGGAGCGGCTGCGGGCCCGGCCCGGCGCCCCCGACGTGGTCGTCCTCACCACCTTCCACGCCGACGAGCAGGTCCTGCGCGCCCTGCGGGCCGGAGCCGCCGGATTCGTCCTGAAGGACACCCCGCCCGCCCAGATCGTCGACGCCGTGCGGAAGGTGGCCGCCGGCGACCCGGTGCTCTCCCCGGCCGTCACCCGCCAGCTCATGACCCACGTCGCCGGGGCGGCGCCCGGCCCGGCGGTACGGGAGGACGACCGGCGCACGGCCGCCGCGCGCCGTCTGGCGGAGCTCGCGGAGCGGGAGCGGGAGGTCGCCCTCGCGGTCGGCCGGGGCGCCTCCAACGCGGAGATCGCCGCCACGCTGTACGTGTCGGTGCCCACCGTGAAGGCCCACGTCTCGCGGGTCCTCGCGAAGCTGGGCCTCAACAACCGGGTGCAGATCGCGCTGCTCGTCCACGACGCGGGCCTTCTCGACGGCGACGGCGCGCCCTAGGCTGCGCCCATGACCGGTGACCCCGCGCTCGACCTCGCCCGGAAGGTCCTCGACAGCCAGCCGTTCAGCCGCCTCGTCGGCGCCCGCGTCACCGCGTTCGGCGACGGCGAGGCGGTCCTGGAGCTCGACGTACGGCCCGAACTGCTCCAGCAGAACGGCTTCCTGCACGGCGGCGTCCTGTCGTACGCGGCGGACAACGCCATCACCTTCGCCGCGGGGACCGCGCTGGGCCCGGCCGTCCTCACCGCCGGGTTCTCCATCCAGTACGTGCGCCCCGCCGTCGGCCGCTCCCTGATCGCACGGGCGGCGGTCGTCCACGCGGGCCGCCGCCAGGCCGTGGTCCGGTGCGACCTGCTGACGACGGGCGGGGACCGCGAAACGGACGTCGAAGGTGTGGCAGGCGTGGGGGACGGGATGGGCGTGGGAGATGAGCCGGGCGGGGCGGACGAGCCGGGCCGCACGGGCCGGCGGGAGACGCTGTGCGCGGTCGCGCAGGGCACCGTCCTGGCCGCCGAGCCGCCCCGCGACCCGGCGCCCTGAACGGCAGCCCCGGCCCCGTACCGCCTCCGGTCCGGTGCCCGCCTCCGCGCCCGTACCGCCTCCGCCCCCCCGCACCCGGCCTCCGGCCCCGCACCGCCTCCGGTCCCGGCCGTTCACCCCGTCCGGCCCCGGCAGGCCGCCTCGGCCCTACGGCCCGTCCAGCCCCGGCACCTCCGCGAGCCGCACCGGGCGGCGCTCGCGGCGGGAGCGCTCGCAGGCCTCGGCGACCCGCAGCGCCTCCAGGGCCTGCCGCCCGTCGCACGGGTTGTCCCGCTCGCCGCGCGCGAACCGGACGAAGGCGTCCAGCTCCGCCTCGTACGCCGGGGCGAACCGCTCCAGGAAGCCCGTCCACGGCCGGGGCGCGGCCGGCGGGCCCTGCGGCTCGGCCGAGGTGACCGGCGTGCGGTCGTCCAGGCCCACGACGAGCTGGTCCAGCTCCCCGGCCAGCTCCATCCGCACGTCGTACCCGGCGCCGTTGCGGCGCGTGGCCGTCGAGGTGACCAGGGTGCCGTCGTCCAGGGTCAGCAGGGCCGCCGCCGTCTCCACGTCGTCCGCCTCCCGGAAGGCGGCGTCCCCCCGGTCGGAGCCCGCCGCGTACACGTCGACGACCTCCCGGCCGGTCACCCAGCGCACCATGTCCACGTCGTGCACGAGGCAGTCCCGGAACAGTCCGCCCGACAGCGGCAGGTACGCGGCGGGCGGCGGCTCCCGGTCCGAGGTGACCGTCCGCACGGTGTGCAGCCGGCCCAGCCGCCCGGCTCGGACGGTCGCGCGCGCCGTGGTGTACCCGGCGTCGAACCGCCGCATGAAGCCGATCTGGAGCGGAGTCCCGGCCGCCCCCACCGCCCGCAGCGCCCGCAGTGTGCCGGGCAGGTCCACGGCGATCGGCTTCTCGCAGAACACGGGCAGCCCCGCGCGGGCGGCCCGGACCAGCAGGTCGGCGTGGGAGGCGGTGGCCGAGGCGATCACCACGGCGTCCACGCCCCACGCGAAGACCTCGTCGGAGCTGGGCGCGGCCGTCGCGCCGATCGCCCGCGCCAGGCGCTCCGCCCGCTCGGCGTCCACGTCCGTGACGACGAGCCCGCCGACGTACGCGTGACGGCTGAGCACCTTCGCATGGAAGGTTCCGATACGCCCGGTTCCGATCATTCCGATACGCATGTCCCACAGTGGGGCATGGCCGGGGCGCCGTGTCAAAGACACCGCCCGCACGTGGCGGCGCGGCGCCCCCGGCCCGTCCCCCCGTCCGCACCCCCCGCTGGGCCCCGCCCCGCCGCCCGCGCCCCACCACCCGGAGCGCCCCGCGCCGCGACGGCGAGCCCCCGGCGCCGACCCGGCACCCGCCGGGGGACATCCGGCATCCGCCTCGCACCGCCCGGCACCCACCCCGCACCCGCCCGGTGGGCGTCCGGACGCGCGCCCCGCACCCACCCCGCACCCCTCCCGCACCCACCCGGTGGGCGTCCGGACGCGCCACATGACCGATACTGGACGGTCGGGAAGGGACGAAACGCCCACCCCGGCAGCGGCAGGACCCCAGTGGACAGCAGGAGGAAGCGGGCTCGTGGCAACGGTTCGGACAGGAGTACGCGCGGTCGCCGCCGTGCTGGCGGTGGCACTCGGAGTGACCCTGACCGCCTGCAGCGCCACCGGCGGCAAGCGCGCCGAGGACGCCAGGAAGGCCGCCGCGGCGGCCGAGGGCCGGGCCAACGTCACCACGCCCCGCTGGACCTTCGCCATGGTGACCCACTCGGGTGACGGCGACACCTTCTGGGACATCGTCCAGAAGGGCGCCCGCCAGGCCGCCGCCAAGGACAACATCAACTTCCTGTACGCCCACAGCGACGAGGGCCAGCAGCAGGCGCAGCTCGTCGACTCGTACGTCGACAAGAAGGTCGACGGCCTGATCGTCACCCTCGCCAAGCCCGACGCGCTCAAGGCGTCCGTCGCCCGCGCCGTCGCCGCCGGCATCCCGGTGATCACCGTGAACTCGGGCTCCGCCCAGTCCAAGGCGTACGGCGCCCTCACCCACATCGGCCAGGACGAGGCCATCGCGGGCCAGGCCGTCGGCGACGAGCTCGACCGGCGCGGCCGGACGAAGGCCCTGTGCGTCCTGCACGAGCAGGGCAACGTCGGCCACGAGCAGCGCTGCTCCGGCGTGCGCGAGACCTTCGACGGCACCCTGCAGAACCTCTACGTCGACGGCACCAACATGCCCGACGTCCAGGCGTCCATCGAGGCCAAGCTGCAGAGCGACCCGGCCATCGACGCCGTCGTCACCCTCGGCGCGCCGTTCGCCGACGCCGCCGCCCAGGCCCGGCGCACCGCGGGCTCCCAGGCCCAGATCGCCACCTTCGACCTCAACGCCAAGGTCGCCGCCGGCCTCGGCGCGGGCACCCTCGCCTTCGCCGTCGACCAGCAGCCGTACCTCCAGGGGTACGAGGCCGTCGACCTGCTGTGGCTCCACCGCTACAACGCCGACGTGCTGGGCGGCGGGCGCCCGGTCCTCACCGGCCCGCAGATCATCACGGAGAAGGACGCGAAGGCCCTCACCGCCTACACCGAGCGGGGGACGCGATGACCGCCGTGACCGCCCCGCCCGCCGAGCGCGACCCGGCCGGCGGCGAGCGGCCGGCGCAGGCCGCCCCGCTGAGGAGGCTCCTCACCCGGCCCGAGCTGGGCTCGGTCGTCGGCGCCGTCGCCGTCTTCCTCTTCTTCGCGCTCACCGCCGACGGCTTCCTGCGCGCCGCGAGCCTGGGCACCGTGCTCTACGCGGCGTCCACCATCGGCATCATGGCCGTGCCGGTCGCCCTCCTGATGATCGGCGGCGAGTTCGACCTGTCCGCCGGGGTGCTCGTCACCACGTCGGCGCTGGTCTCCTCGATGTTCAGCTACCAGATGACCGCCAACGCCTGGGTCGGCGTCGCCGTGTCCCTCCTGGTCACCCTCGCCGTCGGCCTCTTCAACGGGTTCATGCTCACCCGCACCCGGCTGCCCAGCTTCATCATCACGCTCGGCACCTTCCTGATGCTGACCGGCCTGAACCTCGGCCTGACCAAGCTCATCAGCGGCACGGTCTCCACCAAGACCATCGCGGACATGGAGGGCTTCGCCTCCGCCCGCGCCGTGTTCGCCTCCGAGGCCACCATCGGCGGTGCCACGCTCAAGGTCACCGTCCTGTGGTGGCTCGCCCTCGTCGCCGCCGCCACCTGGATCCTCCTGCGCACCCGCTTCGGCAACAGGGTCTTCGCCGTCGGCGGCAACGCCGAGGCCGCCCGCGCGGTCGGCGTCCCCGTACGCCGCACGAAGACCCTCCTCTACATGGGCGTCGGCTTCTGCGCCTGGGTCTCGGGGCAGCACCTGCTCTTCTCGTACGAGGTCGTCCAGTCCGGCGAGGGCGTCGGGAACGAGCTGATCTACATCATCGCGGCCGTCATCGGCGGCTGCCTGATCACCGGCGGCTACGGCTCCGCGGTCGGCGCGGCCGTCGGCGCGTGCATCTTCGGCATGACCAGCAAGGGCATCGTCTACGCCGAGTGGAACCCGGACTGGTTCAAGTTCTTCCTCGGGGCGATGCTCCTCCTCGCGACCCTCCTCAACGCCTGGGTCCGCAAGCGGGCGGAGGCCACCGCATGACGACCCCCCTCCCGACGTCCCCCCGCACGACCGCCCCACTGGTCGAACTCGACGCGGTGAGCAAGCGCTACGGATCCGTCCGCGCCCTGCGGGACGTCTCCCTGCGGGTCCACGCCGGCGAGATCACCTGCGTCCTCGGCGACAACGGCGCCGGGAAGTCCACCCTGATCAAGATCATCGCCGGGCTGCACACCCACGACGCCGGAACGCTCCGCGTCGACGGCGAGGAGACCGTGCTCGCCTCCCCGCGCGACGCCCTCGACCGGGGCATCGCCACCGTCTACCAGGACCTGGCCGTCGTCCCGCTCATGCCGGTCTGGCGGAACTTCTTCCTCGGCTCCGAGCCCACCGTCGGCAAGGGCCCCTTCAAGCGCCTCGACACCGCCCGCATGCGCGCCACCACCCGCGCCGAACTGCTCCGCATGGGCATCGACCTGCGCGACGTGGACCAGCCCATCGGCACCCTGTCCGGCGGCGAGCGGCAGTGCGTCGCCATCGCCCGCGCCGTCCACTTCGGCGCCCGGGTCCTCGTCCTCGACGAGCCGACCGCCGCCCTCGGCGTCAAGCAGTCCGGCGTCGTCCTCAAGTACGTGGCCGCCGCACGCGACGCGGGCCTCGGCGTCGTGCTGATCACCCACAACCCGCACCACGCCTACCTCGTCGGCGACCGCTTCGTCCTGCTCAAGCGCGGCGCCATGGCCGGCAGCCACACCAAGGACTCCGTCACGCTGGACGAGCTGACCCGGCAGATGGCCGGCGGCAGCGAACTCGACGCCCTGCGTCACGAACTGGAACGAACCGCCCCGCCTGGCACAATCGACGGCGGCGGGCACCGCCCGCCGCCGGACCCCGAGCGCGCCCGGCCCACCGACCGGCAGGGACGACAGGACCCGTGAGCACGCACCGCGACCTCCTCCGCGTCACGGAACGCGGCCCCGCCCTGCGCACCATGGGCAGCCGTGAGCGCCGCTCCCACCTGAGCGCCCCGCGCGTGCCCACCGTCGGCATCGACATCGGCGGCACGAAGGTGATGGCCGGGGTCGTGGACGCCGACGGCGCCATCCTCGAGAAGATCCGCGCCGAGACCCCCGACAAGTCCAAGAGCCCCAAGGTGGTCGAGGACACCATCGTGGAGCTGGTCCTCGACCTGTCCGACCGGCACGACGTGCACGCGGTCGGCATCGGCGCCGCCGGCTGGGTCGACGCCGACCGCAGCCGCGTCCTGTTCGCCCCGCACCTCGCCTGGCGCAACGAACCGCTGCGCGACGCGCTCCAGGCCCGGCTCGCCGTCCCCGTCATGGTCGACAACGACGCCAACACCGCCGCCTGGGCCGAGTGGCGCTTCGGCGCCGGACGCGGCGAGGACCACCTGGTGATGATCACGCTGGGCACCGGCATCGGCGGCGCCATCCTGGAGGACGGCCGGGTCAAGCGCGGCAAGTACGGCGTCGCCGGCGAGTTCGGCCACATGCAGGTCGTCCCCGGCGGCCACCGCTGCCCGTGCGGCAACCGCGGCTGCTGGGAGCAGTACAGCTCCGGCAACGCCCTCGTCCGCGAGGCCCGCGAGCTCGCCGCCGCGGACTCCCCGGTCGCGTACGAGATCATCGAGCGCGTCAAGGGGCACGTCCCCGACATCACCGGCCCCCTCATCACGGAGCTGGCCCGCGAGGGCGACGCCATGTGCGTCGAGCTCCTCCAGGACATCGGGCAGTGGCTCGGCGTCGGCCTCGCCAACCTCGCCGCCGCCCTCGACCCGTCCTGCTTCGTCATCGGCGGGGGCGTCAGCGCCGCCGACGACCTGCTCATCGGCCCCGCCCGCGACGCGTTCCGGCGCAATCTCACCGGCCGCGGCTACCGTCCCGAGGCCCGCGTCGCCAAGGCGGAGCTGGGCCCCGAGGCCGGTATGGTCGGGGCCGCCGACCTGGCCCGGCTGGTCGCCCGCCGCTTCCGCCGTGCCAACCGGCGGCGCCTTGAGCGCTACGAGCGGTACGAGCGCTACGCGCAGGCGTTCCGCGCCGGAGCCGTCCGGACCACCCGCACCCCCGAGGACCCTGGAGCATGACGCCGACCCCCGCCAGCCCCCCGTCCGCCCCCGGCCCGGCGGGGGAGACCCGCGCCCAGACGATCCGCCGCCGCTGGTTCACCGCCCTGGTGATCGTGCTGCTCATCGGCATCCCCGCCGGGTACCTGGCGGTCTCCGCCGAGCAGAGCCGCTCCAGCGGCCGGGACAAGGAGGCGGAGTCGTCCGCCAGCGGCCTCAGGGACAGCTGGCCGTCGAAGATGAAGCGCCGGGTCTTCGAGGTGCCGATCCCCGCCCGCTCCCGCGACGTGGCGTACTTCGAGACGAGCAACTGGAAGTCGAGCCGCCTGTACGTGCGGTTCACCACCACGGGCGCCGGGCTGGACACGTTCCTCGGCGACAGCGGCACGAGCCGCTCCGCGCTGGAGCCGGGCGCGGTCACGGTCGGCGACCACGAGGCGGGCGTCGTCGGCTGGACGTTCCCGCCCGACCGCCACTGGTCCGGGACCACCCACCGGCAGGACCGGCCCCGCCCCACCCGCGACATCACCGTGGACCTCACCGACCCGGCGGCCCCCCGCGTCTACGTGGTCTCCACCGCCACCCCGTGACCTCCGCCCGGCCCCCCGCCGGACGCCCGGCCGCCCACCCGTGAGCGCGGCCCCGTGACCGCCGCCCCGTGACCGCCGCCCCGTGACCGCCGCCCCGTGACCACCGCCGCGGGGCGGCGCGCCGTATGACCGTCGCGGTCCGGAGCCGTGGCGCGGAGGCGGCCGCGCGCGGGTCCGCCGCGAGAACGCCGGGTGCTCCCTGTCGTCGAAGGGCGGCGCACGGCATGGGGAACGCGGCGCAGCGGGTCCGCGTGGTGCGTGACGGGGGTGGTGTGAGCGGTGTGTCAGATGCCGCCGGGTCCGGCTCCCGCCCCGCCGCCCGTCCGCGCGGCCCGGCGGTCCGCCGTCGGCGTGCCGAGCCGGTGGCCCGCCGCCCGGCGTCCCGGACGGCCGCCGGGGCGACGGCCGCGGCGGCCCCGGCGGTGGCGGCCCGCCGTCGCTCCGAGCAGCCGGTCGCCGCTGATCAGCGGGCCGGCGAGGGGGGTGGGCGAGGCCGTGCGGACCCGCTCCCGGACGCTCGCCGCGCGGGGGCGCGGGCGGCGCCGCCGTACGGGGACGCGCCCGCCGGCGGCCGCCGAGCGGCCGGGGGCCGGACGGCTCCCCGGCGCCGAGCCCGGTGCGCGGCGGGGCGACCGACGCATGTTCCCCGTGCATACCCCCCAAGAGATCGGCATTACCCGGATCTTCGGGCCGCCCCTACAGTTGAAACGCAACTCACCGTGTGTGGTGTGTGCAGTGCGTTCAGCGAACCTCCTCCCCGGTCTTTCGGCCGACGCTCGCGGGAGGCTCGCACGAGATCCCACGAGAGGAGCAAGGCAGCGATGCCCGTTTCCAGCCCCGAGGGCCTGCACGAGATGCAGAAGCTGCTCGTCGACTGGGTGAGTGAATTCCTCGAGGTCCCGGCGTCCCCGGAGGACAACTTCCTGGACCTGGGCGGCCACTCGCTCTTCGCCATGAACCTCAACGCGCGCGTCCAGCAGCATTTCGGCCAGGAACTGCACGTGAAGACCCTGCTCGAGAAGTCGCTCGGCGAAGCCGTCGAGGAACTGCACGCGCGCCTGACCGCGCAGCAGGTCGCGTGACCCGTTCACCAAGCCCCCTTTTCCGACCAGAAGCTGGAGTAGTCGTGAGTGACAGGACTTCGGATTTTCGGCTGACCCCCGAAGAGCTGGCCAAGTTCGAGGAGCAGGGCTTCATCGGGCCGATCAAGGTCTACGAACCGGAGGAGATGGAGAGGCGCTGGAACGAGATACGCCGGGCCATTCCGGACCGGTCGCGCGCCATCTACCCGGAGGACGCGCTGGGCGCGGTCACCAACCTCTCCAACTACGACCGGCACCTCGACATCGACCTGCTCAGCGAGCACATCATGCAGCGGGCCATCGTCGAGCGGGTGGCGTCCATCCTCGGCCCGGACCTGCTCTGCTGGCGCACCGAGTTCTTCCCGAAGTACCAGGGCGACGAGGGGACGGACTGGCACCAGGCGGCGACGTTCGCGCACTCCAGCGGCCGCCCCCAGATCCAGTGGCCGGCGCGGAACGACGCCCCCGCCTTCGGCGGCACGATCACGGCCTGGACCGCGTTCACCCACTCCACCAAGGAGAACGGCTGCCTCCAGCTCATGCCGGGCACGCACCGGGTGATGAACTACGACGAGTCCCTCGGCATGTCCTACAACCCCGACACGATCAACAAGCGGGAGAAGGACAACGTCCGCCGCGGATTCTTCGGGTACGACTACCGCGAACTCCAGAAGGACCCCGACTGGCGGCCCGACGAGTCGAAGGCGTTCTCGCTCGTCATGGAGCCGGGCGAATGCGTCATCTTCTGGTCGACCCTCATGCACGGATCGCTGCCGCACACCGGCAGCAAGAGGGACTACCGCATGGGATTCGCCACGCGGTACGTGCCGACCCAGGTGAAGATCTACCCGGACCTCGACGACGTGTCCGAGTACGGCGGCACGATTCCGCTGGAGAACTACGCCGCCGTCCTCGTCGCCGGAAAGGACGAGTACGGCATCAACAAGCTCACCGACCGGAACCGCCGCGGCCACCTGTTCACCCCGTGGGACTTCCGGTAGACCGACGGCAGCTGACACCCCGCTAGACCGCACCGCACCGCACCGCGCGACCGCACCGACGCCCGTCCGGCCGGAAGGTCCGGACGGGCGCGGGGCGGAGCGCGCCGGAAAGCGTCTCGAAAGCGGCCCGGGAAGGACCCCGGGGCGATGCGAACGAGAAACCGGGAACGACCCGGTCGCGGCTCCGCGAAGCGGCCGGGCAACAGCCCGGGCACGGCGCCGGAGAACGGCTGGAAAAGCGACTGGCAAGCGACTGCGAAACGGCTGCGAGGCGGCACGGCGGGCCCTCTCGCCGGCCGGGCCGCCGCCGGACCCCTCCCCCCTCCCCGGAAGGCGCACCGATGGCCGTACTCGCCCTCATCCACCACGCCGGCGGTTCGGCGGCCGTGTTCCGCCGGCTGACCCGGCTCCTGCCCGACCACATCAGGCCCGTGGCGCTCGAACTCCCCGGTCGCGGGCGCCGCTGGCGCGAGCCCACCCTCCACACCGCCGAGGACGCGGTGCGCGACCTGACCGACCTGCTCGTCCGCGAGGCCGGCGACGACGCCGACCTCTCCATCCTCGGCCACAGCCTGGGCGCCTACCTCGGCCTCGGCGTGGCCGCGGCGCTCGAACGCCGCGGCAAACCGCACTGCCAGGTCCTCTTCGCCTCCGCCAACCTCGCCCCCCAGCTCGCCACGCCGCTGTTCGCGGCAGGCGCCGCCCCCGCCTCCGACGAGGAGGTGCTGCAACGCGCCGCGGGGTACGGGGCGCTCGACACCGGACTGCTCCGGGACCCGCACATCGCCGCCCGCGCCGCGTCCCTGCTCCGGGCCGACTTCGACATCGCCGACTCGTTCGTGCGCACCATGGCGCGGACCGTGACCGAGAGCCGCATCGTCGTCTGCCGGGGGCGGCAGGACGCGTTCGGCGACGAGCACACCGACCGGTGGCGGTGGAGCAGCGTCCAGCCCCTCAGCACCCTGACGTTCCCCGGCGGCCACCTCTACCTGGAGTCGGCCGGGGCCGAACCGCTCGCCGCGGCGATCGCATCCGTCCTGACCGAACCGGCGCAGTCCCGCACCTGAACCGGCCTGGGAGCAACCTTGACCGACGTACGGAATTCCACCGGAAGGCCCCCGCTCGCGCACGAGCTGTTCGAGGCCCGGCGCGCCGCCCATCCCGACCTGCCCGCCATGATCTGGGGCGATCGGACCCTCACCTACGAGGAGCTGGGGCGCGACTCGGACCGGCTGGCCCTCACACTCCGCTCGGCGGGCGTCACGGGGCGACCGGTCGGGGTGTTCTTCGAGCGCGGGTTCGCCATCGCCGTGGCGGTGCTGGGCGTGCTCAAGGCGGGCTGCGCCTACGTACCGCTCGACCCGGCCTACCCCGACGAGCGGCTCGCCGCCATGGTCCGCGACAGCGGCGCCGAGATCCTGCTGACCGACAAGGCGGTCCTCGACCGCGCCCCGCTGCCGGACGGCACCCGCGCCCTCGTCCTGGAGGACGCCCTGTCCGCCGTCGGGGACGCGCCGCCGGCGGCGGCGCCGGAGACCGGCCCGGACTCGCTCGCCTACGTCATCTACACCTCCGGGTCCACCGGTGTGCCCAAGGGCGTGGCCATGCCCCACGGCCCGCTGGCCAACCTCATCGACTGGCAGTGCGCGCACTCCTCGTGCGGCACCGGCGACCGCACCCTCCAGTTCTCCGCGCTGAGCTTCGACGTCTCCTTCCAGGAGCTGTTCAGCACCTGGGGGTCCGGCGGGACGCTGGTGGTCGTCGACGACGCGACGCGCCACAGCTGCCAGGCCCTGATCGACCTGATGGACCGCGCCGCGGTGCGGCGCATGTTCCTCCCCTTCGTCGCGCTGCAGGCCATAGCCGAGCACGCCGCCACGGTCGGCGCGTGGCCGTCCTCCCTCCGCGAGGTCGTCACGGCGGGCGAGCAGCTCCAGGTCAGCCCCGCCGTGCGGGCCCTGTTCCAGCACCTCGACGGCGCCGTGCTGGTGAACCAGTACGGGCCGTCGGAGACCCACGTGGTGACCTCGCTCGAACTGGCCGGCGACCCGACGGCCTGGCCGGACCAGCCCAGCATCGGCCGGCCCATCGCCAACGCCGAGGCGTACGTCCTGGACGAGCACCTGCGTCCGCGGGGGCCCGGCGTGCCGGGGGAGCTGTGGATCGGCGGGCCGGTGCTCGCGCGGGGCTACCTGGGCATGCCGGACGTGACCGCCACACGGTTCCGCACGGTGCCCGGCGTGGCCGGCGGCGGCCGGATCTACCGGACGGGCGACCTGGTCGAGCGACTGCCGGACGGCACGATCCGGTTCCTCGGACGGCTGGACGACCAGGTGAAGATCCGGGGCCACCGCGTGGAGATCGGCGAGGTCGAGGCGCGGCTCCGGGCGCTGCCGGAGGTGGCCGACGCGGCCGTGGTGGTGGCGGGGGGCGCCGCGGGCACCAAGCGGCTCGTGGCGTTCTGCGTGCCCGCGCGCGGCGCCGAGGTGAAGGCGCCTGCGGTCCGCCGGAGCCTGGCGGTGCACCTGCCCGACCACATGATCCCGTCGGCCGTACGGAGCCTGCCGTCGTTCCCGCTCACCCCGAGCGGCAAGGTCGACCGCAAGGCGCTGGCCCGGCGGCTCTGACCGTCCGGCCATCCGGCCATCCGGCCGTCCGGCCATCCGGCTGTCCGGCCATCCGGCTGTCCGGCCATCCGGCTGTCCGGCCGTCCGGCCGTCCGCGACGGGGGCGGCGGGTGCCCGGCCCGCCCCCTCGCGCGACGGGAGCGGCGTGCGGCCCGGCCCGGCCGCTCCTCCCGGGCGGCCCCGGCCGTGCCCCCGCCTGCCCCGGGCGCCCCCACCCTGCGGCTCCGGCCGTTCCCGACGAACGGCCCCCGGTCGCCCGGTCCTCGGACGGCTCCGGTCGTTCCTTCCCCGGGACGGCTCTGAACGTCCTTTCCCCGGGACGGCTCTGAACGTCCTTCTTTCCCCGGGACGGCTCCGGTCGTCCTTTCCCCGGGACGGCTCCGGTCGTCCCCGTACCCGATCCGGCCGCTTCCGGTCCCCGAGAAGGCAGGAGTGAACAGTGTCGACGCACGGCCCGGCCATGAGCGCGGGGGAGAGCGGCAGCGTAGCCGGACTCGTCCTGGTGGACCTCGCCCTGGTGCTGCTCACCGCCTTCCTGTTCGCCGCCCTCGCCAAGCGGGTGCGCCAGCCCGCCGTGATGGGCGAGATCGTCGCCGGGATAGCGCTGGGACCGAGTCTGCTCGGGCTGCTGCCCGGCGACCTGCCCCGGCTGCTCTTCCCCCCGGAGGTCCGCCCGCACCTGGAGACCCTCGCCCAACTGGGCCTGGTCCTCTTCATGTTCGGGGTCGGCTACCAGCTGAGCCTCTCGCACGTGCGGGGTGTCGGGAGGCACATCGCGCTGGTGTCCTTCAGCTCGGTGGCGCTCCCCTTCGCCATGGGCGCGGCACTCGCGCCGCTGCTCTACCCGTGGCTCGACCAGGAGGAGCTGACGACGCGCGGGGTGCTCGCCCCGGCGCTCTTCCTCGGCGCGGCGATGTCCATCACGGCCTTCCCGGTGCTCGCCCGGATCATCACCGAGCGCGGCCTGCAGAAGCAGCGGGTCGGCACGGTGGCCCTGGTCAGCGCCGCGATCCAGGACGTGATCGCCTGGAGCGTGCTCGCCGCGGTCGTCGCCATGGTGACCGTCAGCGGCCTGTGGTCGTTCGGGCGCACCGTCGGCGGCGCGGTCCTCTTCGTCCTCGTCCTGGTCCTCGTCGTACGGCCGGCCCTCGCCTGGCTGCTCGCCCCCGGCCGGCGCTGGGCGGGGGCGAGCACGACCGTCCACGTCGTCCTCTGCGCCGGCCTGCTGACGAGCGCGTGGATCACCCACGAGCTGGGGCTGCACGCGGTGTTCGGCGCGTTCCTGTTCGGCGCCGTCGCGCCCCGCGGCCACATCGACGCGACCGCGCCCGAGGTGCCGGAGCGCATCGAGCAGACCAGCCTGCTGCTCCTCCCGGTCTTCTTCACCGTGACCGGGCTCTCGGTGGACCTCGCCGGTCTCGGTGCGCAGGGCCTCGTCATGGTCCTCGCGGTCGTCGCGGTGGCCTGCGTCGGCAAGTTCGTCGGCGCGGCGGGCGCCGCGCGGCTCACCGGGGCCACCGGGCGCGAGTCCACGGTCCTGGGCGTCCTGCTCAACGCCCGCGGGCTCACCGAGCTGGTCGTCCTCAACGTGGGTCTGAGCCTGGGCGCCCTCGACACCCGGCTGTTCACCGCCATGGTCGTGATGGCGCTGGTCACCACCCTGATGACCGGTCCGCTGCTGACCCGCTTCCACACGGGAGCCGAGCCGGCGCCCCCGGCCGCGCGGCGGCCCGTGAAGCACGCGGGGGAGGGCGCGGTCCGATGACGGCGACCACCGCGAGACACCTCCCGCCCACGCCCGCCGCCCCACCCCCGATCCCGTCGGCGCGCCCGCTTCCGTCCACGCTCCGGCCGCCGCTGCGCGGCCGGGAGGACGAGGCGGCGCGCGCCCTGCGGGCGCTGCGCTTCGGCGCGGACGGCGGCTGCGCGCTGGTCGCGGTCGAGGGGCCGCCCGGCTCCGGGAAGACCAGGTTCCTGGACGAGTGCGTCACCATGGCGGAGCGGCTCGGCTTCGTGACCGGCCACCGCCTCCCGCTCCCCGGTCCCGCCGGCCCGGCGGGGACCGGCGCCGCAGACCCGCCCCGGCTGATCGTCCTCGACGACGCCCACTTCCTGGGGGAGGAGGCGAGCGACGCGCTGCTGGCCCAGCGGCACGCCCAGTACGGCAGCCGGGCGGTGGTCTGGCTGGTCGCGCGCCGCTGCGGGGCCGGGTCGAGGAGCCTCGACGCCCTGGTCGCCAGCTCCATCGGGCACACCGAGCGGATCGCCCTCGACCCGCTCCCCGCCCCCGCCGTGCTCCAGGTGGCCGCCGACATCCTGGGCGTCCCGCCGGACGCCCCGCTCGCCCGGGTGCTGCACGGCGCCGGCGGGCACCCGAGGCTGCTCGTGGAGCTGGTGGAGGGGATGCGCGAGGAGCACATGATCAGGGTCGGGGAGCGCGAGGCGCGGCTCGTGGAGGCCCGCATCCCGGAGCGGCTGCGCACCCTGCTGCGGAGCATGCTCCTGGAGTACCCGGACGAATGCCGGCAGCTGCTGCGGGTGGCGGCCGTCCTGGGCCGGGAGAGCACGGTCGACGACCTGCTGCCGCTCCTGCACATGTCGCCGTCCGCGCTGCTGCTCGTCCTGGACAGGACGGTCACCACCGGGGTGCTCGCCGTGGGCAGCACCCGCGTGCGCTTCCCCAACGAGCTGCTGTGGCGGCTCATCGTGGACTCGGTACCGGCCACGCTGCGGCACGCGCTGCGGCGGCAGGTCGCCGCCGCCCGGCCGCCGGGCGGGCACCGGGACCGGCCCCCCGCCGGGGCTCCGGCCCGGCCCCGGGCGGGGTACCCGACCGGGCCCGCGCCGGCCGGGCCCGCGGCCGACGCGGCGCTGCGGCCCGGCATCCAGGTCCCCGCCCAGGCCGATTCCCCTGTCCGGGCCCACCTCCGGGCCCGTGCCGACGACCCCTGGGCCCGTGCCGACGACCCCTGGGCCCGTGCCGAGGGCCCCCAGGCCCATGCTCACGTCCCGGCCCGGCCGGCCGTGCCGGCCGGGCTCGCGGTCCTCAACGGGCAGGAGCACCGGATCGTCCAGATGGTGGCCGAGGGGCTGACCAACAAGCAGATCGCCCGGCGCCTGGAGATCTCCCCCCACACCGTCAACTACCACCTGAAGAAACTGTTCCGGAAGGTCGGCGTCAACTCCCGCATCGCCCTGCTCCGCGAGACCGGCTGGAACGACCGCCCCGGCGGCTCACCCGAGGCGGGGCCGCTCGTCCGCCCACGGGTGGGCGCGTTCGAAGGCGGCGGCCAGCCCTAGCAGCTCCGCCTCCGCCCCCGGTGCGCCGACCAGCTGGACGCCGACCGGCAGGCCGTCCGCGGCCCGCCCCGCGGGCAGCGAGAGCGCGGGCTGCCCGGTGATGTTGAACGGGTACGTGAAGGCCAGCCAGTCGGCGTACTCGCGCCACCGCTCCTGGAACCCCGCGCCCGCCGGCGCCGCCCCGAGCGGGGGCGGCAGCACGGTGAGCGTGGGCGTGAGCAGCACGTCGTACCGGGTCCAGAAGCGCAGCACCTCGGCCGCCCGGTTCTGGGCGGCCGCGATCGCCGCGCAGTAGTCGACGGCGCCGAGCCGCTCGCCGTGCAGCGCGATGTCGAGGGTGGCCGGCTCCAGCTCGGCCAGGTGCTCCGGCGGCACGCCGCGGACCATCGCGGCGACGTTCGCCGCGATGACCGTCAGCAGGGGGTCGAGCAGGCCGCCGAGGTCGGGCGCGGCCTCCACCACCTCGACGCCCAGCGCCTCGAAGGCCGGCACCGCCCGCTCGAACACCTCCCGCACCTCCGGCACGACCGCGCCGTGCGGCGGGGTGCAGGTGTACGCCACGCGCAGGCGCCCCGGCGGCCGGTCGCAGGCGGCCGGGAACGTACCGGACGGCGTCGCGGGCAGCCCGTAGGGCTCTCCGACGACCGGCCCCGCGAGTACGTCGAGCATCAGGGCGGTGTCGCGGACCGTGCGGGCCACGGGGCCGTTGACGACGTACCCCGCCCACTGCTCCTGGGACGCCGGCGCCCACGAGGTGCGCCCGCGGGTCGGCTTGAGGCCCACGACGCCGCAGGCGGAGGCGGGCGCCCGCACGGAGCCCGCGCCGTCGGCCGCCAGGGCGAGCGGGGCGATCCCGGCCGCCACGGCCGCCGCGGCGCCGCCGCTGGAGCCGGCCGGGCTGTAGTCGGTGTTCCACGGGTTGCGGGTGGCCGGGAACGCCCGGTTGTCGGTGGTGATCCGCAGCCCGAACTCCGGCATGTTGGTGCTGCCGACGAGGATGCCGCCCGCCCGCCGCAGCCGGGCCACGGACTCGCTCTCGAAGCCCGGCTTGTAGCCGGTGAAGGGCCGTGACCCGTAGGCGACGGGCAGGTCGGCCGACTCGTTGGCGTCCTTGACGGTGAACGGGACCCCGTGCAGCGGGCCGCGCTCCTCCGGCGGCAGCGCGTCGGCGGCGCGCGCGTCCGCCAGCGCGCCCTCCGCGCGCACGGCGACCACCGCGTGCAGTCGCGGGTTCACCGCCTCCAGACGGGCGAGGACCGCTTCGGTGACCTCGACGGCGGACAGTTCCTTGTTCCTGATGCGCGCGCTCAGTTCGTACGCGGAGGTGTAGATCGGCGGGTCGGCGGGCTCGGCGGCGTCCGCGGGCGTGCGCGGCGGTGCGTTCATCGGCGGTGCTCCCATGCGGGTCGGGGCCGGGCTTCAGTCGGCCGCTCGTACGAGGGCGAGAACGGTCTCCACGCACCGGTCGGCGAGCCGTGCGGCGCGCTCGTCCGCGACCGTTCCCTCGGCGTAGGTGAAGTTCCACACGAGCTGGTGGTGGCTGGAGTTGACGGTGGCGACGAACGTCCCCACCACCGACAGCGAGGCGACGAACTGCGCGCCCGTCGCACGCCACGGGCCGACCTCGTCCGGGAACGGGAACCGGCCGATGTTGGAGACGCAGAAGTTGATCGGCCCCTTCTCGTCCAGGTGCCGTACGAAGGGCATGGCCTCGGCCAGGTTCCGCGGCCCGGAGAGGCCGATCAGGCGGATCATGGAGAACTGCTCGCCGCGGGCCTTGCGCGCCCTGAGGTCCGTGCTGATCTCCCGGGCCGTCTCCCACAGCGGGCGGGCCGCCGCGTGCTCGACGAGCGACGGGATCGTCGCCACGTAGCTGCCCACGTCGTCCGGGTCCACCGCCGGTTCGAGGTCGCCGCGGAAGTCGACCGGCGAGCCGATCGAGTACCACGTCCCGTCGGCGGCCCCGGCGTCCGTCGCGACGGCGTGCACCATCGCGGCGGTGAGCACCCCGTGGACCGTGACCCCGCGGGCGCGGCACGTGCGGGCGAGGCTCTCCAGCGCCGCCCCGTCCAGCGCCCGGTGCAGGAAGCGGGTGCGGCGCCGCTCGAACGGCACGGCCTCGTCGGCGTCGACGCGGCGGGGCGCCAGGCGCAGCAGGTCGGCCTCGTCCCGGTCGGCCTTCGCCCTCGCCGGTGCCTCGCCCGCCGTGCCGCGGTGCCCGGCCGGGAAGAGGTCCTCGGCCGGGGGCAGGACGGCACGCGCCCCGACCGGCAGGCCGGCCGCGAGCTCGGCCCACTGGCGCAGCAGGGAGATGACCGTCGTGCCGTCGGCGATGACGTGCAGCAGGCTCAGGATCAGGTCGTGCGTGCCGCCGTCGGGTCCGGGCGAGGTGAGCACGGTGGCCGTGGCGAGCGGCCCGGCGCGCCAGTCGACGCGGCCGTTGACGAGCTCCCGGTCGATCACCCGCTGCCACGCGTCACCGGCCGCCGGGTCGTCCAGGACGCGGTGGTCGAGCGGGATGGGGCGGTCGACCACCGGTGTGAACCGGGGCTCCTCCCCGGGCCCGCCGGGCTCGATCGCCACGCGCAGCAGCGGGTGGCGGGCCTGGAGCGCGGTCAGTGCCGAGCGGAGCGCCGCCCCGGTGACCGGGCCGTGCAGGCGGACCCGCCCGACCACGTTCAGCGGTGCGATCCGGTCGGCTATCCAGTACCAGCGCTCCAGCGGGCTGAGCTCCCGCCGCACCTCGGGGGCGCTCGCCGGGGGCGCCGGGGGCGCGGAGTCCGGGGACGTGGTGGGTGTCGTGGACATGTGTGCCTCCACCGGGTGGTCAGTCGACGGGCGACGCGTCGAGCGGCCGGAACATGGCCGCGCTGGCCCGCGTCTCCGGGGTGGTCTGCCAGGGCGGGTTGGTGCCGAAGGCGAGCAGCACCTTCTCCCCGTCGGCGCGGAAGGTGACCGGGTCGCCCTTCTCCACCCACACCATCTCGTGCGGGCCGGCGGACACGGACCCGCCCTCGAAGTCGACGGCGAACCGGCCCGACAGGACGACGATGAACTCGTCGTAGCTGGGCACCCACTCCATGACGTCGCCGGGGTACAGGCAGGCGTACCCGGCGCCCATCGACTTCGGCACCCCGTCGTCGGCCAGGTCGCCGATGTAGATGCGGGTGTCGGCGAACCGCTGCCAGTTCGCCCGCTCGGTGTCGTACTTGTGCGCGGCCATGGTGCTCTCCCCTCGGTGGTCTCCGCGTCACACGAGCGGAGAGATCTGCTCCTCGACGCCCAGCAGGGCCTTCCCGTACATCTCCTTGATCATTTCGGGCTGCAGGATGGCGTGCCGGGCGCCCACCCCGGAGTCCCGCCAGATCCGCTGCAGCGGACTGGCGTCGGCGAAGCTGCCGGCGCCGTGCGCGGTCAGCAGGATGCCGATCGCCTCGGTGATGTGCCCGACCGCGCCGCTGAGGTCCGACCGCGCCCGGAGCCGGCCCAGGGCGTCCAGGGACTCGCCGCGCGCCGCCGCCGCGTCGATGTCGGCGGCGGCGCGGTGGACGTGCAGGTGCGCGGTGTCGATCTTCTGCGCCGCCTCCGCGACCCGCAGCTGGAAGGCCGCCGAGTCGCGCTGCTTCTCGAAGAAGGTGAAGGTGATGGCCTTGTCGGCGGCCTTGGCCGTGACCAGGTCCAGCGCCGCGCGGCCGAGGCCGAGCTGCGGGGCGACCAGCGGGGCGCCGGTGAGGAACTGCACGAAGGCCGAGCGGGGCAGGGCGCCGCCGGTGCGCTGGGGCGGGTACTCGCCCGCCATCGCCTTCGGCACCGACAGGACGCGGTGCTCCGGTACGAAGACGTCGGTGGCCACCACGCAGTTGCTGCCGGTGGCGCGCATCCCGGCGACGAACCAGCTCTCCTCCACCGTGTAGTCGGTGGCGGGCAGCAGCGCCATGCCCTGGTCGACGATCCGGCCGGTGGAGTCCGGGACCGGGAAGCCGATCAGGGCCCACTCGGCGTGCCAGGCGCCGGAGGCGTAGTGCCAGCGGCCCGAGACCCGGAAGCCGCCCTCGACCCGCTCGGCGGTCGCGCTCGGCGTGAGCACACCGGACACCTTCGCCTCCGGGTCCGCGCCGAACACCTCGTCCTGCGCCCGCTCCGGGAACAGGCTGACGACCCAGGCCACCGAGTTGCACACCGAGACCACCCAGGAACTGCTGCCGTCCCCCTCGGCGAGGGTCGCGGACACGTCGATCAGCGTGCGCAGGGAGGCCTCGTGGCCGCCGTACCGCTTCGGCACGGCCAGCTTGAACATCCCGCCGTCCACGAGGGCCTTCACGGACTCCTCGGGAAGCCGGCGGTCGCGCTCCCCCTGCTCGGAGTTGCGCGCGAGGGTCGGGACCAGTTCCCGTGCGGTGCGGAGCAGGTCGGACGACTCGGGGGAGACGGAGCCTTGACGGGTCGGGGTGACGGTCATGGGATTCTCCATGTCAGCGGGCGAAGGCCGCGATCTGGTCGGTGATGGAAAAGTCCTGCCGGGGTGCGAGTGCGCAGTGCGTGCCGAAGGTCCGGCGGCCGTACACGAGCGGCGCCCCGCCCCGCGTGCCGCCGACGCGGGACACCAGGCCGAGCAGCAGCACGTGGTCCCCGCCGGCGACGAACCGCTGCGGGAGGCACACGAGCCAGCCCGGCGCGTCCCGCAGCCGCGGCAGCCCCTCGTCCGGGTACCACGCGACGCCGGCGAACCGGTCGGCGGCCGGGGTGGCGAACGCGAGGGCCGTGGCGGCCTGTTCGGCGCCGAGCAGGTTGACCCCGAACCGCCCGGCCCGCCGGATCTTCGGCAGCAGGCCGGAGCGGTGGTCCAGCGCGATCGTCACCATGGGCGGGCGCAGGGACAGCGAGGTGAGCGAGCCGACCGTCGTGCCGTGGGGCAGGCCGTCCGCCATCGCCGTGACCACCGCCACGGGGGTGCAGACGTCGGCCATGAAGTCCTTGAACTCGTCCTCCGTAACCATTCCTTCTTCCCAGGGTGTGAAGGGGTCGGGCGCTTCTCGCGTGGTGTCCGTACAGGAGGGGGCCGGGGAAAGCGGACGAGCGGAGAGGGGACGCGCGGAAGCGGGGGAATCCCCCGGCGGGCTCCCCGGCCGCCACGAGGGCCGGACGTGCCGCGGGAACGGGGGCGCGTGCGACGAGGCCGGCGTTTCCCCCGGACTCGGCCCCGCTCACGCTATCCAGGGGGCCGGGGCACGTCCATCGCGTCGAATCGGCACTACTCGAACGCGCAGTCGGCCCCGGCCCGGCGGCTACCCCGGCTGCCGCTCCAGCGGCCCGGGCGCCCCCACGGAGGCGGTGATCGCGCTGAACCGGCGGTCCATCAGGGCGTCGGGCAGCAGTCGCGCCAGGCGGCCCATCCGGCGTGCGTCCGCGCCGACCCAGTACCGGGTGCGGGGACGCGCGTCGGTCAGGGCGCGGAAGACCGCGCGGGCGAAGTCCTCGGGCGTGGTCCGGCTCGCCAGGGCCTGCTGCGCGTTGCCGGCCATGAACGCCTGGAAGGCGGACCGGTACAGCTCGGCCACGGCCGGGGGAGCGCCGTCCAGCACCCGGTCGCCCGCCTCGGACACCTTGTTCCAGATCGGTGTGAGGATGGCGCCCGGTGCCACGGTCGACACGCGCACCCCGCTGGGCGTCAGCTCGCGCCGCAGGGCGTCGCTCAGCGCCTCCTTGGCGAACTGCGCCGTGGAGTACGCCCCGAGGAACGGGACGGCGGCCTTGCCGAGGCCGGAGGTGACGTTGACGATCCGCCCGCGCGAGCGGCGCAGCAGCGGCAGGTGCGCGCGGATCACCCCGAGGTGCCCGACCACGTTGACGTCGAGCTGCCGGCGGAACTGGTCGCCGTCGACGCACTCCAGCGGCCCCGGTACGCAGATGCCCGCGTTGTTCACCAGGCCCCGCAGCCCGCCGTACTCGCGCTCGGCGAGCTCCGCGGAGGCCCGCACGGACGCGTCGTCGGTGATGTCGACGAGGGCGTAGCGGAGCCGGCCGTGCAGCGACTCGGCGAGCAGCTTCTCCCCGTCCTCGGCCCGCCGCACCCCCGCCAGCACCCGGAAGCCGCGGTGCTCCAGCTCCAGGGCGCACTCCCGGCCCAGCCCGGACGAGGCGCCGGTGACCAGCACCGCCCCGCTCGCCGGGAGTTGCCCGCGCCCCGCGATCCCGCTCATGGCCCGCCCCCTCATCGGCCCGCCCCCGCGCCCGCGCCGGGCAGGCCCGCGCCCGGGAAGGTCAGGGCGGGCTCCAGCTTGCCCACCAGGTTCCGGTGCGACATCCACCGGAAGTACGCGTCGCGCACCCGGCGGCGCACCGGTCCCTGCGACTGCTCGAAGTCGCTGATCGACCGGGTGGCCTCCACGATCATCCGCGTACGGTCGTACCGCGCGGCCTCGTAGCCGCGCAGCCCGCTCGGCACGTCCGGGGCGGCCCGCAGGTGCTGCGCCAGGACGGCGGCGTCCTCCATCGCCATGGCCGAGCCCTGCCCGAGGCTGGTGAGCATCGGGTGGGCGGCGTCCCCGAGCAGGGTCACCGGCCCGGTGCCCCAGGGCCGCAGGAACGGCCGGTCGCGGGTGTTCAGCGTCAGCAGGTCCTCCTGCGGCGTCACCCGGATCGCCTCGCGGACCTCGTCCGGCCAGCCGGAGTAGGCGTCGAGCACCCCGGCCTTGCCGCCGTCCCAGGTGCTGGACTCGGCGAACGGCATGTTCTTCGTGCCCCACCAGTAGAGCCGGCCCCGGCCGATGTCGACCAGGCCGAACCGCATCCCGTCGCCCCACAGGTGCACCACGGAGCCGGGCGCGAACCGGGGGTGGCTGTACTCGGTGATGCCCAGCCAGGCGATGTACCCGCTGTCGCGGACCGGCTCGTCGGGTCCGGCGATCTGCCGCCGGATCGCCGAGTTGAACCCGTCGGCGCCGACCAGGAGGTCGGCCTCGGCCCACCGGCCGCCGGCGAAGCGCACCCGCGCCCGGTCGCCGGCCACCTCGAAGCGCTCGGCGGCCGAGTCGAGGGTGACGGGGATGTCCGCCGCCGCGTCGAGGAGCGCGGCCAGCAGGTCGGCCCGGCTGATGCACACGCACGGGACCCCGATCCGCCGGGTGATCTCGGGGAAGGGGAACTCCCGTATCAGCCTGCCCTTCCAGTCCTTGACGTGGTACGTCTCCATCACCCGGCCGCGCTTCTCCAGGCCGAGGTCGATGTCGAGGGTGGCGAGCGCCGCCGTGGCGTTGCTCATCACGGAGAGGCCGAAGCCGGCGGCCCGCAGCTCCGGGGCCCGCTCGAACACCTCCACGTCGAAGCCCACGCGGCGCAGCGCGATGGCCGTGGTGAGCCCGCCGATGCCCGCACCGATGACGATGGCCGTCCTTGTCCCATTCATGTCAGCGCTGCCCGCTTTCGCTCGTCCGCAGTCCGATGGCGTTCAGTACCGTGCCGACGATGTCCGACACGCGCGGTTCCTCCATGATCGTCAGGTGGTCGCCCTCGACCTCGACCACGGTGAGGCGGCCGGAGGTGCGGTCCCGCCACCCGTTGGCCGGGTCGGCGTGCATGCTGTCGATCGCCGTGTGCATCTCCAGCAGCACCCCGGGCAGCGGGTCCCTGGCCTTGACGAGCACCAGGTCGAAGTCGACGGTGCCGGGCCGGTAGTCGAAGGCCGCGCGCCAGTTCGCCTCGTACACCTTGAACAGCCGGCGTACGACGGCGTCGCCGCTGCCCGCGGGCAGGACGCCCTCGTCGACCGCGAGCCTGGTCATGAACGCGAACTTCTCGTCCAGCGTGGCCAGTCCGGGCGGCAGGAGGTCCCCGGCCGTGGCACTGCCGTGCTGGAGCCACAGCAGCTCCCAGAAGAACCAGCCGAGCAGCGCCTCGTCGTCGGTCCAGGGCTGCCGGTCCGGGTTGAGCGCCGTCGTGTCCAGGACGACCAGGGAGCCGACGCTCTCCCCCGCGGCGTGCAGCTGGCGGGCCATCTCGAAGGCGACGAACCCGCCGAAGGACCAGCCGCCCAGGTGGTACGGGCCGGTCGGCTGGACCCGGCGCATCGCCTCGACGTAGCCGGCCGCCAGCTTCTCGATGCCGCGCACCGGCTCCGTGCCGACGTCCGCGCCGGCCGCCTGGAAGGCGTAGAAGGGCTGGTCCTCCGGCAGGTGCTTGGCGAACGGCACGTAGCAGAGCACGTTGCCGCCCATGGGGTGCGCGAAGAACAGCGGAGGCCGCTTCCCCTGCGGCCGGATCGCCACCAGCGGGTCGAAGCCGGTCGCCCCGGTGCCCGCCGCGCGGAGCCGCCCGGCCAGTTCGGCCACGGTCGGCGCCACGATGAAGTCCGACAGCGGGACCACGGCGCCGAACCGTTCCTCCATGAGGACGACCAGGCGCATCGCCGTGATGGAGGTGGCACCGAGGTCGAACAGGTTGTCGTGCACCCCCACCTCGGGCACCTGGAGCAGATCGGCCAGCATCTCCGCCAGGGCCCGCTCGTGGGCGTCCCGCGGCGCGGTGCGCCCGGTCCGCTCCTCGGCGGTCAGCGGCATCTCGCGCAGGGCGGCCTCGTCGCGCTTGCCGTTCGGCGTGAGCGGGATGGCGGGCAGCCAGGCGAAGTGCGCGGGCACCATGTAGTCCGGCAGCTTCGCGCGCAGGTGCCGCCGCAGCCCGTCCAGGTCCGCGCGCTCCGCGTCGCCGACCAGGAAGGCGGCCAGGAAGGCGTCGCCCGCCGCGTTCCGCCGGGCGACCACGGCGATGTCGGTGACCGCGCCGGGCTCCCCGGCCGCGGCCTCCGCGGCCACCAGCTCCACCTCCGCCGGCTCGACCCGGTAACCGCGGATCTTGACCTGCCGGTCGGCGCGGCCGAGGCAGACCACGTTCCCGTCGGGCATCACCATGCCGACGTCACCCGTCCGGTACAGCAGCCCGCCCCCGGCGGGGTCGGGCACGAACCGCTCCTGCGTCAGGTCCGGCCGGCCGGCGTAGCCGCTGGCCAGGCCCGCCCCACCGACGAAGATCTCGCCCCGGCAGCCGACCGGGACGGGGCGCATCCGCTCGTCCAGGACCAGCAGCCGGGCCCCGTGGATCGGCTGGCCGACAGGCGGCAGCGCGGGGAAGGACTCCGGGTCGCCGGTCATCTCGTGGAACGCCGCGGCGTGGGTCTCGGTGGGCCCGTAGTGGTTGTCCAGCACGAGGCCGTCGAGGCGGGCGCAGAAGCGGCGGATGTCCTCCGTCATCCGGAACTGCTCGCCCGAGGAGCACAGGACGCGCAGGTGACGCGGCACCAGGCCGAGCGCGTTGGACGCCTCCGCCATCTGCTGGAGGGCCACGTAGGGCAGGTGCATCCGCTCCACCCGCTCCCGGTCGAGCAGCCGCAGCAGCCCCGGCATGTCCCGCCGCAGCTCCTCCGGGATGACGACCAGCGTCCCGCCCCCGCACAGCGTGGAGTACAGCTCCTGGAACGAGACGTCGAAGCTGAGCGCGGCGTACTGCAGCGTCCGGGCCCCCTCGGCGGTGCTGGCGATCCCGTTCTGCCAGGCCACCAGGTTGGACATCGAGCGGTACGGCGCCGACACGCCCTTCGGCCGTCCCGTCGAGCCCGAGGTGAACAGCAGGTACACCTCGGCGTCCTCGGAGACCTCCGGCAGCTCCGCCGCCTCCTCGGCCCCGGCGCCGGCCTCGTCCAGGGAGTCGTACGGGACCGTCCGCACCGAGGCGTCCAGCAGGTCCCCGTGCTCCCCGTCGACCACGACGACGGCCGGCCGGCCCTGCTCGATCATGGCCCGCAGCCGGTCCACCGGATAGGCGGTGTCCAGCGGCACGGCCGAGCACCCGGCCTTCGCCGTGGCCAGCGTCGCGGCGACGGTCCGCGGCGAGCGCCCCATGGCGATGCCGACCCGGTCGCCGGGAGCGACCCCCGCCTCCAGCAGGCCCACCGCGATCCGGGTGGCGATCCGGTCCAGCTCCGCGTAGGTCCACGTCAGGCCCTCGGCCACCACCGCCTCGGCCTCCGGCGAGCGGCGCACCACGTCCTCGAAGGCGCGCACCACGTTCGTCCGGGGCCGCTCGGTCCGCGGGGCCCGCGGCGGCGGCGCGAGGAAGCCGAAGTCCACCGCGTCGTCCGGGCGCTCGGCGAGCTCGCGCAGGATCCGCACGTACGTGTCGGTGTACAGCCGGCCCTGCGCCGGGGTGAACGTCCGGCCGGAGAAGTCCAGCCGCAGCCGGATCCCCTCGTCCACCGGGTCGACCATGGCGTTGACGACCAGGGAGAAGTTGGTCTCCTCCCGCACGGCGAAGCCGCGGCTGGTGATCCCCGGCGTCCGGAAGACGTCCCCGAGCTGGCGGAAGTGGATGTAGTTGAACAGCGTGTCGACCAGTGACGCGCGGCCCAGGTCCTCCTGGACGACCGCGAGCGGCACCCGCCGGTGCGGGTAGCTCTCCCGCTCCCGCTCCACCACGTGCCGTACGACGTCGAACCAGGCGCCCCCCTCCGCGGCGACCCGCAGCGGCAGGGTGTTGAGGAACAGGCCGCAGGTGCGCTCGGCGCCGTCGACCTCCGGCCTGCCGTGCGCCACCAGTCCGGTGGTGAGGTCGGTCTGGCCGGAGAAGGCGCGCAGCAGCAGCACGTGCGCGGCGAACAGCAGGGACTTCACCGGTACCCGCCGGTCGCGGGCGGTGGCCCGCACGGCGTCGACGAGGTCGGCGGGCAGCCGCACATCGCACTCGGTGCGCTCGTCCGCCCGCGGTGCCTCGTGGGGGCGGAAGCTCTCCAGGTGCGGCTGGACCGCTCCGGCCAGCGCCTCCCGCCAGTAGGCCCGGCTCGCCTCGCTGCCGACGGCCGCGCGCTCCTCGGCGACGTGCAGCGCGGCCGAGGGCGGCTCGGCGTCCGGTACCGGCTCCAGGCCCAGTCCCAGCAGGTGGCCGTAGTCCCGCAGCAGCTCGGACACGAGGTTGGCGACGCTGCCGCCGTCGAGGATGGCGTGGTGGAAGCTGAAGACCAGCTCGACCGTGTCGGGCAGGACGAACGCCCGGAAGTGGTACAGCGGCGCGCTGTCGAACCGGTAGTCGTGCCGGCGGCGCTGCGCGATGTGCTCCTCGATGGCGGCCTCGGCCGCCTCGGCGGACGACAGGCGCCGGTCGTCCACGCTCAACCCGCCCTCGACGGCCGTGTGGACGAGCTGGAGCGGCTCGGAGTACCCGGCGAGCGCGAAGGACGACCGCAGCACCTGGTGGCGCCGTACGAGCCGGTCGAAGGCCGCCCGGAACGCCGGTTCCTGCCACGGCATCTGAAGGCTGTACCGGAAGACGTCCTTGTACGTCGCGGAGTCCTGCCGCTCCTGGCTGTGGAAGAGCAGCCCGAGCTGGAGCCGGGTGACCGGGTAGGCGTCCTCGTACGTCTCCAGGCGGGCCCGGTCCAGGTGGGAGACGAGGCCGAAGGGGCGCGAGCCCGCCGACGCGGCCCGCTCGCCGTCCTGCGCGGGCGCCGCGACCTCGGCGCACTCCGCGAGGCCCGCCACGGTGGGGTTGCGGACGAAGTCGTCCATCGTGAAGCGGATGCCGGCCTTCTCCGCCAGCGCCCGCACCCGCAGCATGCTGATCGAGTCGCCGCCGATGACGAAGTAGTCCGCGTGCACGCCGACCCGCTCGGCTCCCAGGACCTGCGCCCAGATGTCGGCGAGCACGGCCTCGCGGCTGTTGCGCGGCGCGTCGCCCCCGTCGCCGGGCGCGGCGAGGGACGGGGCCGGCAGCGCCTTGCGGTCGGCCTTGCCGTTGGGCGTCAGGGGGATGCGGTCGAGCCGTTCGAAGTGCGCCGGGATCATGTAGCCGGGGAGCACTCCGGACAGCGCCGACCGCAGCCGGCCGGGGTCGAGTTCGCCGTCGGACGCGCAGTACGCGACGAGGACGGGGCCCCGCCCGCCGCCGGGCCGGTGGTCGACCACCACGGCGTCGCGGATGCCGTCCAGGGCGACCAGCGCGTTCTGCACCTCGCCCAGCTCGACCCGGTTGCCGCGGATCTTCACCTGGTCGTCGCTCCGGCCCAGGTACTCGATGTCGCCGTCGGCGAGCAGCCGGGCCAGGTCCCCGGTGCGGTAGAGGCGGCCGCCCGGACTGAAGGGGTCCTCCACGAAGCGCTCGGCCGTGAGCTCCGGGCGGTTGAGGTAGCCGCGGGCGACCTGGACGCCGCCGATGTGCAGCTCGCCGGGCACGCCCACGGGCTGGGGGCGGCCCTGCCGGTCGAGCACGTACAGCGTGGTGTTCTCCACCGGGCGGCCGATGGGCACCCGCGCGACCGGCCCCTCGGACGCGGGCGGGCAGTCGAAGTACGAAACGTCGACCGCGGCCTCGGTCGGGCCGTACAGGTTGACCAGGAGCGGCGCGTCACCGCCGCCGAGGACCCGGTTGAACTGGGCGACCCGCTCCGCCGGCAGCGCCTCGCCGCTGCAGAACACGAAGCGCAGCGAGCGGACGTCCGCCGCGCGGTCCGGGCCGTCCTCCAGCAGGTCGAGGAAGGGGCCGAGCATCGACGGCACGAAGTGGATCACGCTCACGCCGTGCTCGCGTATCACCCGGGCGATGACGCCCGGGTCCTTCTCGCCACCGGGCGGCAGCAGCACGACCCGCGCGCCCTGGACCGCCCACCACAGCAGCTCCCACACCGAGACGTCGAAGGAGATGGGGGTCTTCTGGAGCAGCGTGTCGCCCGGACCGACCGGGTAGCGGCGCTGCATCCACATCAGCCGGTTCCCCACCGCGTGGTGCTCGACCATGACGCCCTTGGGGCGCCCGGTGGACCCGGAGGTGTAGATCACGTACGCGAGGTCGTCGGAGCGCGAGGTGGTGCCGAGCGGCTCGGCGGAGCCGCGGTACAGGTCGGAGATCCGCAGCACCGGCGCGTCGGTGGGCGCCTCCCCGAGGTCCCGTCCGCCGCGCAGCACCAGCTTCGCCTGGCAGTCCTCCAGGAGCAGCCGGATCCGCGCGGCCGGGTAGCCGGGGTCGACGGGCACGTAGGCGCCGCCCGCCTTGAGGATGCCGAGCAGGCCGGGCAGCAGCTCCGGGCCGCGCTCCGCGAGGATGGCGACGCGGTCGCCGGGGCCCACGCCCCGCTCGCGCAGTTCCCGCGCCACCTGGTTGGACAGCCGGTCCAGCTCGGCGAAGGTGAGTGTGGCGCCGGAGGCGTCGTCGACGACGGCGGTCAGGCCGGGGGTGCGGGCCGCCTGCTCGGTGAACAGCTGGTGCAGCGTCTTCTCCCGCGGGTAGGGCACGAGCGGGCCCTGGCGGCGGCGCACGATGTCCTCGTACTCGTCGTCGGTCAGCATGGGGAGCGCCGACGACGGCTGGTCGCGCAGGTCCAGCCCGTGGCGCAGCAGCTGCGTCACGTGCCCGGCCAGCGCCTGCGCGGTGAGGTGCCCGTCGAACACGTCGTCGGCGTAGTCCAGGTCGACGCGCAGACCGGGCTCGTCCTCGAACGCCTGCACCATGACGGACAGCGCGTTGGCGGCGTGCACCGGGGCCATGACGGTGGTCGTACGGGCCACCCCCGGGATCTCCTCGGGCCGGGGGAAGCGCAGGTAGGAGACGGTGACGTCGAACAGCCGGCGGCTGTCGGCGCCCTGCGCGGGCGCCTGCCGGAGGATGTCGCCGAACGGCAGCCGCTCGTGCTCCCTCAGCTCGCCGACCAGCTCGCGGACGCGCTCGGCGAGCCCGACGAGGGACGGGTCGTCCGCCACCGGTATCCGCACCGGCAGGTTGTTGGCGAACTGGCCGATCGTCGCCCGCTCCTCGTCGGTGCGGCGGTTCAGGAAGGGCACGCCGAGGACGACCTCGTCCTCCTGGTGGAGCCGTGCCAGGCACACCGCGAACGCCGAGAGCAGGTAGGGGAAGGGGGAGGCCCCCGCGTCGAGGATGCGCCCGACGAGCTTCTCGTCGAGGGTGAAGGAGTGCCGGCCGCGGCCGGGCCGCGCCGCGCCGGAACGGGGGAAGAGGGCGGGCGCGACCCCTTCCAGATACTTCCGGAAGAACGCGCGGTCCTTCTCCGTTCCCTTTTCCGGTTCCTTTTCGTGTTCCCTTTCCCTGCTGCTCTCCCGGCCCTTCTCCGCCCCACCTTCCGCGTTCTCGCGGTCCGCGCCGGCGGACGGGGAGGCGAACGCCCGGATGGAATCCCAGTAAGAAGGCGCATCGGCCTGCGGGGCCGGGGCGGCAGCCCCGCCCGCGCCGGACGGGAGGCCGGTCGCAGCCCGGTAGTCGGACAGGATCCGCAAGGTCATCGCGTTCAGCGCCCAGGCGTCGGTCACGATGTGGTGCGAGGTCAGGACGAGGTGGACGACGTCCGGCCCCTCGCTGAGCAGCGCGGCCCGGAACACCGGCCCGTTCCGCACGTCCAGCGGCCGGCCCAGCTCCTCCTCGCACCAGACCCGCGCGGCGTCGCCGGGGTCCGGCTCGCCGGAGAGGTCCACCCACTCGAACGACGGTGCCCAGGACTCCGGCGTGTCGGGGAGGCGCCGGACCCGCGGGACCCCGTCGCCGTCCTCGCCGAACCGCAGCCGGAAGGCGTCGTGCCCGCGCACCGCACGCACCAGGCACGCGCCGAGGAGCTCCCGGTCCACGGCGCCCTCAAGGCGCTCGTGCACCAGTACGTTGAATTGGCAGTTCCCCGGTGTCCGTGCTTCGGCCGCCCAGATGTCCCGCTGGTAGCCGGTCAATTCGAGGGCACTGGATTCAGCTTCGGTCCCCACTGAATTCCACTCCTTCGCCTGTCATTCGTACGCGAATAAACAACGGCTCCGGACAGGCTAGGTGCGGGGACTTTCACACGGCTACTGCGTGATCGAGTAGGGGCGCGGGACGAACGCGTAGTGGGCCGCAGGTCACCCCGTCGCGGGAGCTGTCATGAGCGCCGTTCAGGCCGCGGGGCGCGAGGCGGCGTCGGACGACCGGCACAGGGCCGACGCGTGGCACCGGGGCCGGGGCGACGACAAGGCGGCGACGGGGCGACGGACCGCGCCCGAGGCCGGGGCCGCATCACACCGGGCGGCGGGGGCAGGGAGCGCCGGCGCGGCGGAGGGGATCGGGGGCGGGCGAGACGTGCGGGGGCCGGCCGACAGCCCGAGGACGTGCTGCCACACCCCGGCAAGGGCTGCTCGCGTGCGGCCGGGCCCGTGGCACGCCCCGGTACGGACGCGTCCGTGGGGGCCGGGCCACGACCCCGGCCCGGAGCTTGGGTCCGGGGGCGGTCACGCCCCGGCGACGAGGTCCAGTTCCGCCAGCGCGGCCTCGGCGTCGGCGGCCTGGGCCGGCGCGTGGCTCTTGGCGAGGGCGCGGTTCAGATGGCGTCTGGCCGCCTCCCGGTCGCCGCGCAGCCGGGCGGCGAGCCCCAGGCCGATCTCGGCGCGGACCTCGCCCCGGCTGTAGGCCCGCTCGGTGGACACCGACAGCGCGCGCTCGTACAGTTCCGTCGCCCGCCGCGCGTGACCGCCCGTCAGGGCGGTCTTGCCGAGCCAGGTCAGCGCCTCGACGACCTCCGTCCACAGCCCCAGCTCCTCGGCCGCCGCCAGCCCCTCCCGGTGCAGCCGCTCCGTGCGCGCGCGGTCGCCGTGGCGTTCGGCCGCGAGCGCCAGGGACCGGGTCGCCCGGAGCTGGCCCCAGCGGTCGCCGACCTCGTGGAACAGGGCGGCGCCCAGCTCCGCGTGGGACTCGCCGCGCACCGGCGGGACATGGCCCGCGAGCTCCACCAGCGCCGCGGCCTCCCCCCAGCGGTCGCCCGCGGCGCGGGCACCGGCCAGGCTCGCCTCCACCAGCCGCCGCCCCTCCCGGTGGCGGCCCTGCCCGATCAGGCCGGTGCCGACGAACCACCGCAACCGGGCCCGCAGCACCGGGTCGTCGACCCCCGCCGCCGGGTCCTCGCCCGCCGGGACCGGCGCCGCGCCGGCCGACGACGTGCGCAGCTCGATGCCGGTCAGCCACGCGCGCGCCGCCAGGCGCGCGGACGGCTCGGCCCCGTCGCCGGCCGCCAGCGCCGCCTGCAGCGACCGGCGGGCCTCGGTGAGCCGCCCGCGCAGGAACCAGTACCAGGTCAGCGCGTTCACCAGCCGCACCGCGTACCCGTCGGCGCTCCCGGCGCCACCGTCCGCCGCCAGGTCCAGGGCGCGGCGCAGGTTGACGGTCTCCGCGTCCAGGCGCTCCAGGCAGCGCCGCTGGTCCGGGCCGCGCAGCCGCTCGTTCTCCCGCTCGGCCAGCTCGGTGTGGCGGCGTACGAACCGCGTACGGACGGCGGCCTCCTCACCGGCCTCCGCCAGCCGCTCCGCGCAGTAGGCGGCCACCGACTCGAGCAGCCGGAAGCGGTTCGCCTCACGGACCACCAGCGAGCGGTCCACCAGCCGGGCCAGCAGGTCCGGCACCCGCTCGGCGGCCAGGTCCGGGCCGGAGCAGACCGCCTCGGCGGACGGCAGGGTGCAGCCGTCCGCGTGCACGGCGAGGCGCCGCAGCACGGTCCGCTCGTCCGCGCCCAGCAGCTGCCAGCTCCAGTCGAGCATGCCGCGCAGCGTCTGCTGACGGGCCGGAAGCCCGCGCACCCGCACCTCGGGTGGGGAGAAGCGGTCGTGGAGGAAGCGGGCCAGCTCCTCCGGGCCCAGCGTCCGCAGCCGGGGCGCCACCAGCTCCAGGGCGAGCGGAATGCCGTCGAGGCGGCGGCAGATGGCGGACACGGCCGCCGCGTTGTTCGCGTCCAGGGCGAAGCCGGGCGCGGCGGCCGCCGCCCGCTCCACGAACAGCTCGACGGCGCTGGACCGGGCGACCGCCTCGGGGTCGGTGTGCTCCGGCAGCTCCAGCGGGGGCACCGGGTGCACCACCTCGCCGGGCACGTCCAGCGCTTCCTGACTGGTGACCAGCAGGTGCCCGGCCGGCACCGCCGAGAGCACGGCGCCGGCGAGCACGGCGACCTGCTCGACGAGGTGCTCGCAGTTGTCCAGCAGGATCAGCAGGTGCTTGTCGGCCACCGCCTGGCACAGCCAGCCCACCAGGTCGTCCAGGTCCGGCTCCGTCGCCGCGGTGTCGCACAGGCCCAGCGTCGTGATGACCCGCTCCGCGATGTCGTCCGGGGTCGACGCGGCGCCCAGGCCGGCCAGTTCGACCAGCCACACCCCGTCGGTGAAGCGGTCGGCCATGTCGTGGGCGGCGGCGATGGCCAGCCGGGTCTTGCCCACGCCACCGAGGCCGGTGAGCGTGACCAGGCGGGTGCGCGCCCCCGGGCCCAGCCGCGCCCGCACCTGTTCGACCGCCTCCCGCCGCCCGATCAGCGGGGTCAGCGGCGTCGGAAGGTTGGTGCGGCACGGCGGGGGCGCGGCGACGGGCGCGGCCAGCCGGGGCTCCTGGCGCAGGATCGCCTCGTGCAGCGCGGAGATCGCCGGTCCGGGCGAGGCCCCCAGCTCATCCGCGAGCCGGCGCCGCAGCTCCTGGAAGCTCCACAGCGCGTCGCCCTGCCGCCCGGCCCGGTACAGCGCGCGCATGTGGGCCATCCGCAGCCGCTCGCGCAGCGGATGCCGCGCCACCAGCTCGCCCAGCTCGGCCGCGAGCGCCGTGTGCTCGCCCAGCGTCAGCCGCACCTCGGCCTGGTCCTCGACGACGGAGAGGCGCAGCTCCTCCAGCCGGGCGATCTCCTCGCGGGCGAACAGGGACTCCGCCACGTCCGCGTAGGCCGGGCCCCGCCACAGCGCGAGCGCGTCGGCGAAGAGGTCGCCCTTCACCGCCGGCTCCCGGTGGGCGCGGGCGCGCTCGGCCAGCTCCTGGAACCGCAGCGCGTCGACGGAGTCGCCGGAGAGCAGCAGCCGGTATCCGGCGGGCTCGCGGACCACCCGGTCCCGGCCCAGTACACGGCGTAACTGCGAGACCTTGGTCTGCAGCGTGTTGACGGAGCCGCCCGGCGGATTGCCCGCCCACAGGTCGTCGATCAGCCGGTCCGCGGGGACCGGCCCGCCCGCGTGGACCAGCAGGTCCGCCAGGAGAGCGCGGACCTTCGCTTCGGGGACCTTGATCGGCCGCCCCTCGGCGTCCCAGACGGCCAGCGGGCCAAGCACCCCGTAACGCATGGTCGCAGTGTATCGCCGAGTGACCCTCAGGAAATCGTGCGTGACGGTCGGCACAGTGGCCCCGTACGTTCTCTGACTCGAATTGCATGGGAGTGCCATGAGCACAACGACCGAACGGAGGGCCGGTGCGCGGGAGTGGGGGGGCCTGGCCGTCCTCTCCCTGCCCACCGTGCTGCTGGGCCTCGACGTCACCGTGCTGTATCTCGCCCTCCCCTCGCTGGCGGAGGACCTGCGCCCGAGCGGTACCGAGGAACTGTGGATCATGGACGCCTACGGCTTCCTGATCGCCGGCTTCCTCATCACCATGGGCACGCTGGGCGACCGGATCGGCCGCCGCAAGCTGCTGATGCTGGGAGCCGCCGCGTTCGGTGCCGTCTCCGTGATGGCCGCCTACGCGGGCAGCGCCGAGATGCTCATCGCCGCGCGCGCCGCCCTGGGTATCGCCGGCGCCACCCTGATGCCGTCCACCCTGGCACTGATCAGCAACATGTTCGCCGACCAGCGCCAGCGCTCCCTGGCCATCGGGGTCTGGGCGACGAGCTTCGCGCTCGGCATGGCGCTCGGGCCGGTGGTCGGCGGTGTGATGCTGAACCACTTCTGGTGGGGCTCGGCGTTCCTCCTGGCGGTGCCGGTCGCGGTCGTGCTGCTGGTGGCCGCGCCGATCCTGATCCCCGAGTACAAGGCGCCCCAGAGCGGCCGCTTCGACCTGCTGAGCGTCGCCCTGTCGCTCGTCGCGATCCTGCCGGTGATCTACGCGGTCAAGCGGTTCGCCAAGGACGGCTTCGACGTCCCCACGATCACCGCCACGGTGATCGGCCTGGTCTTCGCGGTGCTGTTCGTCCGGCGCCAGGGCACGCTGGAGAGCCCGCTGCTCGACGTGCGCCTCTTCACCAACCGCACCTTCAGCGCCGCGCTGAGCGTCCTGCTCGTCGGCCTGGTCGGCGTCGGCGGCTCGATGCTGCTGATCACCCAGCAGCTCCAGCTCGTGGAGGGCCTGCCGCCCGTCGAGGCGGGTCTGTGGATGGGGCCGCCCGCGCTGCTGATGTTCCTGGCCGCGATCGGCTCCCCGCTGGTCGCGCGCCGCGTGCCCCCGGGGATCGTGGTGGCCGCCACCCTGACCCTGTCGATGGTCGGGTACGTGCTGCTCACCCTGGTGGACTCCTCGGGCGGGATCGCCCTGATGGTGATCGGCTTCGGTCTCGTCTACCTCGGACTGGGGGCGATCGCGGCCCTGGGCACGGACCTGGTGGTCGGGGCGGCGCCGCCGGAGAAGGCCGGTTCGGCCTCGGCGATGTCGGAGACCGTCCAGGAGCTGGGCCTCGCCCTGGGCGTGGCGATCCTGGGCAGCCTGGCCACCGCCGTCTACCGCGCCCGCATCGACGACCAGATCCCCGCCGGCACGCCCGCCGACGTGGCGGACGTGGCGGGCGACAGCCTCGCCGGCGCCGCCTCGACGGCCGACCGGATGCCCGAGGGCTGGATCGACCTGGCCAAGGAGGCGGCCACCTCCGGACTGAACACCGCGATGCTCGTCGCCGCGGTGTGCACGCTGATCCTCGCGTTCCTGTCCGCCGTCGTCCTGCGGCACGTCGGCATCATCGGCGGCGACGAGCCGGAGGCCGGCGAGGCCGCGGCGCCTGCGGAGCCCGCCAAGTCGCAGGTCTGACCGGAGGAACCGGGCGCGCGCCCGCCGCCCGTCGGCGGGGCGCGGCGCCGGGGCCGGCGCGGACCGCGGGCCCCGGCTACTCGGCGACCTCCGCCACCACGTCCCGCGCCAGGTGGATGAAGGAGCGCAGTGCCGGATGCTGGTTGTTGGACGCCCAGACCAGATAGACCGGCACCGGAGGGGCATCGCGAACGGGAAGGTATCTGATCTCCGCATGCGGATGCATCCAGGCGGTGGAGGCCGGTGTCAGGCCGACACCGACACCGGCGGCGATGTAGGTCTGCCAGTCGTCGATGGTGTCCACCTCCACCGCCACCGCGGGCTGCCGGCCCTCCTGCCACAGCTCCAGGTTGGTGGTGCCCGAGAACGAGTTGATCACGAGCGGGTAGTCGGCGAGGTCGGGCAGCCGGACCTCGCCCATCGCGGCGAGCGGGTTGTCCACCGACACGGCAGCGACCCTCGGCTCCATCACGAGGAGTTCCTCGTGCAGGCTCCGGCGCCGGGCGTGGGTGCGCATGATGGCCACGTCCGACAGGCCGCTGGTCAGTCCGCCCGCGGGGTCGTCGACCCGCCTCATCCGGACCAGTACGTCCGGGTTCTTCTCCTGCCAGCGCCGCAGGATCCGGCTCGTGTACACGCCGGCGGCCGACCAGGCGTATCCGACCCGCAGCGGGCGCACCCGGTGCAGGTCGGAGCGCATGGCGTCGTCGAAGGCGGTGACGGCGGCGTCCGCCTTGGCGCAGAACATCTTCCCGGCCACCGTGGGCTGCACCCCTTCCGCCGAGCGCTCCAGCAGGGGCTGCTTCACATGGCGCTCCAGCTCCGCGAGCCGGCGGGACACCGCGGACTGCGCCATGTGCAACCGCGCCGCGGCCTTCGAGATGCTGCCCTCGTCGATCGCCATGAGGAACGTCCTCAAATGGTGAATGCCAACAGACATGACGCTGGTTCCCTTTCGCCGAGGGAGTATGAGGGGTGGGGGGTGCGCGGAAGCCGGCCTCGTGGGAATCGGGTGTGACGCCGGAGTGCTCCGGAAGGGAGCGGTGGCGCGCAATACGAGGACCGCTCGCCGAATTGGGGGGAGGGACCCGGCAGGGCCGGGGCGGGGCACGTCCCGTCACAGCGCGTCGAGGCCGCCGGACGGCGGTGCGCGCCAGGAGGCGGCGCGACCGTGCGGGGCGACACCGGACTCCGTGGCGGGAAAGGGGGGCGATGACGGACCCCGGCGGGAGTTCGGCGTGCCGGGCTGCCCCGGTGTGCGCATCACGAGTTCCTTCCGGGTCTCGGGAGAGGGCCGACCCGCCGATGCCGGTCGGTGGATACGGGGATGCCCGGCGCGTACTCGCCGGGACATTCCGGTCAATGACTTCGGGGCGCCTATCGGAAAGCCGCTCGGATACCCGCGGCGCGTCCGGGGTGCGGGGCGCCGCGGGCCGGGGCCGGACGCTGGCCGCACGGCCCGCCGGGCTGCCCCGGCGCGCCGCGCGCCCCCACCCCGGTCACGGGGTGCCGGTCGCTGCGGGGGCGCAGCCCCGCCCCTCCGAAGCCGCCCCCCGAGGGCGGGGGGCCGCCTCCGTACGCCGCGACATGGGCTCTGGCCTGCGGTTCTCCAGGTACGGCCGCCCGTGCGCCGTCCGTCAGCACGTCCTCACCCCCGCCGGTCTTCGCCGGCGCGCCGCCGCTGCGGCCGCTTCCCCGCGGGCCGCGACGGGGGCACGCAGGCGCGTCCACGGGCGCGTCCGGGTACCCGCCGGCGGCGGCATGGGGAACGGCGCCGGGCCTCGGCGCGACAGGTGGGGAAAAGGGCCGCACCCGCGCTGAGGGGAGGACACGGAAAACCGGGTGGCGCCGTACCGTGATCGTCGGGAACCTCTCGCGGTTCCGATACGACGCCGAGAATGCGCGGGCATGCGCCGCATGGCCGGAGAGCCTTCTCGCACGGCCCGGTACGGGGGGATTTCCGCAGGGATCCGCGGGGCTTCCGGGCACCGGTTTCGGCGCGGATCCGGCCGCGCGTTTCCGGCCGAATCGGCGATCTCCAGGCATGCCTGAGGCGAGCGACGTCCCGCAATGGTCGCGGAGCGGGCAACGAAATCGCGGAAATGACAGGCGGCGGAGTCACCTTGCCGTTGCCAAATGCCAATGGCGGCCACAGTCCTCAGTGTGACCGGTGATTTTTCCGCGTTCAACAGCACGTCTTCGAAGGGCTGATACGTATCTGGCCGCAGGGGTGGAGGAGGGGGTGCGAGGAATGCGATGACGATGGTATTCCGCGCAGGTGGGAGTGGCCGCGCCGGCGCGAAGCGGAATCGGCGCCCCGGTGAAACGGGCCGTGCGCGGTGGCGGGAAGCGGACGGCGGTCAAGGGATTTCACCGGCGTGTCGCCTCTCCGTGCCCAACCCCACGGCACCATCGCCCCCCGCCGGGTCCCGGACCGCCGTGTCCGGAGTCCCGGCCGGGTCCTCCTCGGCCGGGGACCCGTCGACCGCACGGAACGGGAGCCGTTAGGTTGTTGGCCGCACGAGTGAGATCCAGTGAGAGAAAGACGGTCCGAAGGGTGAGCGAGACACCACCGAACACCCTGCAGCACCGCTTCGACGGGCCGGAGGACGCGCCGGTCCTCATCCTGGGGCCCTCACTGGGCGCCACCTGGCACATGTGGGACCGGCAGACGGCCGAGCTGAGCGCGCGCCACCGGGTGCTGCGCTTCGACCTGCCCGGCCACGGCGGGGCCCCCGCCCACGCCGTGTCGTCGGTGGCCGGGCTCACCGGGCGGCTGCTCGCCACCCTCGACGCGCTCGGCGTCCAGCGGTTCGGGTACGCCGGGGCGGGGATCGGCGCGGCCGTCGGCGCCGACCTCGCCCTGCGCGCCCCGCAGCGGCTCGCGGCGCTCGCCCTGGTCGGCGCGTCCCCGCGGTTCGGCACCGCCGACGAGTACCGGCAGCGCGGCGTCGTCGTCCGCGCCCACGGCATGGACCCCATGGCCCGCACGGCGCCCGAGCAGTGGTTCACCCCGGCCTTCGCCGCCGCCCAGCCCGCCATCGCCGACTGGGCCGTGCAGATGGTCCGCACCACGGACCCCGGCTGCTACATCGCCGCGTGCGAGGCGCTCGCCGCGTTCGACGTCCGCGCCGACCTGCCCCGCGTCGGGGTGCCCACCCTGGTCCTCGTCGGCTCCGACGACCGCGTGGCCGGCCCCGCGGCCGCCCGTACCCTCGTCGCCGGCATACCCGACGCCCGGCTCGCCGTCGTGCCCGGCGCCGCGCACCTGGCGCCCGTCGAGCAGCCGGCGGCCGTCACCGACCTGCTGGCGGGGCACTTCGCCGCCTCCTGGCAGGACACCCTCACGGCGCTCGCCGCACCCGCGCCGCCCCCCGCCGCCCAGCCGCCCGCCGGGCCCGCCCCCGCCGCCGTACCGCCCGCGCACGTGCCGACGCCGGCGGCCCCGCCCGCCGCGCACCGCGCCGATCCGTACGGGCCCGGCCTGCGGCTGCGCAGGGAGGTGCTCGGCGACGCCCACGTGGACGCCGCCCTCGACGGCGCCGACGACCTCACCCGCGACTTCCAGGAGCTGGTCACCCGGTACGCCTGGGGCGAGGTGTGGTCCCGCGACGGCTTGGACCGGCGCACCCGCAGCAGCGTCGCCCTCACCGCGCTCACCGCCGGCGGGCACCTGGACGAGCTGGCCGTGCACACCCGCGCCGCCCTGCGCAACGGGCTGACGCCCACGGAGATCCGCGAGATCCTCCTCCAGGCCGCCGTGTACTGCGGCGTCCCCGCCGCGAACGCCGCCTTCCGCGTCGCGGCCCGCGTCATCCGCCAGGAGACCACCCTCGGGGACTGAGCCCGGCGCGGGGCCGGCGGGCGCGCCTCCGACGGCCCCGCCCGCCGGCGCCTCGGGCCCCCCACCGGGCGAGCCCCGCGCCCCTCCGGAGCCCCGGTCCCCGCCAGGCCCGCGCTCCGCCGATGCCCCGTCACCCACCCGCCGGCCCCACCCGCCGTCCCGGTCCTTGCCGAACCCGCCCCCGCCGAACACCGCGCCCGTCGGCACATCCGGTCCCGACGGCGGCCCGGCCCGTCACGTCCGGAGCCTCGACGCCCGCCGAGGCGCCGCCCCAGCCGCGGCCCCCGCCCCCACCGGAGCCCGTGCCCCCGCCAGGGCCCCGGCCCCGTCTGGGCACCGGCCCCCTCCGATGCCCCCGCTCCCACCGGGCCCGCCCCCACCGCTGCCCCGCCCCCATCCGGGTAACGCGCCCGTCGGAGCCGGGTCCCGCCGTGCCGGAAGCCCACCGGCCCGCCGGTGGCCCGCCCGAGCGACAGGGCCACGGACACCCCGCCGTGCCCGACCCGCCGCCTTCCGGGGACCCGGGCCCGCCCGGCCGGGCAGGATGGGGGCATGAAGCTGACCAAGAAAGCACACGCCTGCGTGCGGCTGGAGAAGGACGGACAGACCCTCGTCATCGACCCGGGCGGGTTCAGCGAGCAGGACGCGGCGCTCGGCGCCGACGCGATCCTCGTCACCCACGAGCACCCCGACCACTTCGACGAGGACCGCCTGCGCGCCGGGATGGAGGCGAATCCCGCCGCGGAGATCTGGACCCTGCGCAGTGTCGCCGACCAGCTCTCCGCCGCCTTCCCCGGCCGCGTCCACACCGTCGGCCACGGCGACACCTTCACCGCCGCCGGTTTCGAGGTCGAGGTCCACGGCGAGCTGCACGCCGTGATCCACCCGGACATCCCCCGCGTCACCAACATCGGCTTCCTGGTCGACGGCTCCGTCTTCCACCCCGGCGACGCCCTCACCGTCCCCGGCCGCCCCGTGGAGACCCTCTTCCTGCCGGTCATGGCCCCCTGGAACAAGATCTCCGAGGTGATCGACTACGTCCGCGAGGTGAAGCCGCTGCGGGCCGTCGACGTGCACGACGCGCTGCTCACCCCGCTGGCCCGGCCCATCTACGACCGGCACGTGGGCACCCTCGGCGGCACCGACCACCGCAGGCTCGCGCCGGGGGCGTACACCGAGCTGTGAGGGCCGCTGTCGGACCCCGCCGTTAGGCTGTCCGACATGCGCATCGCGACCTGGAACGTCAACTCGATCACCGCTCGGCTGCCCCGCCTCCTGGCCTGGCTGGAGAGCAGCGGCACGGACGTGCTGTGCGTCCAGGAGACCAAGTGCACCGCCGAGCAGTTCCCCGCCGCCGAGCTCCGCGAGCTGGGCTACGAGTCGGTGGTGAACGCCACGGGCCGGTGGAACGGCGTGGCCCTAATCTCCCGGGTCGGCCTGGACGACGTCGTCACGGGCCTGCCCGGGGGGCCGGAGTACGAGGGCGTGGAGGAGCCGCGCGCCCTCTCCGCGACCTGCGGCCCCGTCCGTGTCTGGTCGGTGTACGTGCCGAACGGCCGCGAGGTCGCCCACGACCACTACGCCTACAAGCTGCGCTGGCTGGAGGCGCTGCGGGCGGCCGTCGCCGACGACGCGGCGGGCCCCCGCCCCTTCGCCGTGCTCGGCGACTTCAACATCGCGCCCACCGACGACGACGTGTGGGACCGCTCCGCCTTCGAGGGCTCCACGCACGTCACGGCCCCCGAGCGGGCCGCGCTGGAGGGCCTGCGCGGGGCGGGCCTGAGCGACGTCGTGCCGCGCCCCCTCAAGTACGACCACCCGTTCACGTACTGGGACTACCGCCAGCTCTGCTTCCCGAAGAACCGCGGCATGCGCATCGACCTGGTGTACGGGAACAAGCCCTTCGCCGACGCCGTGCGGGACGGCTACGTCGACCGCGAGGAGCGCAAGGGCAAGGGCGCCTCCGACCACGCCCCCGTCGTGGTGGACCTGGAGGTCTGACGACGCCTCCCGGTCGTCCGGTGGGCCCGCGCGGCGGTGCCGGGCGGCGGACCGCCGCCGGTGCGCGAGCCCGGTGCGCGAGCCCGGTGGGCGGCCGGCCCGCGCACCGGGGCGCGGCCGGCCCGCGCGCCCTGTAGTACGGCGCCCCGACCGGTGTCACGCTGGGCCGTATGAAACTGCCTTTCCTGGACTCCTGGCGCAAGCGGCGCGACGGCGGGGCTCACCCCGCGCCCCTCGCCTCCGCCTTCGAGCGGGACCCGGAGGGCGTGGCGGAACTGCTCTCCGAGTGCTCCCTGCTGCGCGCCCGGGCCGAGGAGGCAGGGGTGCCGCTGGACGACACGCCGGGCTCCCTGGTGGCGCTGGACCAGCTGCCGCCGCGCTGGCGCGAGGACCCCGAGGAGCTGCCGTGGTTCGGCAACGACGCGGGGCTGTACCTGGGCACCGTGGTCGTCCGTACCGTGCCCGGTGCCGCGTGGGACGTGCTGCCCGGCGGGCGGGCCGTGGTGCGGCTGGCCTCGGGGCGGGAGATCGACGTCGTCGGCGCCGGCCTGGACTGGGCGATCACCGGATCGCCGCAGCTCTCCCAGACGTACGGCGAGGCGGCCGAGGGGCGTTGACGCCGTCGGCCCGGCGCGCGTCCGCGGGGACCGGTACCACCGGGCCCCGCGGACGTGACGCTTCATCATGAAATACCGCTATTGCCCCGTTTCCGTGTCGGGGTGTGAAGTGCCGTTCCGCGCTGGATAGTTTGCGCAGGCCCAGGCATTCGCGCGGGGCAGGAGGGCTCCCAGCACGGTCCGGCGGCGGCCGGAGATCACTCCGCGCGCAGCGGCACCGACAGGTACGAGGGGTCGGACGGCGGCGAGGAGAAGGTCAGCCGCGCGCCGGCCGGGTTGTGCTCGGTGTAGAGCGGGTCCGCCGCGTCGACCACCAGGGCGAGCCGGTGCCCCGCGGGAACGTCGTACGCGGTCGAGAACAGCTCCAGGTCCACCGTGAACGGCTCGCCCGGCACCCTCCCGTGGAAGGTGTACGGGGCGTGGCTCACCAGCTTGCCGACGCCGAGCGGCCCCACGTCGTACAGGTACGCCACCAGGGTGCCGCCGGCCGCCGTCGGCGTGACCGTGGTGTGCAGCCTCGCCGTGCCGCGCACCCGCTGCGCGGTGGGGTACCGCTCCGACTGCCAGACGGCGGCGTACGAGCGGGGGAGCAGCGGCACGGAGACGGTCGGGGGCAGCCCCAGGAACTGGTCGAGGGCGTTGGAGAGCAGGACCACGCCGCCGTTGGCGCCGGAGTCGAGGCCCGTGCGGATGCCCCGCTCGCCGCCGAGGGCGAGGCGCCGCTCGCGGGTGCCGACGGAGGCCCAGTCGGGGTAGTCCTCGTAGCCGCCGGAGGTGCGGGACCTGAGCCGCACGGGCTGTTCGCGGTCGACGCCGTTGTCGACGCCCCGCAGGTGGTGGTCGAGCCAGCGCCGGGCGCTGGTCCAGGTGTCGTTGGGCAGGCCGAGCAGGCCGGTGGCCTCGGCGGTGGCGTGGTCGCCGGGGCGCAGCTCCAGCCGCTTGGGGCCGGTGAGCTTCTCGTAGAACGAGGCGTACTGGTTGGGCGGGAAGAAGGTGTCGCCCCAGGCGTTGCCGAGCATGACGGCGGTGCCGTTGGCGTTGAGGCGGTCCACGTGGGTGGCGGGGGAGCGCTTGCGGCCCCAGTCGATCATCTCCTGCTCGCGGGAGAGGTCGGAGGAGAGGAACCCGTCCAGGACGCGCCGCAGTTCGGCCCCGGGGCGGCCGGTGAGCTGCCCCGTGCCGCCGAGGAAGGCGGCGGCCTGGCGGTGCTGGGTGCGGCCGCTGTAGATGGAGTCGATCAGGTCGGCCCAGCCGCTGAGCGCCACGACGGCCTTGATCCGCCGGTCGTGCGCGGCGGCGAGGAGGCTGATGCCGGCGCCGTACGAGACGCCGGCCATGCCGACGCGGTCGGGGTCGGCGGGGGTGTGGGCGAGGGCCCAGTCGATGACCGCGGAGGCGTCGGCGATGTCGGGCGGGCCGGCGACCTCGATCTCCCCGCCGGACTGCCAGAAGCCGCGCGAGTTGTACGTGACGACGACGTACCCGGTGCCGGCGAGGGCGCGGGCCTGGGCGAGGTACTCGATCTGCGGCGTCGCCCAGCTCGTGGGCAGCACGACGAGCGGGTGGCGGTCGGCCGGGCCGGTCCCGGCGGGGGTGACGACATTGGCCTTGAGCACGGTGCCGCCGTCCCCGGCGATGTCGACGAACCGGACGCCGGCGGTCGCGGAGGTCGCGGAGGTCGCGGCGGGCCCTGCGGTGTCGGCGACCGCGGCGGTTGCGGCGGCATCGGGGGCTTGGGGCGCCTGGGCTGCTCGGGCTGCCTGGGCGGAGGCGGCGGGGGCGGGCCCGAAGGCCGCCCCCGTCGCCAGGACGGCCGCGGCCGTGCCGACGGCCGCCGTCCGCACGGCGGTGCGCGTGTGTCCCACGGGTCACTCCTCACTCGCGTGTCAGCGGTGGTGGAAGGTGACCCGACGGTAACCGCCATGACTTACCGAAGGTAACACCCTGGATGATCACGTCGCGGTAACGATGGCCGCGGGCTGCGTGCCGTCACGCCGCACCGCCCGGCCGGGCCCCCGGAAGGGACCCGGCCGGGCGGCGGCGGGGGCGTCGCGGCGGCGCGGGGAGGGGCGGCGGCTCAGCGCAGGGCGCTCTTCGCCTGCCACTCGCTCCAGGAGACGTTCCACGCGCCGTAGCCGTTGTTCACGGCCTGGGTGCCCTTGGCGTCGTCGCCCTCGATCTCGAACGGGTCGCCGACCTGGACCTGGCCGTACACCCACGCGGCGTCCGCGTCGGTCATGCCGATGCACCCCGAGCTGCGGTTCGCGTTGCCCATGTACCGGGCGTTCCACGGCGCCGCGTGGGCGTACATCCCCGACCAGGTGAGCCGCATCGAGTAGTCGACCATCTTGTCGTACGCGTCGCCGAGGCCGACGGTCTCGGAGCGCATGTTGATCGTGCCCTCCTTCGACATCAGCACCGTACGGCCGCGCCAGGAGGCCTTCTGGCCGCCGGGCGTGCCGCCCGACATGGGGACGTCCCGGACGACCTGCCCGTCGCGGACGAGCTTCAGCCGGTGGCCGTCCAGGTCGACCTTGACGACCTGGTTCTTCCCGACGGTGAAGCCGGTCAGGTAGTCGCGGACGAACCAGCCGCCGCCCGGCCCGGAGTCGACGCCGTTGAGGCGGGCGTCGAGCGTCACCTCGGTGCCCGCCTTCCAGTACTCCCTGGGCCGCCAGTCGACGCGGTCCTTGCCGGACCAGTCCTGCATCCAGCCCCAGGAGCCCTCGGTGTTGTCCGAGGTGGTGACCTTCAGGGCCTTCTCGACGGCGGCCTTGTTCTTGACCGGGTGGTCGAAGACGATCGACAGCGGCTGGGCTATGCCGACGGTGCTGTTCTTCCCGGGGGCGAGGCTCAGCTTGTTGACCTTCTCCGGCGGGGCGGTCGCGAAGCCGGCCTTCGCGGTGCCGCCGTCCGCGTCGCGCGCCTCCACCGTGTAGCCGGTGCCGGGGGCGGCGTTGCGGGCGGACGTCCAGGTGCGGCCGTCCGCGGACACCTTGCCCTCCAGGGTGGCGCCCTTGGAGTCGGTGACGGTGACCTGCGCCAGCCTGCCCTCCGCCAGGGTGACCTGGACGGGGGTGCCGGGCTTGGCCCGCTCGCCCGTGAGGTTCACGGTGATGCGGGTCTCGGGCTTGGCCTTGCCGTCCCCGGCGGCGTCGCCGGCCGAGGAGCCGCCGCCACCGCCCGAGCACGCGGTCAGCGCCGCGGTCAGAACCGCGGTACCGGCGAGGGCGGTGGTGCGGAGCAGGATACGGGCGTGTGTGCGGCTCAAGGGGACGACCTCCGTTGCGTTCTCTCGTCGCAGGGAGAGAGGGGGAACGGGGGCGCGGGGTTGCGAGGGACGTGAGAATTTCGCGGAAGTCGCGCGCGGCCCCCTCGCCGTGCGCTCTCTCGTGCACGGAGGTCCCGAACGCACCACGGCAAGAACTCGGCCGGGTAACGGATTTGAGGTGGCACCCCGGCATGCGGTTGAGTGGACATGATCAACAACATGGCCGAGGAAAGGAAGACCGGTGGCTGGTGCACAACGGGGGATCGTGGGGGCCGCGGCGCTGATGCTGGCCCTGACCGCGTGCGGTGGCGGGGGCGGCGACTGGACGGACGAGGACGGCAGGCCGCTGACCCTCGACGGGAGCCGGATGCTGATGGCGCTGCCGGGCAGGCTGTCCGCACCGGAGGGCTGGAAGGGGCGCGACCCCGAGGCCCTCACCGGGGAGCGGGCCCTGGACGCCTGCCAGGACGTGACGGCGTCCAACTGCGCCGGGCTCGCCGCGGCGGGCGGCGGCCGCTTTTCCAGCCAGGGCGGCACGGACCAGCGGATCCGGTACTACGTCTTCGCCTTCGACACCGTGGACAACGCCTCCGTCGCGATGAAGGGCACGCTCGCGGAGGACCGCGGGGACGCCGGGACGGTCCGGGAGCTGAAGGTCGACACCGGCGCCGAAGCGGCCGAGGCGTTCGCCGACACCGACGGGGACGCCGAGGTCGTGATGCGCGCCGGTGCCGTGGTCATCCGGATGCAGGGGTACGAGGTGGCCGACGAGAAGACCCTCGGCTCGTTCGCACGGCTCCAGGTGGAACGCGTCCGCGCCGCCGCGAACGGCCGGAACCCGGACGCCTGACGCCCCACCGGTCGAAGCCGGAGCGCCCCGGCACCCGCCCGGCCCCCGGTGTCACCGGGCCCGCGGGACCCCACCGCCCCTCCCGCCCCGGGGAGGAACCGGATCGCGGAGCGCCTTGCGCGCCTCGACCCGGTGGGCCTGGCCCCGAAGTCGTCGAGACGGCCGCAGAAGCCCCCGTGCGGAGCCCCGATCGCGAGCGGTGAATCCCCGGACGTCCGGCCGGGCGGGCCTGCCCGGCGCCGTGGGGGCCCGGGTGGCGGGAGGTCAGCGGCGGGGGCGGGGGCGGGGCGAGGCGCCTCTGGCGGGTGGCCGGGCGCTGCCCGCGGTGTCCGGCGCCTCGCGCCCGTCGGCTGCCGCGGCGGTGTCCGCGGCGGTGTCCGCGGCGGTGTCCGCGGCGGTGGCCGGGGCGTCCGCCGCGCCCGTCCCCTCCGCTCCGGGTGCCGCCGCGCCCGGAGCGGCTTCCGTCGTCCGCGCGTCGTCCGCCGGGGCGGCCGGGCGCGGGACGGGAGCGGGGGCCGGGCGGGTGGCGGCGTCGGTGACGTCGGCCACCAGCTCGACCACGTCCGGCCCGTACGCCTCCGAGTTCACCACCTTGAGCAGCAGCGCGAACGACCCGCGCTTGTGCCGGCGGGCCAGCTCCTCGTGGTGGCGGACCAGGTAGCGGGTGGCCGCCTGGTTGGTGATCGCCTTCTGCCCGCAGAAGAGGAACACCGGGCGCCGCCCCTCGCCCGCGGTGAGCCGCGCCAGCACCGCGTACTCGCTGACGCCGTGCTCCGCGCGGTAGGTCTCGCCGCCGATCCGGTACAGGTCCGGGCTGGTGCCGGGGCCCCGCTCCAGCACCAGCCCCGGCAGGAGGGTGCGCAGGTGCGCGGCCATCCGCTGGTTGGACATCGGCCCGCCCAGGCAGAACTCCGTACGGTCCCCGAAGCCCTCCACGGCCTGGTCGTGCCGGACGATCCGGGGCCTGGCGCCGCAGTCGCGGATCAGCGCGGACAGCTCCAGCAGGGCGAACACGTCGTGGCGGTGCACGCCCTCGCCGCCCGCCTCCCGGTTGACCACCAGCAGGCAGTCGGAGTCGTCGGGGAGCCCGAAGAACCCCTGCCTGCGGCGGAGCCTGCGGCGGGACAGCGCCGTACGGGCGAGCCATCCGAGTGACGCGCTGAGCCCACTGGCGGCCACGCCGAGCACGATGTTCCACAGGTCCTGGTCCATGGGCGCGCATGCTAGCGGTCCTGACGCGCCGCGTGCCGCGAAGTTACGCTGCGCGGACGGCCGTTGACTGGAGGTACCCGGATGCGTCGCCCCACCGTACGGAACGTCTCCCTCGCCGTCGTCGCCGCCGCGGCCGTCACCGCGGTGGCCGCCGCCCCGCCGTCCGCCGCCCCGCCCCACACCGTTCCGCCGTCCGCCGTCGAGCGGACGCGGACCGCCCCGGCCGCCCCGGCGGGCCCGCTCGCCGGGTCCGCCCCGGTGCCCGCCGCCCCCGCCAAGGTGCCGGTCGCCGCCGGGTACGGGGGCGCCGTCGCGAGCGTCGACCCGGACGCCTCGGCGGCCGGCGTCCAGGTCCTCCGCGCGGGCGGCAACGCCGTCGACGCCGCCGTCGCCACGGCCGCCGCGCTCGGCGTCACCGAGCCGTACTCGGCGGGCATCGGCGGAGGCGGCTACCTGGTCCACTACGACGCCCGCACCCGCACCGTCCACACCGTCGACGGCCGCGAGACCGCGCCCCGCACCGCGGACGCCTCCCTCTTCCTGGAGGACGGCGAGCCCGTCCCGTTCGCGCAGGCCATGACCAGCGGCCTCTCCGTCGGCACGCCCGGCACCCCCGCCACCTGGGATGCCGCGCTGCGGGCCTGGGGCACCAGGCCGCTCGGGGAACTGCTGGCGCCGGCCGTCCGGCTCGCCCGGGACGGCTTCGTCGTCGACGAGACGTTCCGCGCGCAGACCCGCGCCAACGAGGAGCGGTTCCGCGACTTCCCGGCCAGCGCCGCGCTCTTCCTCCCGGACGGCGCCCCACCCGCCGTCGGCACCGTCCTGAAGAACCCCGACCTGGCCCGCACCTACGAGGAGCTCGCCCGCCACGGCGCCGGAGCCCTCTACCGGGGCGCCCTCGCCCGCGACATCGTCCGCACCGTGCGCAGGCCCCCCGTCCGCCCCGGCGCCGACCGCATCGTCCGCCCCGGCGACCTGACGGTCCGGGACCTCGCGCGGTACGAGACGGTGGACCGGCGCCCCACGAAGGTCACCTACCGGGGCCTGGACGTCTACGGCATGGCGCCCTCCTCGTCGGGCGGCACCACCGTGGGCGAGGCGCTCAACATCCTGGAGGGCACCGACCTGCGGCGCGCCACCCCGAGGACGTACCTCCACCGGCTGATCGAGGCGAGCCGCGTCGCCTTCGCCGACCGGGGCCGCTGGGTCGGCGACCCGGCCTTCGAGGACGTGCCGGTGCGGGGCCTGCTCGCCCAGCGGTTCGCGGACGCGCGGGCCTGCCTCATCCGCGACGACCGCGCGCTGACCAGCCCGCTCGCCCCCGGCGACCCGCGCGCACCGCGGCCGTGCGGCACGTCGGGCCGGGCGGCGCCGACGACGTACGAGGGCGAGAACACCACCCATCTGACGACCGCCGACCGGTGGGGCAACGTCGTCTCGTACACCCTCACCATCGAGTCGACCGGCGGCAGCGGCATCACCGTGCCCGGCCGGGGCTTCCTCCTCAACAACGAGCTGACCGACTTCTCCTTCGCCCCGGCCGACCCGGCGGTCCACGACCCGAACCTCCCCGGCCCCGGCAAGCGCCCCCGCTCCTCCATGTCCCCGACGATCGTCCTCGACCGGCACGCCCGGCCCGTGCTCGCGCTCGGCTCGCCCGGCGGCGCCACGATCATCACGACCGTCCTGCAGACCCTCACCGGGGTCGTCGACCGGGGCCTGCCGCTGGTCGACGCCATCGCCGCGCCCCGCGCCAGCCAGCGCAACCAGCCCGTCACCGACCTCGAACCGGCCCTGTACGACAGCCCCTTGCGCGCCCGCCTCGCCGCCCTGGGCCACACGTTCCGCGAGACCCCGGAGATCGGCGCCGCGACGGGCGTCCAGCGGCTTCCGGACGGCCGCTGGCTCGCCGCGGCCGAGACGGTACGGCGGGGCGGCGGCTCCGCGATGGTGGTCCGCCCGGCGGGCTGAGGCCGGGCGGGCCCTTCCCCGGGCCCGCCCGGCGCCGGGGCCCGCACCCGGGCGCGGCCCTTCCCGGGGCGCGGCCCCGTACCCCCGGCGCGGCCCCCGCGACCCCGGCGTGCGGGCGCCGCATACGCGCCCGCCCGCCCGCACGCCCGCGTCGCGCGCCGGGCAACCGCGCGCCGGGCAACCGCGCGCCGGGCAGCGGTGAGCCGGGCAGCCTCGTGCACACCCGGTCCCCGCGGCGCACCTTGTGGACCAGTCGGGTGTGAAACGTGATCGAGTCCGGCGGCAGGCGGCGGCGATCTCGGCTTCCGGGGTGTGACGGGGCGTACCTTCTCCTCCTACTCACCGCTCTCCATGCGCACAGGCTCTCCGCCGCCGAGCCGAAGGAGCACCCGCATGCCCCCGATCGTGCGTGCCGCGCTGGTCCAGGCGACCTGGACCGGCGACACCGAATCGATGATCGCCAAGCATGAGCAGCACGCCCGCGACGCCGCCGAGCGGGGCGCGCGGATCATCGGCTTCCAGGAGGTGTTCAACGCCCCGTACTTCTGCCAGGTCCAGGACGCCGCGCACCACCTCTGGGCCGAGCCGGTCCCCGACGGTCCCACCGTGACCCGCATGCGCCGGCTGGCCCGCGAGACGGGCATGGTCGTCGTCGCCCCCGTCTTCGAGAGCGAGGGGCCCGGCTTCGCCTACAACACCGCGGCGGTCATCGACGCCGACGGCACCTACCTCGGCAAGTACCGCAAGCACCACATCCCCCAGCTCGACGGCTTCTACGAGAAGTTCTACTTCCGACCCGGCAACCTCGGCTGGCCCGTCTTCGACACCGCCGTCGGCCGCGTCGGCGTCTACATCTGCTACGACCGCCACTTCCCGGAGGGCTGGCGCCAGCTCGGCCTCAACGGCGCCCAGCTCGTCTACAACCCGTCCGCCACCCACCGCAGCCTCTCCGCCCACCTGTGGCGGCTGGAGCAGCCGGCCGCCGCCGTCGCCAACGCCTACTTCGTCGCCGCCATCAACCGGGTGGGCCGCGAGGAGTACGGGACCAACGACTTCTACGGCACCAGCTACTTCGTCGACCCGCGCGGACACCTCGTCGGCGACCCCGCCTCCGACCGCGAGGAGGAACTCCTCGTGCGGGACCTCGACTTCGGGCTGATCGACGAGGTGCGCAGGCAGTGGGCCTTCTACCGGGACCGGCGCCCCGACGCGTACGAAGGGCTGGTACGACCGTGACCGGACAGCACCATCTCCACGCCCACCGCCACCTCCACGACCGCCACCGCGCCGTCCTGCCCGACTGGCTCTCCCTCTACTACGACGAGCCCATCGAGATCACCCACGGCGAGGGCCGCCACGTGTGGGACGCCGAGGGCAACCGGTACCTGGACTTCTTCGGCGGCATCCTCACCACCATGACCGCCCACGCCCTCCCCGAGGTCACCAAGGCCGTCACCGAGCAGGCCGGGCGCGTCATCCACACCTCGACGCTCTACCTCGACCGCCCCATGGTCGACCTGGCCGAGCGGATCGCCGCGCTCTCCGGCATCCGCGACGCGCGGGTCTTCTTCACCACCTCCGGCACCGAGGCCAACGACACGGCGCTCCTGCTCGCCACCGCCTACCGCCGCAGCAACCAGGTCCTGGCGATGCGCAACAGCTACCACGGCCGGTCCTTCTCCGCCGTCTCCGTCACCGGCAACCGCTCCTGGACCACCACGGGCCTGTCCGGTCTGCACACGCTGTACGTCCACGGGGCCGTGCGCCGCCGGGGGCCCTTCGCGCACCTGCCCGACGCCGAGTTCACCGCCGCGTGCGTCGCCGACCTGGAGGACCTGATCGGCCACACCGGGGACGTCGCCGCACTGATCGCCGAGCCGATCCAGGGCGTCGGCGGCTTCACCTCCCCGCCGGACGGGCTGTACGCGGCGTTCCGCGAGGTCCTCGACCGGCACGGCATCCTGTGGATCAGCGACGAGGTGCAGACCGGCTGGGGCCGTACCGGCGACCACTTCTGGGGCTGGCAGGCGCACGCCGCGAGCGGGCCGCCGGACATCCTGACCTTCGCCAAGGGCATCGGCAACGGCATGTCCGTCGGCGGGGTCGTCGCCCGCGCCGAGGTGATGAACTGCCTGACGGCCAACTCCATCTCCACCTTCGGCGGCTCCCCGGTCACCATGGCCGCCGCGCTCGCCAACCTCTCGTACCTCCTCGAACACGACCTCCAGGGCAACGCCCGGCGCGTCGGCGGCCTCCTCGCCGAACGGCTCCGCGCCGTCGCGGCGGGGGTCGACCGGGTACGGGAGGTGCGCGGACGCGGTCTGATGATCGGCGTCGAGCTGGCCGACCCGGCGACCGGCGCGGCCGACCCGGACGCCGCAGCCGCCGTACTGGAGGCGGCCCGCGCGGAAGGGCTGCTGATCGGCAAGGGCGGCGGCCACGACACCAGCGTCCTGCGCGTCGCCCCGCCGCTCTCGCTCACCGTCGCCGAGGCCGAGGAGGGCGCCGCCCTCCTGGAACGGGCCCTGCGCGTCCTGCGGTAGGCGGGACAGGCGGGACAGGCGGGCAGACGGACGGGGAGGGCAGGCGGACGGGGCGGGCAGGCGGGCAGGCCGGTGGGCCGGTACGCCCGCCCGCGGCCACCTCCCCGCGTGGCCGGCCCGCAGCGCCCTCCCCGGGCCCCCTTCGGTCGGCCCGCCCGCAGCGCCCCCGCGCCCCCACCCCACCCCTCCGCGCCCCACCCCACCCACCCCGCCCGGGACCCGCAGCGGTCCTCCGGTACGCCACAGCAAGGGCCGACACACCATGAGCACCCGCACCCTCGTCCGGGGCGGCCTCGTCGTCACCGCCGCCGAGGAGACCCACGCCGACGTCCTCGTGGAGGACGGCCGGATCGCCGCGCTCGCCGCCCACGGCAGCGAGGCCGCCGCGGCCTGGACCGCCGAGCGCGTCATCGACGCCACCGGCAGGTACGTCCTGCCGGGCGGTGTCGACGCCCACACCCACCTGGACTTCCCCTTCGGTGGCACCTTCGCCTCCGACGACTTCGAGAGCGGCACGCGCGCCGCGGCCTGGGGCGGCACCACCACCGTCGTGGACTTCGCCGTCCAGAGCGTCGGCCACACCCTGCGCGAGGGCCTCGACGCCTGGTACGCCAAGGCCGACGGCAAGTGCGCCGTCGACTACGCCTTCCACATGATCCTCTCCGACGTGGACGGCTCGTCGCTCAAGGAGATGGACCTGCTGGTGGAGGAGGGCGTGACCTCCTTCAAGCTGTTCATGGCGTACCCCGGCGTGTTCTACAGCGACGACGGCCGCATCCTGCGGGCGATGCAGCGGGCCGCGCTCAACGGCGGGCTGGTCATGATGCACGCCGAGAACGGCATCGCCATCGACGTCCTCGTCGAGCAGGCCCTCGCCCGCGGCGACACCGACCCCCGCTTCCACGGCGAGACCCGCCACGCCCTGCTGGAGGCGGAGGCGACCCACCGCGCGGTCCAGCTCTCCCGCGTCGCGGGAGCGCCGCTGTACGTGGTGCACGTCTCGGCGCGGGAGGCCGTCGCCGAACTCGCCGCCGCCCGCGACCTGGGCCTGCCCGTCTTCGGCGAGACGTGCCCGCAGTACCTCTTCCTCTCCGCCGACAACCTGGCGGAGCCCGGCTTCGAGGGCGCCAAGTACGTGTGCAGCACCCCGCTGCGCCCGCGCGAGCACCAGGCGGCGCTGTGGCGGGGGCTGCGCACCGACGACCTCCAGGTGGTCTCCACCGACCACTGCCCCTTCTGCTTCCGCGGCCAGAAGGAGCTGGGCCGGGGCGACTTCTCCCGCATCCCCAACGGCCTGCCGGGTGTGGAGCACCGCATGGACCTCCTCCACCAGGCGGTCGTCGACGGGCACATCTCGCGGCGCCGCTGGATCGAGATCGCCTGCGCGGCCCCGGCCCGGATGTTCGGCCTCTACCCGAAGAAGGGCACCCTCGCGCCCGGCTCCGACGCCGACCTGGTGGTGTACGACCCGGCGGCCGTGCAGACCCTGTCCGCCCGCACCCACCACATGAACGTCGACTACTCGGCGTACGAGGGGCGCACCGTCACCGGCCGGGTCGAGACGGTCCTGTCGCGCGGCCGGGTCGTCATCGACCGCGGCATCTACACGGGCCGTGCCGGGCACGGCGTGTACACCCCCCGTTCCACCTGCCAGTACCTCGGCTAGGAGCCCCCGCATGGACTTCGGACTCGTCCTGCAGACCGACCCGCCCGCCTCCCGCGTCGTCGCCCTGATGCGCCGCGCCGAGCGCAACGGCTTCCGCTACGGCTGGACCTTCGACTCGGCCGTGCTGTGGCAGGAGCCGTTCGTCATCCACAGCCGCGTCCTGGAGCACACCGCGCGGCTGACGGTCGGGCCCATGGTCACCAACCCGGGCACCCGCGCCTGGGAGGTGACCGCCTCCACCTTCGCCACGCTCAACGACATGTACGGCAACCGGACGGTGTGCGGCATCGGCCGCGGCGACTCCGCGATGCGCGTCGCGGGCCGCAGGCCGAACACCCTGGCGCGGCTGGGCGAGGCCATCGACGTCATCCGCGACCTGGCGGAGGGCCGCGAGGCGGTCGTGGACGGCACCCCGATCCGCATCCCCTGGATCCGCGACGGCCGGCTGCCGGTGTGGATGGCCGCCTACGGGCCGAAGGCCCTCGCCCTCGCCGGACGGAAGGCGGACGGCTTCATCCTCCAGCTCGCCGACCCCTTCCTGACCGAGTGGATGGTGCGGGCGGTACGGCGGGCCGCCGAGGAGGCGGGCCGCGACCCCGCGTCGGTCACCGTCTGCGTCGCGGCGCCCGCGTACGTCACGGCCGACGACTCGCCGTCCGCGCTGGCCCACGCCCGCGACCAGTGCCGGTGGTTCGGGGGCATGGTCGGCAACCACGTCGCGGACCTCGTCGCCCGCTACGGCGAGCACTCCGACCTGGTGCCCGAGGCCCTCACCGCGTACATCAAGGACCGCCGGGGATACGACTACAGCCACCACGGCCGCGCCGGGAACCCGTCCGCGGACTTCGTGCCCGACGAGATCGTCGACCGCTTCTGCCTCCTCGGCCCCGCCGAGGCCCACGTCGAGAAGCTCCGCCGCCTCCGCGACCTCGGCGCCGACCAGTTCGCCGTCTACGCCATGCACGACGCCAAGGAGGCCACCATCGACGCCTACGGCTCCCACGTCATCCCGCCGCTCGGCTGAGCGCGGTACGTCCCGGCGGGACGGCGCTCGCGGGCGGACTGCCGCCGGGAGCCGCGAACGGGCTGCCGGGGGCGGTCAGTGGCCCGTGAGCTGTCCGGCCAGCCTGCCGTGCATCTCGGCACTGGGCTGGTCGAGTCCGATGAGGGTGACCTTCTTGCCGCGCTGGGCGTACTTGGTCTCTACCGCGTCGAGGGCGGCGACCGAGGAGGCGTCCCAGATGCGGGCGTCGGACAGGTCGATGACGACGTCGTCCGGGTCGTCCTGGTAGTCGAACCGGTGGACGAGGTCGTTGGAGGAGGCGAAGAACAGCTCGCCGGTGACCGCGTAGACCACCTGCTTGCCGTCGGGGCCGACGACTCCGGTGACCTCGGCCCTGTGGGCCACCCGCCGAGCGAACACGATCATGGCGATGATCGAGCCGGCGATGACGCCGACGGCCAGGTTGTGGGTGGCGACGACGACGGTGACCGTGGCGACCATGACGGTGGTCTCGCCCAGCGGCATCCGCTGGAGGGTCTTCGGCCGGACGGAGTGCCAGTCGAAGGTGGCGACCGACACCATGATCATGACGGCGACGAGGGCGGCCATGGGGATGTCGGAGACGACCGGTCCGAACACGACCACGAGGACGATCAGGAAGACGCCGGCGAGGAAGGTGGACAGACGGGTGCGGGCCCCGGACACCTTCACGTTGATCATCGTCTGGCCGATCACCGCGCAGCCGCCCATGCCGCCGAAGAAGCCGGTGACGATGTTGGCGACGCCCTGGCCGATGGACTCGCGGGTCTTGTCGGAGCGGGTGTCGGTGATGTCGTCGACGAGCTTGGCCGTCATCAGCGACTCCATCAGTCCCACCAGCGCGAACGCGAAGGCGTACGGGGCGATGGTGGTCAGGGTGTCCAGCGTGAACGGCACGTCCGGCAGCCCCGGCACCGGCAGGGACGAGGGCAGCTCGCCCTTGTCGCCCACGGTCGGCACGGCCAGGCCCGCGCCGACGGTGAGGACGGTGAGCACGGCGACGGAGACCAGGGGGGCGGGTACGACGGTGGTGAGCCTCGGGAGGAAGACCATCATGAGCAGGCCGGCCAGGACCAGCGGGTAGACGGGCCACGGCACGTCGCGCATCTCCGGCACCTGGGACAGGAAGACCAGGAGGGCGAGGGCGTTGACGAAGCCGACCATGACGCTGCGCGGGACGAACCGCAGGAGCCTGGCGACGCCGAGCGCGCCGAGGACGATCTGCATCAGGCCGCCGAGGATGACGGTCGCGATCAGGTGGCCGAGGCCGTACTCGCGGTTCAGCGGGGCGATCACCAGCGCTATGGCGCCGGTGGCGGCGGAGATCATCGCCTTGCGGCCGCCGACGACCGAGATGACCACGGCCATGGTGAAGGAGGCGAAGAGCCCGATGGCCGGGTCGACACCGGCGATGATCGAGAACGAGATCGCCTCGGGGATCAGCGCCAGGGCCACGACCAGCCCGGCGAGGACCTCGGTGCGGAAGACCTCGGGGGAGGCGAGCCAGTCCGGCCGGGACGGCTTGGGCACAGCGGCGAGCGGTGAGGACATGCAACCGTTTCCGTGTCGGGCGCATGCGCCCGACCGCTGGACGCACCCGCGCTTCGTACTCGTTCCACACCGGGCGGGAGCCCCGGCGGCACGGCCTTCTGGGCGGGGGCCTCGCCGGACAGGTCGGCACCGTGTGGCTGCCGGTCGGGCATCATGGCCCGGAAGTCGTCGTGTGCCGCCGGGACCCGGTCGGGCCCGCTTCGGCGGGTTCGCCGGCCGCCGCGCGGCGGGCGGCGGGGGCGGTCGGACAGAAGACTCTACCCTGACGTGAGGGCAGAGTGTGGCCTGGGGGTCGCGGGGGGCGGGTCGACGCACCCCGTGTCCTGTGAGTGATGCACATCCCCTGGGCCCCTCCGGCACCGCAACGGGTGTGCACCGGATAGGGGAGACGTGTCGATGAGTGAGCGGCGGATGCAGATCGGTGAGGTCGCTGAGAGGACCGGTTTGTCGCTGCGCACGATCCGGCACTACGAGGAGGTGGGACTGGTGACCCCGTCCGCCCGCAGCAAGGGCGGGTTCCGGCTGTACACCGATCGCGACGTGGACCGGCTGATGGTGGTCCGCCGGATGAAGCCGCTGGACTTCTCGCTGGAGGAGATGCGGGAGCTGCTGGAGCTCATCGACCAGGCCGCCGACACGCGGGCGGCTGCGCTGTCGGAGGACGAGCGGGCCCGCCTGACGGAACGGCTCGAGGCCTACCGCGAGGTCATGGACGCCCGCTGCGAGGCGTCGCGGGCGCGGCTGGAGATGGCCGAGGACTTCGCCGCGACGCTGCGCCGTCGTGTGCGGGAGGTCGGCGCGCAGCGCGCGTAGGCGGTACCGAGCCCGGACGGCTGCCCGGAGGTCGCCCCGGTGGCGTCCAGGGCGCCAGGCCCCTCAGCCCGCCTCCGTACGGGTGTGCGTGCGGGCCACGTAGACGGTGTTCGACGAGGTGCCGCCCTGGAGGGGGTTGGGGAAGTCCACGACCGCGGCCTCCGCCTCCGCGAAGACGCCCGCGAGCACGGTGGTGAACGCGTCGTCCGGCGGGTCGTTCGACCACAGGGCGAAGACCCCGCCGGGATGGAGGCGCTCGGTGAGGGCGCGGAGCCCGGCGGGCTCGTAGAGCGCGGCGTGCCGGGGGTGCAGCACGTGGCGCGGTGAGTGGTCGACGTCCAGCAGGACGGCGTGGAAGCGGCGCGCCGGCGCCTGGGGGTCGAGACCGCCGGAGTCCGCAGCCATGGCGAAGAAGTCGCCGTGCACGAACCGGCAGCGGGCGTCGGAGGCCAGGCCGGCACCGAGCGGTACGAGTCCGCGCCGGTGCCAGTCGATGACCTCGCCGAGCGCCTCGACGACGAGCAGCGAGCGGACCCGGGGGTCCTCCAGCGCCGCGCGGGCGGTGTAGCCGAGTCCGAGACCGCCCACGACGACGTCCAGCCCGGCCGCGCCCGGCCCGGTGGCGGGCAGCCGGGCCAGGCCGAGGCGGGCGAGCGCGATCTCGCCGGCCGTGAAGAGGCTGGACATCAGGAACTCGTCGCCGAGCTTCACCTCGTGGACGTCGGTCCCGGACACCGGGTCCCGCCGGCGCCGCAGACTGATGTCCCCCATGGGCGTCGGACGCCAGTCGATCTCCTCGAAACGCATGGTCATCCGGAAGTCGCCTTTCCCGCGTCACGGGACCGGCGGGTGCGCACCCGGAGCCGTCGCGGTGGAGAGGGGGACGGGCTGGCCGAAGGGAACGGGCCGGGGCCGTCAGGCGTCGATGATGACGGGGATGATCAGGGGCTTGCGGCGGTAGCTGCGGAAGGCCCAGTTCGCGACGGCCCGTGCGATGAGCTGCTCCAGTTGGTGCGCGTCTCCGATGCCTTCCTCCGCCGCTGCCGCGAGGGCCTTCTCGATGACGGGGACGGCTGCCTCGAAGGTGGCCTGGTCGTGCACGAATCCGCGGGCCAGGAAGTCGGGCGGCTCGGCCAGGGCGCCGGTGTCGGCGTCGACGATGGCCACGACCGTGACGACGCCCTCCTCGGCGAGGGTGCGCCGGTCCTTCAGGGACGCCTCGGTGGCGCCGCCCACCGTCATGCCGTCCACGTAGACGTAGCCGGCGGGCACCTTGCCGGTGATGGAGGCGCGGCCGTCGACCAGGTCGACGACGACGCCGTCCTCGGCGATGACGACCCGGTCGGGATCGACCCCGGTCCGGATGGCGAGGTCGGCGTTGGCCCGCAGGTGCTTCCACTCGCCGTGCACGGGCATGACGTTGCGCGGCTTGACGATGTTGTAGCAGTAGACGAGTTCACCGGCGCTGGCGTGCCCGGAGACGTGCACCTTCGCGTTGCCCTTGTGGACGACGTTGGCGCCCCACCGGGTCAGGCCGTTGATCACCCGGTAGATGGCGCTCTCGTTGCCCGGGATGAGGGAGCTGGCGAGCAGGACGGTGTCGCCCTCGCCGATGCGGATCATGTGGTCCCGGTTCGCCATGCGGGACAGCGCGGCCATCGGCTCGCCCTGGGACCCGGTGCACACCAGGGCGATCCGGTGGTCGGGGAGCTTCTCCAGCTCCTTCGTCTCCACCACGAGACCGGGCGGGACGGTGAGGTATCCCAGTTCGCGGGCGATGCCCATGTTGCGGACCATCGAACGGCCGACGAAGGCGACCTTGCGGCCGTTCTGCTGGGCGGCGTCCAGGACCTGCTGGATGCGGTGCACGTGGCTGGCGAAGCTGGAGACGATGACGCGCCGCGGGGAGGTCCGCATCACCTGCTCGATGGCCGGGTTCAGCTCGCGCTCGGAGGTGGTGAAACCGGGGACCTCCGCGTTGGTGGAGTCCGTCAGGAACAGGTCGACGCCCTCCTCGCCGAGCCGGGCGAAGGCGCGCAGGTCGGTGATCCGGTCGTCGAGCGGGAACTGGTCCATCTTGAAGTCACCGGTGTGCAGCACGAGGCCCGCCGCCGTGCGGATCGCCACCGCCAGCCCGTCCGGGATGGAGTGGTTGACCGCCACGAACTCGCAGTCGAACGGCCCGAAGCGCCGCCGCTCGCCTTCCTTCACCCGCACCGAGCGGGGCTGGATGCGGTGCTCCTTCAGCTTGGCCTCCAGGAAGGCCAGCGTCAGCTTCGACCCGACGACCGGGATGTCCCGCCGCTCCCGCAGCAGATACGGCACGCCGCCGATGTGGTCCTCGTGCCCGTGCGTCAGCACCACCGCCACGATGTCGTCCAGGCGGTCCCGGATGGAGGTGAAGTCCGGCAGGATCACATCCACGCCCGGTTGCGTCTCCTCGGGGAACAGCACCCCGCAGTCGACGACGAGCAGCTTGCCGGCGTGCTCGAACACGGTCATGTTCCGGCCGATCTCGCCCAGGCCGCCCAGGGCGACGACCCTGAGCCCTCCCTCGGGCAGCGGCGGCGGGGGCTTCAGCCCGGGATGCGGATGACTCATACCCTCACGTTACCGGAGGGTGCGCCGCGGTGATCTCCGGACCCCTCCGGAGCACCCCCCTGACGCACCCTCCTGGGCGCCCCGCAGCCGGCCTTCCGGCCACCCGGGTGAGGGGAGCCGCCGTACGGCATCGGCTCCGCCGAGGAGCGGCGGAACCCGAACGGCCGGGGCGCCTCGCCGGCGTGAGGGCCTTCTCCGACGGCCACCGGCACGACCGGCGGGGACGCCGCGAGGACGCCGGAAGGTGCCGCGCGCCCGGGTCGGGCGGCCTGGCGACCGCGAACGGCGCGGGGGCCGTCCCGGCCCCCGGACCGACGGCCGGGTGACCCCGGGATGCGGGCCCGGGGAACGGCCGTCAAGGTGGAAGCCGGACGCACACCCCGCCAGGCGAGGAGGAACGGTCCATGGCGAAGTCGACAGGCGCCTCGGGCGAGGGCAGGCCGTCGAAGGGCGACCAGCCGTCGAAGGGCGACAAGGTCGCCTGGCGCAGCCACGGCGGCGAGGCGGAGGGCGTCGTCGAGAAGAAGATCACCAAGCGGACCAAGGCGTCCGGCCGCACCGTGGACGCCTCCCCGGACGACCCGCAGTACGAGGTGCGCAGCGAGAAGTCGGGCAGGACGGCCGTGCACAAGCCGTCCGCGCTCAAGAAGCGGACGTAGCGGAAGCAGCGGGTCCGCGGGGCCGGCCGCGAGCCGCCGCCCCGTGCCCCGGCGGTATCCCCCCGGCCCGACGGACGATCCGGCCCCCGGCCGTACCCAGGTGAGGAACAGGATGGACATGACACAGCTGGCCGAGGCCACCGCCGGTCACCTCGGCGAGGGGCGGCGGCTCGGAGTCGAGGACGTGCAGCAGACGCTCGACGTGCTGTTCGGCACCGTCGAGTATCCCGGAACCGTCGCCGAGGCGCTGCGCCGGGGCGAGACGGTGCTGCTGGGCAGCTTCGGCAGCTTCCACAGCGAGGGCAAGAGCGCCGTCTTCCGCCCCGGCAAGGCGCTCGACGAGTATCTGCGCGGCCTGGTCGGCTGAGGGAGGCGCCTGACGGCCCCGCCCCGCCACGGCGCCCCGCTACGGCAGGGCGTAGAAGCGCACCGGTGAGTTGGGGCGCAGGCCGATCCGGGTGTAGACGGGGGCTCCCGCGCTGGTCGCGTGCAGGGTGGCGCGGGCCAGCCCGGTGGCGCGGGCGGCCTCGTACAGCGCCTTGCGGGTCACGGCCTCGCCGTAGCCCCGCCGCTCCCATCGGGGGTCCGTCGCGACCAGGGCGACGAAGAGGCGCCCTTCGGCCTCCACCGCCCCGGCGCAGGTCACCGGGGTCTCGCCGCGCAGGCCCAGGTACGCGTGGACGGTCTCCTTCCACAGCGCCGAACCGTCGAGCCCGTCGCGGCCCTGCTCCGGTGCGAAGCCGTAGGCGCGGGAGTTCAGGTCGGCGTACCGGCGCAGGTGCTCGTCGGTCGCCACGCGGACGAAGGTGAGGTCGGGGTGGCGCGGCTCGGGCAGGGCGGGCAGGTCGCCGGCCATGCCGGTGCCGGGGAAGGCGTACGCGAGACCGGCGCGTCCGGCCGCCGCGTCGAGGGCGGGCAGGGCGGCGGGGTCGAGGAGGTCCTCGAAGACCCACAGGAAGCCGGGCAGGCGCTTCGCGCGCATGATCTCCGCCGCCTCGGCCAGCCGCCGTGCCACCAGTGCCGGGTCCGCCCCGACCTCGGTCAGCGCCAGGCAGTTCCAGAACGGGAACCGGCAGTCGGCCCAGCGCACGGCGATCCCCGGCAGGTCCCGCACGTCGGCGCGCCCGTCCCGGTCGAGCACCATGCGCCGCCAGACGGTGACGAGCTGCTCCATCGACTCCACCGACTCCCCGAGACGGTCCACCGCGACCACCACTCCTCCGCTGTCGGCTGACGGCCGTCCGTCGCCTTGTTCGCTGCCTGTTGCCCGCTGCCCGCTGCCCGCTGCCCGCTGACCGGGTGCTGCGGCGGAGCCGTCCGAGGGACAACGAGGCGGGGGCCACCCGGTTGCGGCCTCCACGGCGGTGGGGAGGGGCCGGTACGGGGGAGGGACCGGGGCCGCGGGCCCTCCTGACAGGTGGGTTACCCGGCGGTAGGCTCCGCCGGCATGACCACCGAAGCCACCCCCGCCGACCTCGGACTCGTCGAGCAGGCGCGGCGGTTGAGGGAAGGACTCACCACCTCCACCGCGCTGGTGCGCGCCTCCGTCGAACGCGTCGAGGCGACCCGCACCACCCTCAACGCCTTCCGCTGCGTCCGCGCCGACGACGCCCTCGCCGAGGCCGCGGAGGCCGACCGGCGCCTCGCGGCGGGGGAGCGCGCCCCGCTGCTCGGGGTGCCGGTCGCCGTCAAGGACGACACCGACGTCGCCGGTCTGCCGACCCGCTTCGGCTGCTCCGGCGACATCGCTCCGGCCCGCGCCGACGGGGAGGCCGTCCGCCGCCTGCGCGCCGCCGGGGCCGTCGTCGTCGGCAAGACCAACACCTGCGAGCTGGGCCAGTGGCCGTTCACCGAGGGCCCCGCCTTCGGCGCCACCCGCAACCCGTGGAACCCCGGCCACACGCCGGGCGGTTCCTCCGGCGGTTCCGCCGCGGCCGTCGCCGCCGGACTCGTCCCCGCCGCCCTCGGCTCCGACGGCGCCGGCTCCATCCGCATCCCCGCGGCCTGGACGCACCTGGTCGGCATCAAACCGCAGCGCGGCCGTGTCTCCGTCCATCCGTACGACGACTGCTTCGAGGGCCTGACCGTCAACGGCCCCCTCGCCCGTACCGTCGCCGACGCGGCCCTCCTCCTCGACGCCGCCGCCGGACCGCACCCCCGCGACAGGCACCGGCCGCCCGCCCTGGACGCCTCGGCCGCCGCCCGCCGCGACCCCGGCCGGCTGCGCGTCGCCCTGGCCTGGCGCCCGCCCTTCACCGCGGCACCGGCGCCGCTGCACCCCGGCATACGCCGCGCCGTCGGATCCCTCGCCGAGGCACTCGCCCGGCTGGGCCACACCGTCGAGGAGGCCCGTCCCCGCTACGGGCTCATCGGCCTGGGCTTCCTGCCGCGCGCCACGGCCGGCATCGCCGCGTACGCCGACCGGCACCCCGACCCCGCGCTCCTCGACCCCCGCACCCGGGGCGCGACCCGCGTCGGCCACCTGCTGGGGGGACGGGCCCTGCGCGCCGCCCGCGCCCGCGAACGGCACCAGCACCGCAGGGTCGGCGCGCTCTTCGCCTCGTACGACGTGGTCCTCACGCCCACGACCGCCGCACCGCCCCCGAGGGTCGGCGCCTTCGACGGGATGTCCGGCCGGCGCACCGACCTCGCGATGGCGGCGGCCTGCCCGTACGCCTGGCCGTGGAACGTCCTCGGCTGGCCCGCCGTCAACGTCCCGGCCGGCTTCACCGGCGGCGGGCTGCCCGTCGGGGCGCAGCTGCTCGGCCCGAGCGGTGGGGAGGCCCGGCTCATCTCGCTCGCCGCCCAGCTGGAGGACGCCCTCCGCTGGTACGAGCACCGCCCGCCCGCGCCGCCGCCCCGGCCGTCGTGAGGCCGGGGCGGCGGGAGGAGACGGGGGTGACGGGGCGGGGCCCGAGGCCCGGCGCCAGGACGGGGCGGGAGCCGGAACCCGGCGCCAGGGGCGGGAGCCGGAACCCGGCGCGCGGGACGGCGCCGCGGCGGGGCGAACGGGTGGGGAACGGCGGGTGACACCCCGGGCCGCCCGTGCCACCGTGCGACACCCGGCGTGAACCCGGCGTGTCAGCACGGCGTGGTGTGATGGACACATGATCGATGAACTGCTGGACGACACCGGGTTCCTCTCCGCCGCCGAGGACGCGGTCCGCGCGGCCGCCGCCGACGAGGTGATGCCGCGCTGGCGGCAGCTCGCCGCGCACGAGGTGGTCCAGAAGTCGGGCCCGCACGACCTGGTCACCACCGCCGACCGGGAGGCCGAGGCGCATCTGACGCGCTCCCTGACGGCGCTGCTGCCCGGCTCCGTCGTCGTCGGCGAGGAGGGCGTCCACGCCGACCCCGCCGTGTACGGCGCGGTGCGCGGCGACGCGCCCGTGTGGATCGTCGACCCGGTCGACGGCACCCGCCAGTTCGTGCACGGCGAGCCGGGCTTCTGCACCCTCGTCGCCCTGGCCCACCGCGGCGAACTGCTGGCGTCCTGGACGTACGCGCCCGCGCTCGGCGAGATGGCCGTCGCCGTACGCGGCGCCGGCGCCCGGCTGAACGGCGCCCCCCTGCGCGCCGGGGCGCCCGCCCCCGGCGCGGTGCTGCGGGTCGCCACCGCGCACCCCGACTACACGACACCGGCCGAGAAGCACGCCCTGGCGGGCCTCGCCGTCGAGGGCGTCGACCCCCGGCCGTGCGGCTCGGCCGGCCTGGCCTACCTCGCGGTGGCGCGCGGCGACTCCGACGCGGTCGCCTTCACCTGGGAGTACGCCTGGGACCACGCGGCCGGCGTGCTCCTCGTCGCCGAGGCGGGCGGCGCCCACCGCACGATCGGCGGGGAGCCGTTCCGCGTCACGGGCGGCAACACGCTGCCGTTCACGGCGGCCAGGGACCACGGGACGGCCGTCCGCGTCGCCTCGCTGCTGCGCCACCAGTGACGCCCCTGCCGCGCCACCGGTGACGCCCCCTGCCGCGCCACCGGTGGCGCCCGCCGCCGGGCGGCCTGGGGCGGCGCCCTATCCTGGGCTGTCCTGGCCGTCGGCAGACGAAGGAGTCCGAAGGTGCCGTCGATGCTCGATGCCGTCGTCGTGGGGGCGGGCCCCAACGGGCTGACCGCCGCCGCCGAGCTGGCCCGCCGCGGCCTCTCCACGGCCGTGTTCGAGGCGAAGGGCACGGTCGGGGGCGGAGCCCGCACGGAGGAGCTGACCCTCCCCGGCTTCCGCCACGACCCGTGCTCCGCCGTGCACCCGCTCGGCGTCGGCTCGCCCGCCTTCCGCGCCATGCCGCTCGACCGGTACGGCCTCGAATGGCTCCACCCGCCGCTGCCCATGGCGCACCCGTTCGACGACGGCACGGCCGCCGTGCTGTCCCGCTCCGTGGCCGAGACGGCGGCCTCCTTCGGGCCGCGCGACGCGGGGGCGTACCGGCGCCTCGTCGCCCCGTACACCGGCCGGTGGGACACGCTCGCCCGCGACTTCATGTCGCTGCCGCTGACCGCGCCGCCCCGCGACCCGCTCACCCTGGCCCGCTTCGGCGTGGCCGGGCTCCCGCCCTCCACCTGGCTGATGCGCCGCTTCCGCGACGACCGCGCCCGCGCCCTCTTCGCCGGGCTCGTCGCCCACGTCATCGCCCCCCTCGGGGGCCTGGCGACCGGGGCCATCGGCCTCGTCTTCGCGCTCGCCGCGCACGCCCACGGCTGGCCCCTGCCGCGCGGCGGCTCCCAGTCCATCTCCGACGCCCTCGCCGCGTACCTGAAGGACCTCGGCGGCGCCGTCCACACCGACTACGAGGTCAAGCGGCTCGACGACCTGCCGCCGGCCCGCGCGTACGTCTTCGACACCTCGCCCACCGCGCTCGCCCGGATCGCGGGGCTCGGCGGCTTCTACGACGGCTACCGGTACGGCGCCTCCGTCTTCAAGATCGACTACGCGCTGGACGGGCCCGTGCCGTGGACCGCCGAGGAGCCGCGCCGCGCCGGCACCGTCCAGGTCGGCCCCTCCACCCGCGAGATCGGCACCGCGCTGCGCCAGGCGTCCGGCGGTACGGCCCCGGACACACCGTTCCTGATCACCGCTCAGCCCAGTGTGGTCGACCCCGGCCGCGCGCCGGAGGGCAAGCACGTCTTCTGGGCGTACGGCCACGTCCCCAACGGCTGGCAGGGCGACCTCACCGAGGCGATCGAGCGTCAGATCGAGCGCTTCGCCCCGGGCTTCCGCGACCTCGTGATCGCCCGCGCGACGGCGGGCCCGCGCGAGATGGCCGCCCGGAACGCCAACTACGTCGGCGGGGACATCGCCTGCGGCGCCGCGCGCGGCCTTCAGCTGGTGCTGCGCCCGCGCCTCACCCTGCGCCCGTACCACACGCCGCACCCGGCGGTCTTCCTCTGCTCGTCCGCGACCCCGCCCGGACCCGGTGTCCACGGCATGTCGGGCCACAACGCCGCCAAGGCGGTCTGGCGCCACCTGCGGCGCACCGCCCGCTGAGCCGGGGGCGGCTCCGGTGCGGAGCCCGCACCGGCCGGGGGCGGTGCGGCCCGGCCGCCGAGCCGGCCGGCCGCCGTCCGGGGCCCCACGGGCTCCGGGGCACCGGCGGGCGCCGGTCGGCATGATGGGCGTATGACCGAACCGACCGCGGTCCTCGGCGACATCACGCGCCGGCACGCCGACGCGATCGTCAACGCTGCCAACTCCTCCCTCCTCGGAGGCGGGGGAGTCGACGGAGCCATCCACCGCGCCGGCGGCCCGGAGATCCTCGCCGAGTGCCGCTCCCTGCGCGCCTCCCGCCTCGGCCGGGGACTCGCCACCGGCCAGGCCGTCGCCACCACCGCGGGCCGCCTGCCCGCCCGCTGGGTCATCCACACGGTCGGCCCGGTGTACGGGGCGTCCCCCGACGGCCCCGCGCTCCTCGCCTCCTGCCACCGCGAAGCCCTGCGGGTCGCCGACGGACTGGGCGCGCGGACGGTCGCCTTCCCGGCCGTCTCCACGGGGGTCTACCGCTGGCCGCCGGACGAGGCCGCCCGGATCGCGGTGGAGACGGTGCGGCGGACGGAGACCGCGGTCGAGCAGGTCGTGTTCGTCCTCTTCGACGAGCGCGCGTACGAGGCGTTCGCCGAACGGATCGAGGCGACCCGGCCGTGACGGCGCCCGCGGCTCCCCGCCGCACGCCGCGCCGCGCACCACCGCACGGCCACCCGCGGCGCACCGCCGGAGCGCGCGGCAGGGCTCGGACCGTGCCCGGGGCGGGCCCGTGGGGGTGAGCCGGGAGGACGGTGCCTCGGCGGCGGGGGCCCGCCCACCGCCGGACGGCCCGCCCGCCGGGTGGGGGCGTGCCGCCGTACGGGCGGATCGGCGCCGTACGCGGGGGATCGGGGCCGGGACGTGGTACGTCCCCCGCACAGGACCTCCACGCGGCAGGAGCCAGGGTGCGGCGCATTCTCGTCATCGACGGCCATCCGGACGCCGGCAGCTACTGCGCGGCGCTGGCCCACGCCTACACGGAGGGCGCCAGGGCGGGCGGGCACGAGGTGCGGCTGCTGAAGGTCAGGGACCTGCGCTTCGACCCGATCCTCCACGGCGGCTTCACGCACCCCCAGCCGCTGGAGCCCGACCTCGTCGAGGCGCGGGACGCCGTCCGCTGGTGCGAGCACCTCGTGATCGTCACCCCGTGCTGGTGGTGGCACGTCCCGGCGCTGCTGAAGGGCTTCATCGACCGGCTCTTCCTGCCGGGCGTCGGGGTCGACTACCTGGAGCGGCCGCCGTACATCCGCAAGCTCCTGAAGGGGCGCTCGGCGCGGGTGGTCTACACGCAGAACTCCCCGCAGGCCCTGGCCGTCCTGGCACGTGAGGACCTGTTCTGGCGGAACATGCGCCGCGCCTTCCTGCGCCACTGCGGCTTCCGCCCGGTCCGGCGCACCCTCATGGCGGGCATGCGGTCGGCTGACCGCGGGCGGCGGGAACGGTGGCTGCGGGAGGTCCGCGCCCTGGGGATGGCGGGCCGCTGAGGTCCACGTGCCGCCTGCCGGCGGCGGGGGCGCGCCGCCGCCGGTCGCGCGGGTGCGACCGGGGCGGCCGCGGCCGGATCGGCCCGAACCGCTCGGGTGGTCAGGTCGTGGGCGGCGGCGCCAGCAGCCTGCCCATGGCCGCCAGGACGGACGGCTCGACCCGGTAGTAGACCCAGGTGCCGCGCCGCTCGGAGGTGAGCAGCCCGGCCTCCTTGAGCTTCTTCAGGTGGTGGGAGACGGTCGGCTGGGAGACGCCGACGTCGGAGATGTCGCACACGCACGCCTCCCCGCCCGCGTGGGAGGCCACGGCCGAGAAGAGGCGGAGCCGCACCGGGTCGCCGAGCGCCTTGAACATCGGCGCGGCCGTCTCGGCCTCCTCGGCGGTCATCGGGCGCTCGGCCAGGGGAGCGCAGCACGGGGCCGGGCCGTGGCCGTCGGCTTCGAGCAGGGGCAGCGCCTTCGCGATCGACATGCGTCTATGTTGACACATGTCGAACCAGAGGGTCCGGGTCGTGCGCGTGCGGTCGCGCGGGCGGGGTCAGCGGCTCCGCAGCCGCCCGGCGAGGAGGCGGGCGACACGGGCCGCGTCCCGCCCCACCCCGCGCAGCGAGTTGGAGGACGGGGAGCGCTGCCACTCCAGTCCGGTGAACGCCAGTCCCGGCACGGCGAGCGCGGTCCCACCCCGGTGTCGTGGGCGCCCGGCGCGGTCGAGTGCGCCGGGCGTGCCGGAGAGGTACGGCAGGTCGGGGCGGTATCCGGTGGCCAGCAGGATCGTGTCGACCTCCTCCCTGCCGCCGTCGGCCCACCGGACCTCCGCCCCGTCGGCGCCGGTGAAGAGGGCCCGCAGGTCGGGAGCCCCCTGGGCGAGCGCGGCGCGGTAGCGGCCGTCGTCGAAGACGGGCTGGCTCGGGGGCTCGCGCAGCAGGGTGCCGAGCGGGACGGTGTCCAGGCCGGTGAGCCGCAGCCAGAAGTGCAGGTCGCGGCCGGCGATCCGCTGGGGGGCGAAGCGCACCGGCGCGCGGCCGGCGAGCGTGACCCGGGCGACCCCGGCGAGCTCGGCGGCGATCTGCACCGCGGAGTTCCCCGTGCCCACCACGACGACCCGCCGGCCGGCGAAGGGCTCCGGCCGCCGGTACTCGGCGGCGTGCAGCACGGTGCCGGTGAAGCCGTCCAGGCCGGGCAGGTCGGGGCGGTGGGGGTGGCCGAAGGTGCCGGACGCCGCGACCACGGCCCGAGCGTGCAGCGCGCCGCCGCCCGCCAGCTCCACCACGAAGCCGGCCGCGCCGGCCCGCCGTCCCGGACCGCCGTGGAGGGGGCCGCCCGGCCGCCCCGAGGCGCCTTCGCGCGCGGAGCCGTCGGCGGGCCGCACGCGGGTGACCCGGTGGCCGGTCCGGATGTCCGCGTCCAGCCTGGCGGCGTACGCGGCCAGGTAGGCGGCGACCTCGTCCCGGTGCGGGTAGCGGTTCGGGTCGCCGCCCGGGAAGGGCATGCCGGGCAGGGAGCTGTACCGGGCCGGGGAGAACAGGGTCAGGCTGTCGTAGTACCGGGGCCAGGAGCCGGCCGCCCGGCCGGACGCCTCCAGCACCACCGGCCGAAGGCCCCGGCCCAGCAGGGCGCGCGCGGTGGCGAGTCCGGACTGCCCGCCGCCGACCACTGCGACGTCGACGTGCTCCATGAGCGCACCTCTTCATTTCGATGGACGTCTATGTTGATGTCTATCAATGCAGGCTGCGCGTCCGGCGGGCAAGTCATCGATGGGTGTCAAAGCGAGCTGGTGAACGCGGTCGCCAGGCCGACCTGCCCGTCGTGCCCGAAGGGCCCCACCGGGTGGAGACCGCCCGCGCCGCGCGGGAGCGCACCCGCGACCGCCTGGCGCGCGAGGGCCGGCGGCCGTTGCCGCGGGCCGGACGCGGTCAGGGCCTGCCCGGCCTCCCTGTCGAGCACCCGCGGACCGGCGACCGGGTGACCGTGGTAAGGGGACACGAGGTCCTTCGGTGTGGACCGACACCCCGTGCGGCCGGCTGCCCGACGGGTTCGACGAGTTCGACTGGCCGCGAGCCGCGTGGGAACCGCCCGCGGCCGGGCAGGGCGCGGCCCGGCGACCCGCGTCAGCCGACGCCCGGGGCGTGGCCCCTCCCCCCGCGTCGGTCGCCGCCCGGGGCGTGGCCCCTCCCCCCGCGTCGGTCGCCGCACGGGGCGTGGCCCCTCACCCCGTGCCACCCGCCCGCGTGACACACCCCGCCCCGCGTCACCCGCCCCCGTGAGTCGCCGCGTCCGGTGTGCCGGACACCTCCAGCAGGACGACCTCCAGGGTGCGCGGCCCGTGGACGCCCTCGACCCGCTCCAGCTCGATGTCGCTCGTCGCGGACGGCCCCGAGATCCAGGTCAGCGGGCGGCGCGGGTCCAGCCGCTCCAGCGCCTCCGGGACCGAGGCGACGACCTGGTCGGGGACGCGGACCACGCAGACGTGGTGGTCCGGCAGGAGGCTGATCCGCCGCCTGCCCTGGGCGGGCCCGCCGTCCAGGACGAGGGTGCCGGTCTCCGCGACGGCCACCGCGCAGCCCGTCACGACGCTGTCGACGGCCTCCAGCTCCCGCGCCGTCGACGCCGCCAGGTCGTCCACCCGCCGCGCGTCGACGGCGGCCGTCCAGTGCGCCGGCAGCCCCGCCGGCACCAGCACCGAGGCCGCGCCCCGGCGGGCCAGCAGCGTCCTCAGCAGTCCGGGCAGGCCGTCCTGCGCGGTGCGGTGGACGACCGCGCGGTACTCGGCGAGGTTCGCGGCCAGCAGGGCCACCGTCTCCTCGGCGGTCCGCTCCCCGTGGGCCCGCCGGTAGGAGCGGTCCACGGGCACGTCGCCGGGCCGCTCCCCGCGCGGCACGTCCGCCAGGGCGCGGCGCACCCGCGCCAGCACCCGGTCCCTGCCGTCACTCACCGCGCGTCTCCCCGAGTCCGCCGCCACCAGTCCCGGAACGGCTCCGGCGGCACCTCGGGCAGCTCCCGCGCGTCCGTCCAGGCACGGCCGGGACCCGGCAGCCGCGCGGGGTGCAGCCGCCGGGTCCGGGACACCAGCCGCTGCCCGGCGCGCAGGGCGGCGGGGTGGTCCAGCGCCCAGCGGGCCGCGCGCATCGCCGCCCGCTCGGCCGCGTGGCCCTTGGCGGGGCGCAGCCGCACCCGTACCCCGTTCCGGGTCGCCTCGCCGCCCTGGACGACGCGTTCCCGCAGGTGGATGAGGACCTCGGGGAAGTCGATGGCGACGGGGCAGACGTCGGTGCAGGCCCCGCAGAGCGAGGAGGCGTACGGCAGGGAGGCGTCGACCGCGCTGCCGGTGCCGCGCAGCTGCGGGCTGAGGATGGCGCCGATCGGGCCGGGGTACACGGAGCCGTACGCGTGGCCGCCGGCCCGCTCGTACACCGGGCACACGTTGAGGCAGGCGGAGCAGCGGATGCAGCGCAGCGCCTGGCGGCCCACCTCGTCGGCGAGGGTGTCGGTGCGCCCGTTGTCGAGGAGCACCAGGTGGAAGGCGCGCGGCCCGTCCCCGTCGGCCGTGCCGGTCCACATCGTCGTGTACGGGTTCATCCGCTCGGCCGTCGAGGAGCGGGGGAGGAGCTGGAGGAACACCTCCAGGTCCCGCCAGGTCGGCACGACCTTCTCGATGCCGACGACGGAGATCAGCGTCTCGGGCAGGGTCAGGCACATGCGGCCGTTGCCCTCGGACTCGACGACGACGAGCGTGCCGGTCTCCGCCACCATGAAGTTGGCGCCCGAGATGCCGACCCCGGCGCGCAGGAACTTCTCGCGCAGGTGGAGGCGCGCGGCCTCGGCGAGGTCGGCCGGACGGTCGGTCAGCCCGTCCGGGGCGGGCCGTCCCCAGGCGGCCATCTCGCGCGCGAACACGTCGCGGATCTCGCCCCGGTTGCGGTGGATCGCCGGGACCAGGGTGTGCGAGGGGCGGTCCCGGCCGAGCTGCACGATCAGCTCGGCGAGGTCGGTCTCGTAGGCGCGGACGCCCTCCGCCTCCAGTGCCTCGTTGAGCCCGATCTCCTGGGTGGCCATCGACTTGACCTTGACGACCTCGCGCTCCCCGGTCGCCTTGACCAGGCCGGTCACGATCCGGTTGGCCTCGGCGGCGTCGGCCGCCCAGTGCACCGTTCCGCCCGCCGCCGTGACCGACCGCTCCAACCGCACCAGGTAGTGGTCGAGGTGGCGCAGCGTCCGGTCCTTGATCGCCTTCCCGGCCGCGCGCAGCTCGGCCCAGTCGTCCAGTTCGGCGACCGCGCGCGCCCGCTTGCCGCGGATCGTGCGGGTGGCGTGGCGCAGGTTGCCGCGCAGGGTCCCGTCGCGCACGGCGTCGCGCGCGGCCTCGGGGAAGGCGGGCGTGCCCGGCTGCGTACCGCTCATCCGTGGGGCTCCTCCTCCGTGGCGGCCAGGATCTCGGCGAGGTGCACGGCCCGGACCCGCGAGCCGCGCCGGGCGAGGACGCCGCCGATGTGCGCCAGGCACGAGTTGTCGACGGCGCACACCGCCTCGGCGCCGGTCGCCTCGACGGCCCGCGCCTTGTCGGCGCCCATCGCCGCGGAGACGTCCGGGTTCTTGACGGCGAACGTCCCGCCGAAGCCGCAGCACTCCTCCGCTCCGTCCAGCTCCCGCAGCTGAAGGCCGCGCACCCGGGACAGCAGGCGGCGCGGGCGGTCGCCGAGGCCGAGCGCGCGCAGGCCGTGGCAGGTGGGGTGGTAGGTGACCGTGTGCGGGAAGCAGGCGCCGACGTCGGTGACGCCGAGCACGTCCACCAGGAACTCGGTCAGCTCGTACGTCCGGGGCACGGCCCGCGCCGCCGCCTCCGCCGCCTCCGTGCCCCGGCCCTCGGCGGCGGCCTCGGCGCCGATGCGCGGGTAGGCGTCCCGCACCATCGCCGCGCACGAACCGGACGGGGTGACCACGTACTCGTATCCCGCGAACGCCCGGTCGAAGCGGCGGACGAGGGGCTCGGCCTCCCGGCGGTAGCCGGTGTTGTACTGCGGCTGGCCGCAGCAGCTCTGCTCCGCGGGGAAGCCGACCTCGACGCCCAGCCGCTCCAGCAGCCGCACCACGGCCCTTCCCGTGCGCGGGTACAGCGTGTCGTTGACGCAGGTGACGAAGAGCGCCACGCGCATGCCCCGCCCTCCTTCCGGCCGGTGGGTCGCGGCCGTCGGGTCCGGTCCGCCGCCCGTCGCCGGGCGGCGCGGTCACCTGACGGATCGTAGTACGGCCGCGGTCCCGTGGCAGGGCCTTGGGGAAGTCCCGGGGCCCGCGGTCCCGATGCGCCGATCCGCCGGTGGCCCGAGGTCCCGCCGGCCTCGCGCCGCCCGGCGGGGTCAGCGCGCCTCGGCCGGCAGCATCCGCGCCACCAGGTCGTGCCAGCCCGCCTCCACCCGGCTCAGGGGCAGACCGCGGCCGGACAGCAGGTACCGGACGAGGCCGGGGTCGAGGTAGCCGAGCAGGGTCTGCGCGGCGAGCTCGGGGTCGGCGTCCGTGCCCGCCTCCCGCAGCAGCGCCGCCAGGTGCGCGAGCCGCACCCGGCGGGCGGGCACGGTGTGCCGCCGTACCGGGTCGGGCTGGGCGGCGGCCAGGTAGAGGTCCCGGTGGGCGTCCTCGTGGCGCAGGACGGCCGGGCCGAAGGCGTGCAGCCGCTCGGCGGCGGGCGCCCCCGGCCCGAGCGGCGCCGGCCCGGCCATGAACGCCGCCTGGAACCGCTCCTCCTCCCGGTCGAGCAGGGCCAGCAGCAGCCCGGAGCGGTCCCCGAAGCGGCGGAACACCGTGCCCTTGCCCACCTGGGCGGCGCAGGCCACCGCCTCCATGGTCAGGTTGGCGGCGCCGTGCTCGGCGGCCAGCCGGGCCGCGGCCTCCAGGAGGCGGGCGCGGTTGCGGGCGGCGTCGGCGCGCAACTGCGTCGGAGCCTCGACGGGGGTGAGGGGCAGCTCCGTACGGCCGGGAGGGGGCGGGGAGGTCATGGCGGCCAGCCTAACGCCTCGGGAATGAAAGTGGACCGCGGTCCGGTTATCTGGTACAACTTTCAACGGACCTCGGTCCGGTTAGTTCGCCCGCAGCTCCTCCGCGGAGCCGCCACACCCCTCGGGAGTCACCATGTCCGTCCGTATCCTCGCGCTCGTCGGCAGCCTCCGCGCCGGTTCGCACAACCGCCAGCTCGCCGAGGCCGCCGCCGGTCTCGCCCCCGAGGGCGTCACGGTGGAGGTGTACGACGGCCTGGCCGAGGTGCCCTTCTACAACGAGGACACCGACACCGCGGCCGGCGCCCCCGAGCCCGCCGCCCGGCTGCGTGCCGCCGCCGAGGCCGCCGACGCCGTGCTCCTGTTCACCCCGGAGTACAACGGCACCATGCCGGCCGTGCTGAAGAACGCGATCGACTGGCTGTCCCGCCCGTACGGGGCCGGCGCCCTCAAGGACATGCCGGCCGCCGTGATCGGCACCGCCTTCGGCCAGTACGGCGGCGTGTGGGCGCAGACCGAGGCCCGCAAGGCGCTCGGTGTCGCCGGGGCGCGGGTGCTGGAGTCCGTCGAGCTGGCCATCCCCGGCTCCGTGACCCGCTTCGCCGACACCCACCCGTCCGAGGACGCCGAGGTCATCACGGGCCTGTCCGCCGCGCTCCAGCAGGTCGCCGAGGCCGTCGCCGCCCCCGCCGGGACGGCTTCCTGACCCGCGGCCCCTTCCCGGCCCCCCGGGCCGCCCGGCCCCCCGGCCCCCGGTCCGGCCCCCAGGCCCCGGCGAGGCCCGGCCCCAGGCCCCGGCCCCGGCCCGGCCCCCCCCCAGGCCCCGGCCCCGCCCCCCCAGGCCCCGGTCCGGCTCCCAAGGCCGGCTCTCCCGCCCCACGGCCGCCCCGCCCCCCGGCAGGGCGGCCGTCCCGCGTCCACCGCCCGCTGCCGCACCCCACCCGGCGGCGGCCCGACGCCCACCCGGCGCCCCACCACCCCGGCCCGCACGCCTCACCACCCCGGCCCGCACGCCCCACGGACGGCGACACGCCCCGCCGCAGGCAGCCCCAGGCTCATGTCGGATTTCCGCCAGCGACCACCCGTGCGCCTCGCCCATGCTGGAGGCATGCACACCGACACCGAGCGCTGCGTGCGGGCCGTCCGGTCGAAGGACGCCCGCTTCGACGGCTGGTTCTTCACCGCCGTCCTCACCACCCGCATCTACTGCCGCCCCAGCTGCCCGGTCGTGCCTCCCAAGCCGGAGAACATGGTCTTCTACCCGAGCGCCGCCGCCTGTCAGCAGGCCGGTTTCCGGGCCTGCAAGCGGTGCCGCCCCGACACCAGCCCCGGCTCCCCGGAGTGGGACGTCCGCGCCGACACCGTCGCCCGGGCCATGCGCCTCATCCGCGACGGGGTCGTCGACCGCGAGGGCGTCCCCGGACTCGCCGCCCGGCTCGGCTACTCGACCCGCCAGATCGAGCGGCAGCTCCTCGCCGAGCTGGGCGCCGGACCGCTCGCCCTCGCCCGTGCCCAGCGCGCCCAGACCGCGCGGGTGCTCATCGAGACCACGGCCCTGCCCATGGCGGACGTGGCGTTCGCCGCCGGGTTCTCCTCCGTGCGGGCCTTCAACGACACCGTGCGCGAGGTCTTCGCGCTCGCCCCGACCGAGCTGCGCGCCCGCGCCGCCGGTCGGCGGGGCGCCCCGGTCCCCACCCCCGGCGTGATCGCGCTGCGGCTGCCGTACCGCACCCCGCTCGACCCGTCCAACCTGTTCGGCCACCTCGCGGCGACCGCCGTCCCCGGCGTCGAGGAGTGGCGCGACGGCGCCTACCGGCGCACCCTCGCCCTCCCGTACGGGCACGGCATCGCCACCCTCGCCCCGGCCACCGACCACATCTCCTGCCGCCTCCACCTGACCGACCCGCGCGACCTGGCCCACGCCATCAGCCGCTGCCGCTGGCTCCTGGACCTCGACGCCGACCCCGTCGCCGTGGACGAGCAGCTGCGCGCCGACCCCGTCCTCGCCCCGCACGTCGACCGCGCCCCCGGCCGCCGCGTGCCCCGCACGGTCGACGCCGCCGAGTTCGCCGTCCGCGCCGTGCTCGGCCAGCAGGTCTCCACGGCCGCGGCCCGCACCCACGCCGGGCGCCTCGTGACGGCGCACGGCACCCCCGTCGAGGACCCGGACGGCGGGCTCACCCACCTGTTCCCCGCGCCCGAGGCGCTCGCCGCGCTCGACCCCGGCGCCCTCGCGCTGCCGCGCAGCCGCCGCGCCACGCTCACCACGCTGGTCGGCGCCCTCGCGGACGGCCGCCTCAAGCTCGGCCCCGGTACGGACTGGGACGAGGCCCGCGCCGGACTCCTCGCCCTGCCCGGCTTCGGCCCGTGGACGGTGGAGGTCGTCGCGATGCGGGCGCTCGGCGACCCCGACGCCTTCCTCCCCACCGACCTCGGGGTCCGCCGCGCCGCGGCGGGGCTCGGCCTGCCGTCCACCCCCGCGGCCCTCACCGCCCGCGCCGCCGCCTGGCGCCCCTGGCGCGCCTACGCCGTGCAGTACCTGTGGGCGACCGGCAGCCACCCCGTCAACCACCTCCCCGCCTGACCCCACCCGCCCTTCCCGCCGGTCCCCCCGCCCCCTTCCCACCACGCCGCCCAGGCCCGCACCCCGGCAGCCGGCCCCGCCACCCCACCGCCCGCCCCGCCACCCCACCGCCCGCCCGGCCACCCCACCGCCCGCCCGATCACCACACCGCCCCAGCCGAGGACCCCGCCATGAACCGGCAGCACACCGTCGTCGACAGCCCCTACGGCCCGCTCACCCTGGTCGCCACCGACGGCGTCCTCAGCGGCCTCTACATGACCGGCCAGCGCCACCGGCCCCCGGAGGAGAGCTTCGGCGAGCCCGACCCGCGCCCCTTCCGCGAGGCCGCCCGCCAGCTCGACGCCTACCACGCCCGCGAACTGACCGACTTCGACCTGCCGCTGCGCCTCGCCGGGACCCCGTTCCAGCAGCGCGTGTGGGAGCTGCTGCGGACCATCCCGTACGGGGAGACCCGCACCTACGGCGAACTGGCCGCCGCCCTCGGGCAGCCCACCGCCTCCCGCGCGGTCGGCCTCGCCAACGGCCGCAACCCGGTCGGGATCATCGTCCCCTGCCACCGGGTGATCGGCGCGAGCGGCGGGCTCACCGGCTACGGCGGCGGCCTGGACCGCAAGCGCCGCCTCCTCGCCTTCGAGAGCGGCACACCGGCCGCCGCGCTGTTCTAGGAGCCGCCCCGCAGCCGCCGCAGCAGGGCGGGGAGCGCCGTGCCGATCGGCTCGCGCACCACCTCGTCGGCGAGGGCGTCGTAGGGGGTGGGCTCCGCGTTCACCACGACCAGCCGCGCCCCGTGCCCGGCGGCGACGCCCGCCAGCGACGCGGCCGGCTGGACCCGGAGCGACGAGCCGACCGCGACGAAGACCTCGCACGCCCTGGCGATCTCCACGGCCCGCCCCAGCACCTCGGGGTCCAGCCGCTCGCCGAACATCACGGTCGCCGACTTCAGGACCGAGCCGCAGACCCGGCAGGCCGGGTCGTCCTCACCGGCCGCCACCCGCTCCAGCGCCTCCTCCATGGGCGACCGGGCGCCGCAGCCGGTGCACACGACGGCCCGCGCCGTGCCGTGCAGTTCGAGCACCTTGCGGTCGGGCATGCCGGCCATCTGGTGCAGCCCGTCCACGTTCTGCGTGAGCACCCGCACGGCGAAGCCGGGCGCGCGGTCCAGCTCGGCGACCGCCGTGTGCGCGGCGTTCGGCCGGGCGCGCAGCACCGGGCCGTCGAGCCGCATCCGCCAGGACCGGCGGCGGATCTCCGGGTCGGCCATGTAGTACGCGTACGTGACGAGCTTCTCGGCCTCCGGGTCGCGCCGCCACAGCCCGCGGGGCCCCCGGTAGTCGCCGATGCCCGAGTCCGTGGAGACGCCGGCACCGCTGAGGATCGCCACCATCGTCATACACCGAGCGTACGAGGCGGTTCGCGCGACCGGCGAACAGACATACGCCCGCCCCTGTAGGGTCCTGGCCATGGCGAAGGTGAACATCGCGCTCGACGCCGAGCTCGTCGTGGAGGTCATGGTCCTCGCGGGCGTCGGCAACCCGCAGGACGCCGTGGAGCTGGTCGTCCGCGACTACATCCAGCGCGGGCACCGCACCGAGGCGCGCGTCGTCCCCCGCGAGGACGACGCGCGCCGCCCCGAGCCCAGGCCGCAGGACCACCAGGGCTGAGCGCCGCCCGCAGCCACGGCGCGGTCACCGCGGCGAACAGCCCGAACAGGGCGAGCCGCAGGAGCCCGCCCGCCCCGGCCGGGTCGCCGTGCCGCAGCACGGCGAGGGCGTACGCGTTGGCCGCCACGTCCGTCGCCATCACGGCGCACAGCAGGTCGACGCCGAGCCGCGCCCCCAAAGGAGCAGGACCAGGGCGAGCGGATCGAGCACGGCCAGGGACGTCCAGTAGGCGTCGAGCCACCAGGGGGCGAACGCGGCGTGCGGGCGCAGACCACCGGTGACCAGGTCGGAGACGTGTGCGACCGTACCGAAGGCCAGCGCCGCGCAGTGCACGGCGACGACCGCGGCGACCGCGCCCCGGCGGCCGGGGCTCACCGTGCCGGGAGGCCGTTCTCCAGCTCCGCCGGACCGCGCCCCGCGTCCAGGGCCTCCAGCGCCGCCCGCACGCGCGGGCCGAGGGCGCCCGGCAGGTGGGCGGGGACCTCCTCGCGGGTGATCAGCTTCCACGACAGCAGCTCCGCCTCCTGGAGCCGGATCGCGCCGAGCGCCGCGTCGTCCAGGACGCCGCCGTCGTACACGTACGCCACCAGCGGCGGGCGGGCGGCCCCCGGCACCCAGTCGACGGCGAGCAGCGGGCCCGGCGCCACGTCCAGGCCGATCTCCTCCCGCGTCTCGCGGCGGGCCGCCTGACGGGGCGTCTCGCCCTCGTCGGACTCGATCGTCCCGCCCGGCAGCGTCCAGCCGTCGCGGTAGTTCGGCTCCACGACCAGGACCCGGCCCGCGCCGTCCCGCAGCAGCATGGCGGCGGCCGCGAGCACCCGTGGCAGGCCGGCGATGTACGTGGCGTAGTCGGTGGTGGTCATCCGGTCAGCGTAGACGCCCACCGGCCGGTCACCCGCGGCGCCCCCGGACGGCGCCCGGCGGCGCTCACGCCGGGCCGCCGTCCCCGCCCGTGCCGTCCTCCGACTCGGTGCGCGCCCGCGCCGCCCGCCGCAGCCGGTGGTGGCGCGTCGGACCCTGCTCGCTCACCGCGTCGCCGACCATCGTCCGTACGACGTCCTGCAACCCGTGCAGCGCGTGGTGCCGCACCAGCCCGGCGCCCGGATCCTCCCTCAACTCCTTCAGCAGCGCCCAGCACAGGCAGAGCATCACCACCACGAACGGCAGCGCCACCAGGATCGTCGCCGTCTGCAGCGAGCTCAGCCCGCCCACGACCAGCAGCACCGCCGCCACGGACGCCATCAGCACGCCCCAGCCGACCACCAGCCAGTTCGGCGGATGCAGCGCGCCGCGGCTGGTCAGCGAACCCATCACCAACGACGCCGAGTCGGCGCTCGTCACGAAGTACGTCATCACCAGCACCATCGCCACGAACGACGTGATCGTGCCCAGCGGCAGCGCGTCGAGCATCGCGAACAGCGAGGCCTCCGCGCCCTCCTCCACCGCGCCGGCCAGGTCCGCCTCCCCGGTCGACTGGAGCCGCAGCGCCGAGCCGCCCATCACGGAGAACCACACCACCGTCGCGCCGCTCGGCACCAGCAGGACGCCGACCAGGAACTCGCGGATCGTCCGGCCGTGCGAGATCCGGGCGATGAACGTGCCCACGAACGGCGCCCACGACAGCCACCACGCCCAGTAGAAGATCGTCCACGCGCCGAGCCAGGCCTGGTCGGAGAACGCGCCGGTCCGCGTCGCCATCGGCAGCAGGTCCTGCAGGTAGCCGCCGACCGACGCGGGGATCGAGTCCAGGATGTACACGGTCGGCCCGAGGAGGAAGACGAACACCATCAGGGTCGCCGCGAGAATGATGTTCAGCGTGGACAGCCACTTGATGCCCCGGTGCAGACCGGAGAAGGCCGACAGCACGAACGCCGCCGACAGCACCGCGATGATCACCAGCTGACTGGTGCGGCTCGCCGTCAGACCCGTCGTCAGGTCCAGGCCCTCGGCCACCTGCAGCGCGCCGAGCCCCAGGCTGGTCGCCGTGCCGAACACCGTCGCGAAGACGGCCAGCAGGTCGATGAGCCGCCCCGGCCAGGACTCCGCCCGCCGGGCGCCGATCAGCGGCACGAACGCCGCGCTCAGCCGGTTGCCGCGGCCCTTGCGGAAGCCCGCGTACGCCAGGGCGAGGCCGGCGATGCCGTAGATCGCCCACGGGGTGAGCGTCCAGTGGAAGAACGAGTACTCCATCGCCGTGCGGGCCGCCTCGCCCGACTCGGCCCGCACCCCGGTCGCCGGCGGCGGGGCCAGGTAGTGCGTCAGCGGCTCCCCGACCCCGTAGAACATCAGGCCGATCCCCATGCCGGCGCTGAACATCATCGCGATCCAGGCGAGGTTGCCGAACTCCGGCCGCGCGTCGTCGGCACCCAGCCGGATCCGGCCGAACCGGCTGAAGGCGATCACCAGGCACAGGACGAGGAACACGTCCGCGGCCACCACGAACAGCCATCCGAAGTTGTCCAGCACCCACGACAGGGCCGTGGTCGACGCGCTGTCGAAGGACCGGTCGCCGAGCCACGCCCACAGCACCAGCACCAGGACGACCGTGAAGCCGACCGCCACGACGGCGGGGTCGGGGGAGGTACGGCGGGTGTCGCCCGGGGGAGCGCCGGGGTCTGGCTGTTCAGTCGTTTCCGTGCTCATGCCGCAACACTATGGTCCTGCTCCGAGCGCGGCGGAGGGGTGGCACGCCGTCCGGCGCTGCGGATAGGGTCGCCCCGGCGCGACTGCCTGTTCGAACAGCAAGGGATGCAAGGGTGACGGACGGAGCAGTTAACAAGGCCGCGCACGTGCTCGTGGCGGCCGACAAGTTCAAGGGGTCCCTCACGGCCGCGCAGGTCGCGGAGCGGGTCACGGCGGGGCTGCGGCAGGTGGTGCCCGGTCTCCGCGTGGAGGCCCTGCCCGTCGCCGACGGCGGGGACGGCACGGTGGCGGCCGCGGTGGCCGCCGGATTCGAACGCCGCGAGGTCCCGGTCACCGGCCCGCTCGGCGAGACCGTCACGGCGGCCTTCGCGCTGCGCGGGGGCACGGCGGTCGTGGAGATGGCCGAGGCGTCCGGCCTGCGGCTGCTGCCCGGTGGCGTCCCCGCGCCCCTGACGGCCACCACGTACGGCACCGGCGAGCTGCTGCGCGCCGCGCTGGACGCGGGGGCCCGCACCGTCGTCCTCGGGGTGGGCGGCAGCGCCACCACGGACGGCGGCGCCGGGATGCTCGCCGCGCTCGGCGCGCGGTTCCTCGACGCGCACGGCGAGCCGGTCGGCCCCGGCGGCGGTGGGCTGCGCGCCCTCGCGACGGCCGACCTGTCGGGCCTGGACCCGCGCTTCGCCGACGTGGAGCTGGTGCTGGCGAGCGACGTGGACAACCCCCTGACCGGCCCGCAGGGCGCCCCCGCGGTGTTCGGGCCGCAGAAGGGGGCGGGCCCGCGCGACGTGGAGGTCCTGGACGCGGCCCTCACGCGGTACGTGGCGGTGCTCGTCGAGGCCGTGGGCCCGCGCGCCGCCGAGGCGGCGGGCTCGGCGGGCGCGGGCGGGGCGGGCGGCGTCGGCTACGGGGCGCTGGTCGGGCTCGGCGCGGTCTTCCGGCCCGGCATCGAGCTGATGCTGGACCTCCTGGGCTTCCGCGAGGCGCTCGGCCGGGCCACGCTGGTGATCACCGGCGAGGGCTCCCTGGACGAGCAGACCCTGCACGGCAAGGCCCCCGCGGGGGTCGCCGCGGCGGCCCGCGCGGCCGGGGTGGAGGTCGTCGCCGTCTGCGGCCGACTGGAGCTGACGCCGCAGGCCCTCCGGCGGGCGGGCATCAGCCGCGCCTACCCGCTGACGGACCTGGAGCCGGATCCGGCCCGGTGCGTCGCGCTGGCGGGCCCGCTCCTGGAGCGCGCCGCGGCGGCCCTCGCCCGCGACCTCCTCGCCTGACAGGCCGCCGCGCGAGCCGCCCCGTGCGGCCCGCGCGGCCCCCGCCCGGCGCAAGCGGCCCGGCGGCGCCACCCCGCCCACCCCGTGCGGCCCGCGCCGCCCTCGTCCGGCGCAAGCGGCCCGGCGGCGCCACCCCGCCCACCCCGTGCGGCCCGCGCCGCCCTCGTCCGGCGCGCGCGGCCCGGCGGCGCCCCCCTGTCCGCCCGCGCCACCCCGTCCGCCGGCACCGGCCCACCCGGGCTCCGTGGGCCCGTCCGCCCGCACCGGCCCACCTGGGCTCCACGGCCCGTCCGCCCGCACCGGCCCGTCCGCCCGCGTCGGCCTTGCCGGGACCCGCCGCCGGGATACCCTCCCCGCCGGCCTCCGGACCGCCCGGACGGGACCACGCCCCCGCGGGGACCCCGCGGACCACGCCGCCGCGGGGACCCCGCGCCTGCCGGGCCCCTGCGCCGACCGGGACCCCGCCCCCGCCGGAGCCCCGCGCAGACCGGAGCCCCGCGCAAACCGGGGTCCCGCGCAAACCGGGGTCCCGCGCCGGCCCGGCCAGGCCGCCCCCTGGCCGGGCCGGGGCGCCGGGCCAGGGCGGCCCCCGGCCCGGCGCCCGGGGGTTCACCGGGCCGCCGGGCCCCGCGGGACGGTCCGGACATCCGCGCGCAACACGGCGCTGCGATGATCCGCCCATGGACCTGGACCCCGGCACCCTCCGCATCGACCTCCTCGACGGCCCCGGCGTGCGGGCCGCCGCCGACGGCCTCGGCGCGCTCCTGGCGGACGCCGTGCGCGACGGGGCGTCCGTCGGCTTCCTCGCCCCGCTCGGCGACGCCGAGGCGGCCGGCTGGTGGCGGGACGCCGCCGCGCAGGCCGAGGCGGGCGTACGGACGGTGTGGGCCGCCCACGGGGCCGGCGGCGCCCTCCTGGGCGCCGTGACCCTCGTACGGGCCACCGCGCCGAACCAGCGGCACCGGGGCGACATCGCCAAGCTCCTGGTGCACACCTCCGCGCGGGGGCGCGGGCTCGGGCGGGCGCTGCTGGCCGCCGCCGAGGAGGGCGCGGCCGGGCTCGGGCTGACCCTGCTGGTGCTCGACACCGAGACCGGCAGCCCCGCCGAGCACCTGTACCGCTCCGCCGGCTGGACCAGGGCCGGCACGATCCCCGGCTACGCCGCCGACCCGGCGGGACGGCCCCGCCCCACCACGTACTACTACAAGACCCTGGCCTGACGGCGGACGGAAGGCCCGGACACGAGAGAGGGGCCCCGGACACGAGAGGCGCCCGGACACGGCTGGCCCGGACACGAGAGGGGCCCGGACGCGTCACGCGTCCGGGCCCCTCTCGTGTCATCCGCCCTACGGCAGCTGCGCCGCCCGCGCCTCCCGGCTCTCGCGCCGGTTGTCGCGGAAGGTGTTCACCCGCCGCGCGGTCGCGAAGAGCGGGATCACCGCGCCCAGCACCACCTGGAGCGCGCAGCCGGTCTGGAGCAGGAGCTGGCCGCCGGGCGCGTCGAACGCCCACGCGGCGAGCAGCCCCATCGCCGCGACGATCCAGCTCAGCATGGCCACGGCCAGGGCGCCCCGCGGCTTGGGGTACTCGACGCGGCTCACCATCAGCCACGCCGTGCCCACGATCGCCAGCAGCGTCGGGATGAACGGCAGCTCCAGCAGCACGATCGACACGACCGTCAGCGCGCCGAACGGGCTCGGCATGCCCTGGAACATCCCGTCCTTCATCGTGACGACCGAGAATCTCGCCAGTCGCATCACGACGGCGAGCAGCACCACGATGGCGGCCACCGCGGACACCCGCTGGTGCGCGTCGTCCGCGACCATCCCGTACACGAGGACGAAGTACGCCGGGGCCAGACCGAAGCTGATCAGGTCCGACAGGTTGTCCAGCTCGGCGCCCATCGGGGACGAGCGGAGCTTGCGCGCGACGAGCCCGTCGAACAGGTCGAAGATCGCCGCGCAGAGCATCAGGATCACGGCCGTCGCGGCGGAGTGCCGCGCCATGCCGGTCTCCTCGCTCCCCGTGAGGTGCGGGATGAGGATGCCGGTGGTGGTGAAGTACACCGCCATGAAGCCGCACGTGGCGTTGCCCAGCGTGAGGGTGTCCGCTATCGACAGGCGGAGGGACAGGGGCATCTCCTCCTGCTCCTCCGCGGGGGCGGCGCCGGGGGCGTCCGCCTCGCCGTCGGCGACCCAGCCGGCGGGCCGCTCCGGGTCAATCACGGTCAATGCGAGTCACCCCCGCGGTCGTGGTCTGACCGACCTCGACGGCGACGTCCACACCTTCCGGGAGGTAGATGTCGACCCGCGAGCCGAAGCGGATCAGACCGATCCGGTCGCCCTGCTCGACCTTGGCGCCCTGCGCCAGGTACGGCACGATGCGCCGGGCCACGGCGCCGGCGATCTGCACCATCTCGATGTCGCCGAGCTCGGTGTCGAAGTGCCAGACGACGCGCTCGTTGTTCTCGCTCTCCTTGTTGAACGCCGGCACGAAGCCGCCCGGCACGTGCTCCACGGACGTCACGGTGCCGGCCATCGGGGCGCGGTTGACGTGGACGTTCAGCGGGCTCATGAAGATGGCGACGCGGGTGCGCCCGTCCTTCCACGGCATGATGCTCTGCACCACGCCGTCGGCGGGCGAGATGACCCTGCCCTGCGCGATCTCGCGCTCGGGGTCGCGGAAGAACCACAGCATGCCGGCCGCGAGCGCGGTGGCCGGGACGGCGAGCGCCGCGGCCCGCCGGGAGCGGCGGGCGCGGACGAGGCTGGCTGCTGCGGTGGCGACGGTCGGCAGAAGCCACGGCGACGCTCCGCGCGCGAGGCGAACTCCGGCGAGGCCGGCGCGAGGTGCAGAGGTTTGGCTGTGGGGCATGGATGACCTTCGTAGCGGATGGTGCCGCGTTCGGGAACGGGGGACGGCGGCGTTTCGGCGATGCTATCGGTTGCGGGCCGCAACTGGGCAAGCCAGAAGCCGAGTCGACGGCCGGAAGAAGATGACTGGATGTGATCTTCTTCGCGGCCGAATCATCCCAAGCCCGACAATCAGCCCTGGAACCGGTACTCCTCGAGCAGGCGACGCCCGATGATCATCTTCTGGATCTCGGCGGTGCCTTCACCGATGAGCAGCATCGGGGCCTCCCGGTAGAGGCGCTCGATCTCGTACTCCTTGGAGAACCCGTAGCCCCCGTGGATGCGGAAGGCGTCCTCCACGACCTCCTTGCAGTACTCCGAGGCCAGGTACTTGGCCATGCCTGCTTCGAGGTCGTTTCGTTCCCCTGAGTCCTTTTTGCGAGCTGCGTTCACCATCATGGCATGAGCGGCCTCGACCTTGGTAGCCATTTCGGCCAGCTTGAACTGAATGGCCTGGTGCTGGGCGATCTGCTTGCCGAACGTCTGGCGCTGCTGCGCGTACCGGACACCCAGTTCAAACGCACGCTGAGCGACGCCGCAGCCACGGGCCGCCACGTTCACCCGGCCCACCTCGACGCCGTCCATCATCTGGTAGAAGCCGCGCCCGGTGACGCCGCCGAGCACCCGATTGGCCGGAACACGCAGCCCGTCCATGATCAGCTCGGTGGTGTCGACGCCCTTGTACCCCATCTTGTCGATCTTGCCGGGGATGGTCAGGCCGGGGCGGACCTCGCCGAAGCCCGGCTCCTTCTCCACCAGGAAGGTCGTCATCGACTTGTGCGGGGCCGTGCCCTCGGGGTGTCCTTCGTCACTGCGCACCAGGACGGCGACGAGCGTGGACGTGCCGCCGTTCGTCAGCCACATCTTCTGGCCGTTCAGGACGTACTCGTCGCCGTCCTTCACCGCCTTCGACGTGATGGCCGACACATCCGAGCCGAGGGCCGGCTCCGACATCGAGAACGCGCCGCGCACCTCGCCGGCGGCCATGCGCGGCAGGAAGGTGTCCCGCTGCTCCTGGGTGCCGTGCTGCTTGAGCATGTACGCGACGATGAAGTGGGTGTTGATGATGCCCGAGACCGACATCCAGCCGCGGGCGATCTCCTCCACGCACAGCGCGTACGTCAGGAGGGACTCGCCCAGACCCCCGTACTCCTCGGGGATCATCAGGCCGAAGAGGCCCAGCTCCTTGAGCCCGTCGACGATCTGCTGCGGGTACTCGTCGCGGTGCTCCAGCTCCGTGGCGACGGGGATGATCTCCTTGTCCACGAAGTCGCGGACGGTGGAGACGATCTCCTGCTGGACGTCCGTGAGGCCGTGGGTCTGCGCGAGTCGGCTCATGGCTCTACTTCTCCGTCTTTTCCGAAGGGGCGTTCAGCTCCGGGCGGCCGGGCTGCTCGCCGCCGCGCTCCTTGATGTACGTCGCGGTGGGGACCATCACCTTGCGGCGGAAGACGCACACGAGCGTGCCGTCCTGCTTGTACCCCCTGGTCTCGACGTGGACGATCCCGCGGTCGTCCTTCGACCTCGACGGCCACTTGTCCAGGACCGTCGTCTCGCCGTAGACCGTGTCGCCGTGGAAGGTCGGCGCCACGTGCCGCAGCGACTCGATCTCCAGGTTGGCGATGGCCTTGCCGGAGACGTCCGGCACGGACATGCCCAGCAGCAGCGAGTAGACGTAGTTCCCGACGACGACGTTGCGCCCGAAGTCGGTCGTCTTCTCCGCGTAGTTCGCGTCCATGTGGAGCGGGTGGTGGTTCATGGTGAGGAGGCAGAAGAGGTGGTCGTCGTACTCGGTGACCGTCTTCCCGGGCCAGTGCTTGTACACCGCCCCGACCTCGAACTCCTCGTAGGTGCGTCCGAACTGCATCTGCCTCACGCCTCCGGGGCTTCGAACTTCGAGGTGCGCCGCATCCCCGCGGCCCGGCCCTTGCCGGCGATGACCAGGGCCATCTTGCGGCTGGCCTCGTCGATCATCTCGTCGCCGAGCATCGCGGAGCCCTTCTTGCCGCCCGCCTCGGACGTGCACCACTCGTACGCGTCCAGGATCAGCTCGGCGTGGTCGTAGTCCTCCTGCGACGGGGAGAACACCTCGTTGGCCGCCTCGACCTGGCCGGGGTGGAGCACCCACTTGCCGTCGAAGCCCAGCGCGGCGGCGCGGCCGGCGACCGCGCGGAAACCGTCCACGTTCTTGATCTGGAGGTACGGGCCGTCGATCGCCTGGAGGTCGTTGGCGCGGGCCGCCATCAGGATCTTCATCAGGATGTAGTGGTAGGCGTCGGCCGGGTAGCCGGGCGGCTGCTCGCCGACGACCAGCGACTTCATGTTGATCGACGCCATGAAGTCGGCCGGGCCGAAGATGATCGTCTCGATGCGCGGCGACGCCTGCGCGATCTCGTTGACGTTGTTCAGGCCGCGGGCGTTCTCGATCTGCGCCTCGATGCCGATCCGGCCGACCTCGAAGCCCATCGTCTTCTCGATCTGCGTCAGCAGCAGGTCGAGGGCGACGACCTGCGAGGCGTCCTGCACCTTCGGCAGCATGATGCAGTCCAGGTTCGGGCCGGCGCCCTCGACGACCGTGACGACGTCCCGGTACGTCCAGTGGGTCGTCCAGTCGTTGACCCGGACCACGCGGGTCTTGCCGGTCCAGTCGCCCTCGTTGAGGAACTTCACGATGGTGTGCCGCGCGTCGGGCTTGGCGAGCGGCGCGCAGGCGTCCTCCAGGTCGAGGAAGACCTGGTCGGCGGCGAGGCCCTGGGCCTTCTCCAGGAAGCGGGGGTTCGAGCCCGGCACCGCCAGGCAGGAACGGCGGGGACGCAGCCGGTTCACCGTACCGGCGGGCGTGGTCTCGGTCATGCGGGGACCTCCGTGCTTTCGAGAGGGTCGAGCTTGCTGGCTTTGCGGATCTCGTCGACGATACGGCCGATGATCTCCGTGATCCCGAAGTCCTTCGGGGTGAAGACGGCGGCGACACCCGCGCGCCTCAGTTCGGCGGCGTCGGCGTTCGGGATGATCCCGCCCACGACGACCGGGATGTCGGCGGCGCCGGCCTCCCGCAGCCGGTGGAGCACGTCCGGCACCAGCTCGGCGTGCGACCCGGACAGGATGGACAGTCCCACGCAGTGCACGTCCTCCGCGAGGGCGGCGTCCACGATCTGCTCCGGGGTGAGCCGGATGCCCTGGTACACCACCTCGAAGCCCGCGTCCCTGGCCCGTACGGCGATCTGCTCCGCACCGTTGGAGTGGCCGTCCAGACCCGGCTTGCCGACGAGCAGCCGCAGCCGCCCCGCGCCCAGCTCGGCGGCCGTCCGGGCGGTCTTCTCCCGGACGGCCGCGAGCGGGGTGCCCTCCTCGGCCGCCACCGCCACGGGGGCGGACGAGACGCCGGTCGGCGCGCGGAACTCGCCGAACACGTCGCGCAGCGCCCAGGCCCACTCCCCGGTCGTGACCCCCGCACGGGCGCACTCCAGGGTGGCGGCGAAGAGGTTCCCGTCCCCGGCGGCCGTCGCCTTGAGGGCGGCGAGGGCTTCCTGGGCGCGGGACTCGTCGCGGTTGTCGCGCCACTCGTGCAGCGCGGCGACGACCCGTGCCTCGTTGGCCGGGTCCACGGTCTGGATCGCCGTGTCCAGATCCGCGGTGAGGGGGTTGGGCTCGGTGGACTGAAAGCAGTTGACGCCGACGATCTTCTCCTCGCCGGTCTCGATCCGGGCCCGCCGCTCGGCGTGCGAGGCGACGAGCTGCGACTTGAGGTAGCCCGACTCGACGGCGGCCATGGCGCCGCCCATCTCCTGGATCCGGTCGATCTCGGCCAGGCACTCCTCGACCAGGGCGCTCACCTTGGCCTCGATCACGTGCGAGCCGGCGAAGATGTCCTCGTACTCCAGCAGGTCGCTCTCGTGCGCCAGGACCTGCTGGATGCGCAGGGACCACTGCTGGTCCCAGGGCCGGGGCAGGCCCAGCGCCTCGTTCCAGGCCGGCAGCTGCACGGCGCGGGCCCGGGCGTCCTTCGAGAGCGTCACGGCCAGCATCTCCAGGACGATGCGCTGGACGTTGTTCTCCGGCTGCGCCTCGGTCAGGCCGAGCGAGTTGACCTGCACACCGTAGCGGAAGCGCCGCTGCCTGGGGTCCTCGATCCCGTACCGCTCGCGGGTGATCTTGTCCCAGATGCGGCCGAAGGCGCGCATCTTGCACATCTCCTCGACGAAGCGGACACCCGCGTTCACGAAGAACGAGATCCGGGCGACCACGTCGCCCCTGCGCTCCTCGGGCACCTGCCCGGAGGCGAACACCGCGTCGAGCACGGCGATCGCCGTGGACATGGCGTAGGCGATCTCCTGCACCGGTGTGGCGCCCGCCTCCTGCAGGTGGTAGCTGCAGATGTTGATCGGGTTCCACTTGGGGATGCGGTTCACCGTGTAGGTGATCATGTCGGTGGTCAGCCGCAGGGACGGACCGGGCGGGAAGACGTGCGTCCCGCGCGACAGGTACTCCTTCACGATGTCGTTCTGCGTCGTCCCCTGGAGTTTCGAGATGTCCGCGCCCTGCTCCTCCGCGACCACCTGGTACAGCGCCAGCAGCCACATGGCGGTGGCGTTGATGGTCATGGACGTGTTCATCTGCTCCAGGGGGATGTCCTGGAACAGCCGCCGCATGTCGCCGAGGTGGGAGACCGGCACGCCGACCCGGCCGACCTCGCCGCGGGCGAGGACGTGGTCCGGGTCGTAGCCGGTCTGCGTGGGCAGGTCGAACGCGACCGAGAGGCCGGTCTGCCCCTTGGCGAGGTTGCGCCGGTACAGCTCGTTGGACGCCTCCGCCGTGGAGTGGCCGGCGTACGTCCGCATGAGCCAGGGGCGGTCCCGCTTCCTGCCCGCCTCCGCCTCCGGGCGCAGGGGGCCGGTGCCGGCGTTCCCCGGCCCGCGGTCGCCGCGCTCCCTCGTCTTCGTCCCAACCGGCGCCGGCGCGCCCTCGGGCGCCGGCGGGGTCTTGCGTTCCGTCATGACGGTGGTGTCGCCTCTCGGACGTTCCGGTCAGATGTTCCGAAAGCGGTTGATGGCGTCGACGTGCTGGGCGCGCATCTCCGGGTCCCGCACGCCCAGGCCCTCCTCGGGGGCGAGGCACAGGACGCCGACCTTGCCCTGGTGGAGGTTGCGGTGGACGTCGTAGGCGGCCTGGCCGGTGTCCTCCAGGGCATACACCTTAGAGAGGGTGGGGTGGATCTTCCCCTTGGCGATCAGGCGGTTGGCCTCCCACGCCTCGCGATAGTTGGCGAAGTGCGAGCCGATGATCCGCTTCAGCGACATCCACAGGTAGCGGTTGTCGTACTCGTGCATGTAGCCCGAGGTGGAGGCGCAGGTGGTGATGGTGCCGCCCTTGCGGGTGACGTAGACGCTCGCGCCGAAGGTCTCGCGGCCGGGGTGCTCGAAGACGATGTCGATGTCCTCGCCGCCGGTGAGCTCGCGGATGCGCTTGCCGAAGCGCTTCCACTCCTTGGGGTCCTGGGTGTGCTCGTCCTTCCAGAACTTGTAGCCCTCGGCGTTGCGGTCGATGATCGCCTCGGCGCCCATGGAGCGGCAGATGTCCGCCTTCTGCGGCGAGGAGACGACGCAGATCGGGTTGGCGCCGCCGGCGAGGGCGAACTGGGTGGCGTACGAGCCGAGGCCGCCGCTGGCGCCCCAGATGAGGACGTTGTCGCCCTGCTTCATGCCGGCGCCGTTGCGGGAGACGAGCTGGCGGTAGGCGGTGGAGTTGACCAGGCCGGGCGCCGCCGCCTCCTCCCAGCTCAGGTGGCCGGGCTTGGGCATCAGCTGGTTGGACTTCACCAGCGCGATCTCGGCGAGGCCGCCGAAGTTGGTCTCGAAGCCCCAGATGCGCTGCTCGGGGTCGAGCATCGTGTCGTTGTGGCCGTCGCTCGACTCCAGCTCGACGGAGAGGCAGTGCGCGACGACCTCGTCGCCGGGCTTCCAGGAGTTGACGCCGGGTCCGGTGCGCAGGACGACGCCCGCGAGGTCGGAGCCGATGATGTGGTACGGCAGGTCGTGGCGCTTGGCCAGCTCGCTGGTGCGGCCGTAGCGCTCCAGGAAGCCGAAGGTCGAGAGCGGCTCGAAGATCGAGGTCCACACCGAGTTGTAGTTGACGGAGCTGGCCATCACGGCGACGAGGGCCTCGCCGGGGCCGAGCTCGGGCAGGGGCACCCGGTCGAGGTGGAGCGACTTGCGCGGGTCCTTCTCGCGGGTGGTGAGCCCGGCGAACATCTCGGTCTCGTCCTTGTGGACGGTGACCGCGCGGTAGGACTCGGGCAGCTTGATGTGGGCGAAGTCCTCGGACGTGGAGTCCGGCGACTGGATCGCGTCCAGGATGTCCTTCACGGTGGTGCCTCCGGCGATGCATGCGTCTTCGGGGGGACGCTGAGGGGGTACGTCGGGGTGCTGCTGCTGGGAGGTGCCGTCGGTTCGGCCGGTGGTGCGGGGCGGCGCGTGGGTGGTGCGCGAAGTGCCTGTGACGCAGGCGTCCGGGCGCGCGGCCGGGAAGGGCCGAGGGGACAGCCGGCGTACGAGTGTCCTCTGCACGCCGGCCGCCCGGACGACATCAACGTATGGCACGCCGTGCCAGGTGACAAGACACTGCGTGCCAGGAATTTCTCTCACTTGCCCGTGAGGGCGCTCGGATGAGCGATGATCGATCGTTGTCCGCGGCGGGTGGGCGATTCGGCCCGGTTCGGGGCGATCGAACGAGGGTGTGTGGGGGCGCGGGAGGTGCGCACATGCGTCGGGGGCGGACGGCGTCGACGCGCGTCCGCCCCCGAAGGGCGTGCCCGGCGACCTCGCGCCGGTACGGGAAGGGGCCCGGCCGTCAGTCCGCGTCGCGGCCGAGGGCCCGGGTGATGGTGGCCATCACCTCGTCGAGCGGCGCGTCCGTCCGGGCCACCGCCACCAGCACCCCGCCCTCCGCCGACGCGGTGACCGCGCCCGCCCCGCCGCCGGTCGCGGCGCCGGTCCGGGGCGCCGTGGACCGGCCCGCGCCGATGCCCGTGCCGAACGTGCGCCGGACGATCGCGAACGCGTGGTCGAGCTGCGCCTCCACGTCGCCCTCGCCGCCCGCCCGCAGCCAGCGGCGCAGCACGTGGTTGTGGGCCGTGACGACCGCGGACGCGGCCACCTCCGCCAGCAGCGGGTCGTCGTTGCCGTCGTGGTGGTCGCGCTCGTCGAAGTGGCCCAGCAGGTAGCGGGTGAACAGCCGCTCGTAGCGCGCCACCGAGGCGATCTCGCGCTCCCGCAGCGTGGGCACCTCGCGGGTGAGCCGGTAGCGCGCGACCGACACCGAGGGCGAGGCCGCGTACATCTTCATGACTTCCTTGATGCCCCGGCACACCGTGTCGAGCGGGTGCTCGTGCGCGGGGGCGGCGTTGAGCACCGCCTCCGCCCGGACCAGCGTGTCGTCGTGGTCCGGGAAGATCGCCTCCTCCTTGGAGCGGAAGTGGCGGAAGAACGTCCGCCGCGCCACACCCGCGGCGGCGGCGATCTCGTCGACCGTCGTCGCCTCGTACCCCTTGGCCGCGAAGAGCTCCATCGCGGCGGCGGCCAGTTCGCGGCGCATCCTGAGCCGCTGGGCGGCGGCACGGCCGCCCGCGGCGCTCTCGGCGCCCTCGGGCGCGGTGCCGGCACGGGGTGTCTTCACGGGCTGGGACATGCCCCGAACGTACTCCATCGGCGCGGGGGCCCGCGCCCGAGGGGGAGAGCCGCCAGGGGACCCGAGCAGCCCGCCCCACCCGTCGTACGGCCCGTGTGGCCCCGGGCCGTACGTCCGGCCGGGCTCAGCGCCGCGCATACTCGCGGAAGCCGCGCCCCGTCTTGCGGCCCAGGCAGCCCGCCGCCACCAGGTGCTCCAGCAGCGGCGCCGGGGCCAGCCCGGGCTCCCGGAACTCCTCGTGCAGGACCCGCTCGATGGCCAGCGACACGTCCAGGCCGACCACGTCGAGCAGTTCGAACGGGCCCATCGGGTAGCCGCCGCCCAGCTTCATCGCGGCGTCGATGTCGTCGAGCGTCGCGTAGTGCTCCTGGACCATCTTGACGGCGTTGTTCAGGTACGGGAAGAGCAGGGCGTTCACGATGAAACCGGCGCGGTCGCCGCAGTCCACCGGGTGCTTGCGGATCCTCGCCGTGACCGCGCGGACGGTGGCGTGGGTGTCGTCGGCGGTCAGGACCGTGCGGACGACCTCGACCAGCTTCATCGCGGGCGCCGGGTTGAAGAAGTGCATCCCGATCACGTCCTGCGGGCGCGAGGTGGCGCGGGCGCAGGCGACGACGGGCAGCGACGAGGTGGTGGTGGCCAGGACGGCGCCCGGCTTGCAGATCTTGTCGAGCGCGGCGAACAGCTGCCGCTTCACCGCCAGGTCCTCCGCGACCGCCTCGACGGCCAGGTCCACCTCGGCGAAGGCGTCCAGTGACCCGGCCGGGGAGATCCGCTCCAGGGTCGCGTCGCGCGCCTCCGGCGTCATGCGGCCCCTGTCGACGGACCGGGCGAGGGAGGTGGCGATCCGCGCCTTCGCCGCGTCGGCCTTCTCCTGGGAGCGGGCGGCGAGGACCACGCCGTACCCCGCCTTCGCGAAGACCTCCGCGATGCCCGAGGCCATGGTGCCCGACCCGGCGACGCCGACCGAGCGGACCTCGCGCGGCTTCGCCCCGCCCTCGCCGCCGGGCGGCGGGGTCAGCGCGTCCGGGACCACCTCGGCGCTGTCCGGCGCCGCGTACGTGTAGAACCCGCGCCCCGCCTTGCGGCCGGTCAGGCCGGCCTCGGCGAGCTGCTTCAGGATCGGCGCGGGGGCGTGCAGCCGGTCGCGGGACTCGGTGTACATGGCCTCCAGGACCGTGCGGGCGGTGTCGACGCCGATCAGGTCGAGCAGCGCCAGCGGGCCCATCGGCAGGCCGCAGCCGAGCCGCATCGCCGCGTCGATGTCCTCGCGGGAGGCGTACTTCGACTCGTACATGGCGGCCGCCTGGTTGAGGTAGCCGAACAGCAGGCCGTCGGCGACGAAGCCGGGCCGGTCGCCCACGGAGACGGGCTCCTTGCCGAGCGCGTGCGCCAACTCCGTGACGGCGGCGACCGCCTGCGGGGCCGTCAGCACCGACGACACGACCTCGACCAGCTTCATCGCGGGGGCCGGGTTGAAGAAGTGCAGGCCCAGCACGCGCTCGGGGCGGGCGGAGTCGGCGGCGAGCCGTGTCACCGACAGGGCGTTCGTCCCCGTCGCGATGATCGCGGTGGGCCGGACGATGCCGTCCAGGGCCCGCACGACCTGCTGCTTCAGCTCATACGACTCGGGGACGACCTCGATGACGAGGTCGGCGTCGGCCGCGGCCTGGAGATCGGAGTACGTGCGGAACCGGGCGAGGATGTCGCGCCGCTCCTCCTCGGTGATCCGCTCGCGGGACACGGACCGGGCGGTGGAGGCGGCCAGCGCGGCGACCGCGCGGCGGGCGGCGGCCTCGCTGACGTCGATGCCGACGACCTCGCGGCCGGCGCGGGCCAGGACCTCGGCGATACCGGCACCCATGGTGCCGAGGCCGACGACGGCGATGGTGGAGAGAGGGGTGTCCATCACGGGACTCCAGGGATGAGTGACGGCTGGTGAGGGTGAGGGGCGCGGCGGCCCGGCGCACGCGCGCGGGGCGAGAGGGGGCGTACCGCGCGGAGGGCGCCGCACGGGGCGCCGACGGCCGCAGGGGTGCCGAACGGCGGCCGCGCGGAGCGTCCACGGCCGGGCCGGGCGCGGCGGGTACGGGCAAGGCCCGCGCGTCGCGCCGGAGAGGATCGACGGGCCCTGTCCCGGGGCCGCGTCGGGTGAAGTGGTGCCGAACCGACTGCACTCGGGGCGGCTGCGTCACCAGGCCGCCCGAGGGGGAGCGGGGGGTTGGCCCCGCTCACCTGAGGTTAACCGGTGGGTAATGAGCGCGCCAGACCCCGGGGCGGGCCGCCCGGTGTGATCTGGATCGCGGACCCGGCCGTCGCTACCCTGGCCGCCATGGACCCCGACTTCGGCTCCCTCACCGACCGGCTGGAGGGCGAGGCGGGGGACGACCCCGCCTACCGGCGGCTCCTCGCGACGGACGACCGCGACGAGCTGGCCGCCGTCCTCACCGCGCCCCGCATGCCGCTGTGGGCGCGGGAGCTGGCCGCGTTCCGGCTGGGCACCGCGGGCGACCGGCGGGCCTTCGAGGCGCTCGTCCTGCTGCTCAACCACCGCGACCCCGAGCGGTGCGTCGGCGCCGCCCACGCGCTGACCGTGCTGGGCGACCCCCGGACCGCGCGCGCCGCAGCCGCGCTCGCCACCAACGAACTGCGCGTCGCCTACGCCCTCGTACCCGTACGGCTCCTGACCGCGCTGCGCGCTCCCGAGTCCGTCCCGGCGCTCGTCACCGTGCTGGGCCGCCGACTGGCCCCGGGCGACCCGTACTGGCGCGTCGGCGTCGCCTGCGCGGAGGGGCTGGGCGCCCTGGCCGACCCCCGCGCCCGCCCCGTCCTGGAGGCGGCCCGCCCCCACCCCCGCATCGGCCCGGCCGCCGCGACCGCGCTGATCAGGCTGCCGGCCACGTCCTGACCGGGCCGCCGTGCCCGTCCGGCCCCGCCGTGCGCGTCCCCGCCGGCCGCCGTGCCCGTCCCGGCCGGTCGCGGAGGCCGGCCCGCCCGCTTACCGGGCCGGGCGCCCGGGCCCGGGCGCCCGGCCCCGGCCGCCGCCGTCCGCTCCGGCAGCCCCGGCCGCCGCTGCCACGCCCGCCCGCTCCGGCCGCCACCGCCGCTTCGCCCCGCCCCGGCCGGGGCCGTCCACCCCGGGCGCCCGGCCCCGGCCCATACGCCCAGGCGCTGCGGGCCGGCCACGCGCGGGCCGCTACAGGCCCTTCGCGTACCGCACTTCCACCACCGTCGCGCCGCCGACCTCCCACGGCTCGCTCGCCCCGTCCGGCGCGAACCCGGCCTTCGCGTAGAAGCGGCGGCCCCGCGCGTTGCCCTCCAGGACCCACAGCGACAGCCGCCCGTACCCCAGCGCCGCCGCCCGTGCCGCCACCTCGTCCGCCAGCGCGCGCCCCACGCCCGTCCCCACCACGTCGGGACGGACGTACAGCGCGTACAGCTCCCCGTCGCCGGGGCCCGCGCCCGGCGACCGGTCCGGCCCGAAGGCCGCCCAGCCCACCACCTCCCCGGCGCGCTCCGCCACCAGGTGCGCCCCCCGCTCCCCGGCGCGCGCGAGCTGCTCGCGGTGGGCCGAAGCGCCCTCCTCGGGGCTCATCGCCGCCAGGTACGCCTCGGGCAGCAGCCCCCGGTAGGCGAACCGCCACCCGGCCACCCGCACCCCGGCGACCGCCGCGCAGTCGGCCTCCGTCATCCCCCTGACCAGCACCGTCATGGCCGCGACCCTTCGGGGACGAGCGCGAACGCCTCGACCTCCAGCAGCAGTTCCGGCCGGAACAGGGCGGTGACCTGCACGGCCGTGCTCGCCGGGGGAGGGGTCGTGCCGAGTGCCTCGTCGCGGGCCGCGCGCACCGCCGGGAGGTACGCCACGTCCGTCACGTAGTACGTCAGCTTCACCACGTCGTCGAACGCGGCGCCCGCCGCGGCCAGGCAGCGGCGCAGGTTGGCGAAGACCTGCCGGGCCTGGGCCGCCGGGTCGCCCTCGCCGACCACCTCGCCGTCCGCGTCGAGGGCGCACTGCCCGGACACGGCCACGAACCGCCCCGTCCCCCACACGACATGGCTGTAGCCGGAGCCGGGCGCGACCCCCTCGGGGGCCGCCACACGCGTCAGATGAGTCGTCATGCCGCCCATCCTGCGCGAGAGCCCCGCCCCGCCGCGCCGGGTTTACGGGGCGTCAGCCCCCGTGGGCGCGGGCGGCGAGCGCCCCGTGCACCGCCGGGGGCGCCTCGCGCGCCGCCCGCGCGGGGTCCGCCGCCGCCGAGGGCACCGGGGCGGGGCGGGCCGGGCACACCGTGTCCGGCCCGTCGCCGCCGTCGCCGCGCGGCACCTCCCCGGTGTCCAGGTACCGGACGAGGACGCGGTCGGCGCAGGCGTTGCCGCGCAGCGTCACCGCGTGGTTGCCGCCGCCGCGCTCCACGACCAGCCGGGAGCCGGCCAGCAGCCGGTGGGCGGCGAGCGCCCCCTCGTACGGCGTGGCCGCGTCCTCGGTCGCCTGGAACAGCAGCATCGGCGGCACCGCCGCGTTCGCCACGTCCGGCGGCGTCAGCGACGGCACCGGCCAGAACGCGCACGGCGCGTTGTACCAGGCGTTGTTCCAGGTGGAGAACGGCGCCTTCGTGTGGGCGGCCCACATGTCGCGGTGCCACACCCCCCACGACCGGGGCCACGGGGCGTCCCGGCACTCGACCGCCGTGTACCCGGCGTACGCGTTGGCGGTGGACCCGTCCGGAGCGGCGAGCGACTCGTACGCCGCCACCAGCGGCCCCGCGTCGCCCTCCTTCGCGTACGCGGAGAAGGCGGCGGCCAGCAGCGGCCAGTACCCGTCGTGGTAGGCGCCCGGCAGGAAGGTGTCCTCCACCTCCGCCGCGCCGACCCGGCCGTCCGCGGGCGCCTCGCGCAGCGCGGCGCGCATCGCGTACCAGCGGTCCTCCACCCGTGCCGGGTCGCCGCCGAGCCCGTAGACCCGGTCGTGCCGGGCCACCCACGCGAGGAAGGCCTTGTGCCGCGCGTCGAACGCGTGGTCCTGCGCCAGGTTCGCGTCGTACCAGACGCCGCCGGGGTGGACCACCGAGTCGAGGACCGCGCGCCGCACCCGCCGCGGGTACAGCTTCGCGTACACGGCGCCCAGGTACGTCCCGTACGAGTAGCCGAAGTAGTTGACGCGCGGGGCGCCGAGGGCCTCGCGGATCGCGTCCATGTCGCGGGCGGCGGCCACGGTGCCCATGTGCGGCAGCAGCCGCCCGTGCGCGTCGCCGCACGCGCGCGCGAAGGCCGCCGCGCGGGCCGCGCCCCGCCGCTCCTCGCGCGCGTCGCGCGGCACCGGGTCGGGCCGCACGGGCGCGAAGTGGTCCGGCCGGCAGGTCAGGGCGGGCCTGCTGGCGCCGGTGCCGCGCGGGTCGAAGCCGATCACGTCGTACCGCGCGGCGAGCTCCGCCGGGAGGGACGCGGCCACGAACCCGGCCAGGTCGCGGCCACCGGCGCCGGGCCCGCCCGGGTTGACCAGCAGCGGGCCGTCGAAGGTGCGCGCGGTGTGCCGGACGCGGGACAGGGCGAGGGTGATCCGTTCCCCGTCCGGGTCGGCGTGGTCGAGGGGCACCCGCAGCGAGGCGCACTCCAGCTTCGGGTACCGCGCGGTGCCGCACGCCGTCCAGGAGAGCGACGGCGTACGGGGCTTCGGCGCGGGCGGTTCGGCGGCCGAGGGGGCGGCGCCGACCGCGCCCGCGATCAGCGCGCCCGCCGCGATGAGGGTTCCTGCGCGTTTCTGCATCCGGCCAGTCTCCGGGCGCCGCCCCGCCGGACCGGGCCGGACGGGCCCCGGTCCACCCGTACGTGACCCGATCGGGCGGCGCGGGCGTCCCACCGCGTGGGCGACGCCCGATTTGGGTCCGCGCGGCCCAGGTGGTTGGCTGGGCCCGCAACGAGTACGGCGAACGCGGGAGGCACAGCAATGGCGCAGGTGGAGGCCACCACGGAACGGGTCGTCGCGGCGGACCCGGAGACCGTCTTCGACGCCCTGGCCGACTACGCGGGGACCCGCGGCACGCTGCTGCCCGAGCAGTTCAGCGCGTACGAGGTGCGGGAGGGCGGCGACGGCGAGGGCACCGTCGTCCACTGGCGGCTCCAGGCCACCAGCAAGCGCGTCCGGGACTGCCTGCTCGACGTCACCGAGCCCACCGACGGGCAGCTCGTCGAGAAGGACCGCAACTCCTCCATGGTGACCACCTGGACCGTCACGCCCGCCGGGCAGGGCCGCTCCCGCGTCGTCGTCACCACCGTGTGGAACGGCGCCGGCGGCATCGGCGGCTTCTTCGAGCGCACCTTCGCCCCCAAGGGCCTCGGCCGCATCTACGACGCCCTGCTCGCCAACCTCGCCGCCGCGACCGAGAAGAAGTGACCCGGAAGCGGCCCGCCGCGGCCGCGTGACGCGCCGTCACCGGCCCCGCCGGGCCGAGCGCGCCGTCCGCCCGCCGGGCCGCGTGGTGTTCCGGGCGCGGGGCGGTCGCGGCGGCCCGCCGGGGCGGGCCTTTGCGCACGCGCGGGGACGGCGGCGCGCACCCGCGCCGCCGTCCCCGCGACCGTGCCGGGCCGCGCCCCCGCGGAGCGCCGCCCGGTCCCCGGACCGTCAGCCGTGCTTGCCGCGGCCCGTGAGGGCGTCGCGCAGCCGGTCGATCATGCCCGTGCCCGGGGCGAGGAGCTTGTTGGCCGGCGGCTTGTCCGGGGCCGCCGGGTGCGGCCGGGTCGGCGCCGTCTTCTTCGCGTGCCGGACCTTCTCGCCCAGCTCCTCCAGCGTCTCCTGCGGGCAGGCCTCGCGGAGCCTCGGCAGCAGGTTGGCCTCCTCGTCCGCGACGTGCTCGCGGATCTCCGCCATCAGCTGCGTGACCAGCGCGTCGAACCGGGGGTCGTCCGCCTTGCAGCCCTCCAGCTCCTTCATCGTGCGCTCGGCCGACGCGTGGTCCTCCAGCTCCTTGTCGGCGAGCGCGTCGCCGCCCGCCAGGTGCTCGCGCACCGCCGGGTACAGGTACTCCTCCTCCGCGACGGAGTGGCGGACCAGCTCCATCGTGACCTGGTCGGCGAGGCGCTTGCGCTCCGGGTCGCCGGAGGGCAGCTCCGTGATGCGCGTGAACAGCTCCTCCACCTCCCGGTGGTCGGTGGTCAGCTCGGTGATCACGTCTCCGCCGTGTCCCATGGGTTCCTCCGCGTTCCGGGGTGATCGGTGCAGAGTGCGGATACCACGGGGAGCGGGTGATATGCGTCATTACGCCGGACGGCCCCGCCGGGGTACCGTGCGACCGTCCGCACCCGTTCGGCCCAACGGACCACTCGTGCACCCACAGCTCGCCCCCCTCGTCGCCGCCACCGCGCAGTGGCTGCTGCGCGCGTACCCGCCGGAGAACGGCGCCGTGGACCGCGCCCTCGCCGAGGCGCAGGCCCGCCAGGCGGTGGCCGTCGCCGCCGCGCTGCGCTACCCCACCGACCTCGACGCCGCCCTGGTCGCCCTGACCGGGGGCGGGGGCGCCGGCCGGCTCGACTGGGCGACCGGCGCGGAGCCGGACGAGGCCCCCTGGCGGAGCTGGGTGGACGAGGTGCTGGCCAGCTGGGCGGCCTGCCTGCTCGGCGAACCCCGTCTGGCGGAGGCCGCCGTCGCCGCCGCGGCGGCCACCGCCGGGCACGCCCACGCCGGGTACCGCCGCCTTCTGGCCCCCGGTGACCGGGACCTCCGCGCGGCGGCCCTGCTGCGCCACCCCGACCTGCTGGCCCCGGTCGCGGACCTGCACCGCGCGCGGCTGCTGGCCGCCCTGGCCCTCGACCCCGAGGACCCGGCGGTCCCGGTGTAGCCCGGCGGCCGGTGGGCGCCGCGGGGCGCCTCCGACCGGGCGCCGCGGGGTGCCCCGCCCTCCCGCGCGCCAGGGTGCCCGGCCCTCCCGGCGCGCCGGCCCCCGGTCCGTCCACGCCGGGCGACCGGCGGTTCATGCCGGTCCGCCCGGCGACGGCCGCGCGTTCAGACGCCCGCCGGCTCCAGGACCGCCGCGAGCGCCGCGGCCAGCCGGCCCGCTTTGTCCACCGGCAGGCCCGCGATGTTCACGCGGCCCGTCGCCGTGCCGTAGACCGCGTGGTCCCGCCGCAGCACCGTCATCTGCTCCGGCGACAGCGGCAGCCCCGCGAACATGCCCTTCTGCCGCGCCAGCGGCTCCGCCCATCCGCCCAGGCCCAGCGCCTCCAGCTCGGCCACGAGGGCGGCGCGGTTGGCGGCGATCCGGTCGCGCATGCCGTCCAGCTCCGCCCGCCACAGCCCGCGCAGCTCCGCGTCCTGGAGGACGGTCGCCACGACCGCGGCCCCGTGCTCGGGCGGCATCGAGTACAGGGTGCGGGCGGCGTTCTGCAGGGCGGTCTCCACGTGGCGCAGCGCCGGCGCCGACGAGCCCAGCACGATCGCGCAGCCCGTACGGTCCGCGTACAGCCCGAAGTTCTTCGAGCAGCTCACCGCGACCAGCACCTCCGGCAGCCGCTCCGCCAGCGTCCTCGCCGCCCACAGGTCCTCGTCCAGACCGTCGCCCAGCCCGTGGTACGCCAGGTCCAGGAACGGCACCCAGCCCGTACGGGCCGCCATGTCCGCCAGCGCCTCCCACACCTCGCGCGTCGGGTCGGCCCCGGTCGGGTTGTGGCAGCAGCCCTGCAGCAGGACCACGTCGTCGCGGCCCGCGCCGCGCAGGTCGGCCAGCAGCTCCTGGTGGTCCGTCCAGCGGTACGCGCGCACCGCGAGGCCCGCGGCCTGCAGGATGGGCCGGTGGTTGACGTACGCCGGGTCGCTGATCCACACCGTCGCGCCGGGCCGGGTCTGCCGCACCAGGTCCGCGAGCAGCCGCAGCGCGCCCGTGCCCGCCACCGTCTGCACGGCGACGGCCCGCCCGGCCGGCACGGCCCCGCCCAGCACCAGCTCCAGCATCGCCCCGTTGAAGGCCGGGTTGCCCGACAGCCCCCGGTACTCCTTCGACGCGGACACCTCGGCGAGGCGTATCTCGGCCTCCCGCACGGCCCGCATCACCGGGGTGACGCCGTTGTGGTCGCGGTAGACGCCCAGCACCAGGTCGAGCCGGTCGGTGCGCGGGTCGGCGCCGTACTCGGCGGCCAGGTCCCACAGCGGATCGGCGGGCGGGGCGGGCAGCAGCTCAAGCATCGGGGGAGACCTCCGGTTCACGCGGGGTACGGGGGCGCCGGTTCGCGAGGACCACGCCCGTGGTGATGAGGGGTACGCCGACGAGGACGGCCACCGTCGGCCGCTCGCCCAGCAGGGGGATCGCCAGCAGGACCACGGCCACCGGGCTGAGGCTGCCCACCACGGAGCTGCGCTCGGCCCCCAGCCGCCTGATCGCGAACGCGTACAGCAGCCCGGCGCACAACCCCACGCCCAGGCCCTGCACCACGAGGAAGAGCGCCACGTCCGCGACGGCCGCGCCGGCCCATCCGGTCGGCAGGACCCCGGCCGCCACCAGCACCGCGACCACCGCGAACGACGGCAGGCACAGCAGCCCGATCGACCCGACCGGGTCCAGGTCCACCTCCCGCAGGCCCACCGTGTACAGCGCCCACAGCCCGCTCGCCACCAGCAGCGTCCCGGAGCCCAGCATCACGTCGCCGTCGAACGGCACCGCGTACCGCCACACCAGCGCCACCACGCCCGCCGCGATCAGTGCCAGACCGGCCGCCTGCGTGCCGCGCGGCACGCCCCGCCCCCGCGCCACCATCAGCGCGGACACGAACAGCGGCACCATGCCCGGCACGATCGCCCCGACGAACGACGCGGAGGTCAGCGACCCGCCGAACATCGCCGCCAGGAAGAACGGCACCCCGGCCCCGCACACGATCTTCGCCGCCGGTCCGGGCCGTACCGACGCCAGCGCCCGCCGGCGCCGCCACAGGGCGGGAGCCAGGACGACCAGCGGCACGCCGAAGCGCAGCAGCGCCGCGTCGGCGGGCAGCAGCGTCGAGGCGCTCAGCGCGCGGGCGCTCAGCGCGAAGGCCGCCCAGATCGACACGGTCAGCAGCAGCGCCGCCATGCCCGCGGCGCGCGGGGACAGGGCGCGCGGGAGCGCCGCGCGGCCCGCCGCGGCCACCTCCGCCGTGCTCGTCGTCGCGACCACAACACCCTCCCGAAGTACGAAACCCCCTGTACACCGCAACGCTACGCTCGAAGCAGGGGCAGCCGATTGCCAAATCTGCCCCTCACGCCTACCGTGAGGGCAGGATCTGCCACGATCGGACAGGGTGGGCCGGGGCGGCCGGGACCGGCGGGACGGCTTGGACGGCCGGTACGGCTCGGGCAGCCGGGGGCCCGGACGCCGGTGCGGCCGGGACCGGCGGGGCGGACCCAGGCGGAGCGGGCGGTCGGGCCCGCACGGGCCCCCGGAGCGGACGGCGGACATGGACGACATCGACCTGCGGATCATCCGGGAGCTCCAGGCCGACGGCCGGCTCACCAACCAGGAGCTCGCCGACCGCGTGCGGCTCTCCCCCTCACCGTGCCTGCGCCGGGTGCGCCGCCTGGAGGAGGCCGGGCTGATCCGCGGCTACACCGCGATGGTCGACCAGGTCGCGTACGGGCTGCCGATCACCGTGTTCGTCCGCATCCGCCTGGAACGGCACACGGCGGAGGCGGTCGCCGTGTTCGAGGAGCACGTCGCGCTCATCGAGCACATCCAGGACTGCTACCTCATGGCCGGCAGCAGCGACTACCTGCTGCGGGTGGTGATCGAGAGCCTGGAGGCGTACGAACGGCTCGTCCGCGACCGGATCCACGCCATCCCCGGCATCGCGTCCATCGAGTCCAGCTTCGCGTTCGGCAGCGTCAAACAATCCCGCACCTACCCGCGGCCTGCTTCTCTCTGAGGCGCGTTGCGCCTCCGGGGCGCTGTGAGCGGGTGTCGAGCCCCCGTCCGTGCTCGGCCCTCCTTCGTCGGGCACTCCGCGCGGCCGGGTTCTCGACACCCGCGCGCCCCTTCGGCTCCACGCGCTCCAGTCGGTTCTCGGCGCCCGCGCGCCCCTTCGGCTTCACCCTTGGTTCAGGGGGTCGTCCGGCTTCGGGGTGGGGTGGGCGTACGGTGTGGGGCATGAAGATCCTCATCAGTGCCGACATGGAGGGCGCCACCGGGGTCACCTGGCCCGCCGACGTCCTGCCCGGCACCCCGCAGTGGGAGCGCTGCCGGAGGCTGTTCACCTCCGACGTCAACGCGGCCGTCCTCGGCTTCCTCGACGGCGGCGCCGACGAGGTCCTCATCAACGAGGCCCACTGGACGATGCGCAACCTCCTCCTGGAGGAACTCGACCCGCGCGCCCAGATGCTGACCGGACGGCACAAGGCGCTCTCCATGGTCGAGGGCGTCCAGCGCGGCGACGTGGACGGCATCGCCTTCGTCGGCTACCACACGGGCGCCGGCACCGAGGGCGTCCTCGCCCACACGTACCTGGCCAACTCCATCACCGGCGTCTGGCTCAACGGGGTCCGCGCGAGCGAGGGCCACCTCAACGCGCACGTCGTCGCCGAGTACGGGGTGCCCGTCGTCCTCGTCACCGGCGACGACCTGACGTGCCGCGACGCGCTCGGCTACGCGCCCGAGGCGCGCATGGTCGCCGTGAAGGACCATGTCTCGCGGTACGCGGCGGTCTGCCGCACCCCCGAGCGGACGGCCGCCGACATCCGCGCGGCGGCGAAGGAGGCGGCGGGCCTCGCCGTACGGTACGAACCGGTGCGCGGCGGCCCGTACACCGTGGAGCTGGAGTTTGACGCGGAGCACCTGGCCGCGGCCGCCACCGTCGTACCGGGGGTGGCGGCGAGCGGTGAGCGCCGGGTGGCGTACACCAGCGAGACGATGTACGAGGCCATCCGCACCTTCAAGGCGGTCACCACGATCGTCTCGGCCGCAGTGGAGGAGCAGTATGGCTGACCGGAGCCCTCTGGACCGGAAGCAGGACCGGGAGCAGGACCGGGATCGGTACGCGCCGGACGCGCCGGGCGCGACGGCGTTCGACGAGGTGGTGCGGTTCACCTCCGACCTCATCCGGATCGACACCACCAACCGCGGCGGCGGCGACTGCCAGGAGCGGCCCGCCGCCGAGTACGTCGCCGAACGGCTGGCCGACGCCGGCGTCGAACCGCGCCTGCTGGAGCGCACGAAGGGCCGCGCCAACGTCGTCGCCCGCATCGAGGGCACCGACCCGTCGGCCGACGCGCTGCTCGTCCACGGCCACCTCGACGTGGTCCCGGCCGAGCCGGACGAGTGGACCGTCCACCCGTTCTCCGGCGAGGTCCGCGACGGCGTCGTGTGGGGGCGGGGCGCCGTCGACATGAAGAACATGGACGCGATGGTCCTCGCCGTCGTCCGCGACTGGGCGCGCCGCGGCGTCCGGCCGCGCCGCGACATCGTCATCGCCTACACGGCCGACGAGGAGGCGAGCGCCGCCGACGGCGCCGGCTTCCTCGCCGACCGGCACGCCGACCTCTTCGAGGGCTGCACCGAGGCCATCGGCGAGTCCGGCGCGTACACCTTCCACGCCGGGCACGGCATGACGCTGTACCCGATCGGCGCGGGCGAGCGCGGCACCTCGTGGCTGGAGCTGACCGCGCGGGGCCGCGCCGGGCACGGCTCGAAGGTGAACCGGGAGAACGCGGTCACCCGCCTCGCCGCGGCCGTCGCCCGCATCGGCGAGCACCGCTGGCCCATCCGCCTCACCACCACCGTCCGCGCCGCCCTCACGGAGCTGGCCGCGCTGCACGGCATCGACGCGCCCGACCTGGACGACCCGGAGTACGACGTCGACGCGCTCCTCGCCCGGCTCGGCCCGTCCGCCACCCTCGTCGAGGCGACCCTGCGCAACAGCGCCAACCCGACGATGCTCCAGGCCGGCTACAAGGTGAACGTCATCCCCGGCGCGGCCGGCGCCCACGTCGACGGGCGGGTCGTGCCCGGCGGCGAGCGGGAGTTCGAGGCGACCCTCGACCAGCTGACCGGACCGGACGTCGACTGGGAGTACGTGCACCGGGAGGTCGCCCTGGAGGCGCCGGTCGGCTCCCCGACGTACGCCGCGCTGCGGGCCGCGATCGAGCGGTTCGACCCGGACGCGCACGTCGTGCCGTTCTGCATGTCCGGCGGGACCGACGCCAAGCAGTTCTCCCGGCTGGGCATCGTCGGCTACGGTTTCGCCCCGCTGAGGCTGCCCGTCGGCTTCGACTACCAGGCGATGTTCCACGGCGTCGACGAGCGCGTCCCGGTCGACGCGCTGCACTTCGGCGTCCGGGTCCTCGACCACTGTCTGCGCACCGTCTAGCCCACAGGGGGGAGTCGTCCATGGAGCCCACGCGGCCCTACGGAACGTGGCCGTCACCGATCGACGCGGGGCTCGCCGCCGCGCACGACGGGCTGCCCGAGTACGTCGGCACGGTCGGCGACGAGGTGTGGTGGACCGCGCCCCGGCCCGCCGAGGGCGGCCGGCGCGCCCTGGTGCGCCGCACCGCCGACGGCACGGAGGCCTCCGTCCTGCCGCCCCCGTGGAACGTCCGCAGCCGCGTCAACGAGTACGGCGGGCAGCCGTGGGCGGGCACGGCGCGGGGCGGCGGCGCCGGGCCGCTCGTCGTCTTCTGCCACTTCCCCGACCAGCGGCTCTACGCCCACGAGCCGGACGGCACCGCCCCACCGCGCCCGCTCACCCCGGTCTCGGCGACCGGCGGCGGGCTGCGCTGGGCCGACCCGGTCCTCCACCCGGACGGCACCGAGGTCTGGTGCGTCCTGGAGGAGTACACCGGCGAGGGCCCCGGCGACGTGCGGCGCGTCATCGCCGCCGTACCGCTCGACGGCTCGGCCGCCTCCGACCGCACCGCGATACGCGAGCTGACCGACGACCGGCACCGGTTCGTCACCGGGCCGCGCCTCTCCCCGGACGGCACCAGGGCGGCCTGGCTCGCCTGGGACCACCCGCTGATGCCGTGGGACGGCACGCTCCTGATGACCGGCGAGGTCGTGCCCGGCGGGCCGTTCGCCTCCGTCACGCCCGTCGCCGGGGCCGTCGACGAGTCGGTCTGCCAGGTCGACTGGGCGCCCGACGGCTCCCTGCTCTACGCCTCCGACCGGGGCGGCTGGTGGGAGCTGTACCGGCGGGCGCCCGGCGCGACCGAGGCCACCGCCCTGTGCGCGGGCCGCGGGGAGGAGTTCGGCGGGCCGCTGTGGAAGGTGGGCTGGCGATGGTTCCGCCCGCTCGACAGCGGCCTCGTCGCCGTCGTCCACGGCCGGGGCACCACCGCGCTGGGCATCCTCGACCCCGAGACCGGGGAACTGGTGGACGCCGCCGGGCCGTGGACCGAGTGGGCGCCCACCCTCGCCGCGCACGGCAGCCGCGTCTTCGGCGTCGCCGCCGGCCCGCGCGGCGGCTACGAGGTCGTGGAACTGGACACCGGCACCGGCCGCGCCCGCGTGGTCGGCGCCGCCCACCGCGACCCGGTCGACCCCGCGTACTACCCGGAGCCGCGGCGGCGCACCTTCACGGGCCCCGGCGGCCGGGAGGTCCACGCCCACCTCTACCCGCCGCACCACCCCGGCGCCACCGCCCCCGACGGGGAGCTGCCGCCGTACGTCGTGTGGGCGCACGGCGGGCCCACCGGCCGGTCGCCGCTCGTCCTCGACCTGGAGATCGCCTACTTCACCTCGCGGGGCATCGGCGTCGCCGAGGTGAACTACGGCGGCTCCACCGGCTACGGCCGCGCCTACCGCGACCGGCTGCGCGGGCAGTGGGGCGTCGTGGACGTCGAGGACTGCGCCGCCGTCGCGCGGGCGCTCGCCGCCGAGGGCACCGCCGACCCGGCGCGGCTGGCCATCCGCGGCGGCAGCGCCGGAGGGTGGACCGCCGCCGCGTCGCTGGCCGCCACCGACGTGTACGCCTGCGCCGCCGTCCTCTACCCGGTCCTCGACCTGACGGCCTGGGGGACCGGCGGGGAGACCCACGACTTCGAGTCGCACTACCTGGAGTCGCTCGTCGGCCCGCACGCCGAGGTGCCCGGCCTGTACGAGGAGCGCTCCCCGCTGAACCGGGCCGACCGGATCAGCGCGCCGTTCGTCCTGCTCCAGGGGCTGGACGACCTGATCTGCCCGCCCGCGCAGAGCGAGCGGTTCCTGGCCCGCATGGCGGGGCGCGGCGTGCCGCACGCGTACCTCGCGTTCGAGGGCGAGGAGCACGGCTTCCGGCGCGCCGAGACCCTGGTGCGCGCCCTGGAGGCCGAACTGGCGCTGTACGCGCGGGCCTTCGGCCTCGACCGCGCCGATGTGCCGGAGCTGGAGTGGCGGACGTGAACCCGCCGTCCGCGCCCGCGCGGGAGGCCGCGGCGCCGGGGGCTGTGGTGGCCTCGGGGCCGGTGGGCTCGGGTCCGGTGGCCTCGGCTGTGGTGGCCTCGGGGCCGGGGCCGGGGCCGGGGCCGGGGCCGGGGCCGGGGCCGGCTGCGGCGTCCTCGGCGGCTCTCGGGGCGGTGGGGCCTTCCCCGCTCGCGACGGCGTCCGTGGCGGTGCGGCAAGCGGCGGTGCCGGCTCCGTGCCCGGTGGCGCCGCTGGTGCCGCTCACCCGGCCGGAGCGGCTGCGGCCGGGCGCGCGGGTCGCCGTCGTCTCGCCCAGCGGCCCGGTGCTCGGCGAGCGGCTGGCCGCCGGTCTCGCGGTGCTGCGCGGCTGGGGCCTGGACGCGGTGGCCCTCCCGCACGTCCTGGACCGCCACCCAGGCGCCCGCTACCTGGCCGGCGTGGACGAGGACCGGGCCCGCGACCTCCAGGCCGCCTGGTGCGACCCGGACGTGGACGCGGTGGTCTGCGCCCGCGGCGGCTACGGCGCGCAGCGCGTCGTGGACCTGCTCGACTGGGACGCGATGCGGGCGGCGGGCCCGAAGGTGTTCGTCGGGTTCAGCGACGCGACCGCGCTGCACGAGGCGTTCGCCCTGCGGATGGGCCTGGCCACCCTGCACGGCCCGATGGCCGGGACGGCCGGCTTCCTGGAGGAGGCCGCCACCCGCGCGTCGCTGCGGGCCGCGCTGACCGAGCCGGAGGCGGCGCGGGTGCTCGGCTCGCCCACGGCCCGGCCGCTGGTGCCGGGGCGGGCGCGGGGCGTCACGGTGGGCGGCTGCCTCAGCCTGCTCGCCTCCAACCTGGGCACGCCCGACGGGCGCGCGTCGCTGCGCGGCGGGCTGCTGCTCCTGGAGGACGTGGGGGAGGAGCCGTACCGGATCGACCGGATGCTCACCCAGCTGCTGCGGGCGGGCCTGCTGGACGGGCTGGCCGGCGTCGCGCTCGGCTCGTGGGCGGAGTGCGGCCCGTACGAGGAGGTCCGCGCGGTGCTGCGGGACCGGCTCGGCGGGCTCGGCGTTCCGGTCGTGGAGGAGCTGGGCTTCGGGCACGGCGCTCCCGCGCTGACCGTGCCCCTCGGCGTGCCCGCCGTCCTCGACGCGGACGCCGGGACGCTCACGGTCGAGGTGCCCGCCCTCCGCTGAGGCGCCCCGGCCCCCGGCCCCGGTCCTGTGCCGTGGGGCGGGGCCGGGCGGGCCGGGGGCGGCGGTGGCCGGTCAGGCGGAGCGGAGCGCCGCGTAGCCGGGCCGGACGATCTCGTCGACGATCCGGCGGCGCTCCGGCAGCGGGAGGAACGCGGCCTCCACGGCGGCGACGGTGAGCTCCTCGAACACCTCGGGCCCGTAGCCGAAGGCGTCCGCCATGTGCTGGAACTCCTCGCTCATGGTGGTGCCGGAGACGAGCCGGTTGTCCGTGTTGAGCGTGACCCGGAAGCCCAGGCGGCGCAGCCGGTCGATCGGGTGCGAGCCGTAGTCCTTGGCGGCGCCGGTCTGGAGGTTGGAGGTCGGGCAGACCTCCAGGGCGATGCGGTTGTCGCGGACGTACGCGGCGAGGTGGCCGAGGGTGCCGTCCTCGGCGATGTCGTCGGTGATCCGCACCCCGTGCCCGATCCGCTCGGCCCCGCACACCTGCACGGCCTCGTGGATCGACTCGGCGCCGACCGCCTCGCCCGCGTGGATGGTGAAGTGGCAGTTGTTCCGCTTCAGGTGCTGGAAGGCGGGCAGGTGCCGGGAGGGCGGGTTGCCGATCTCGCCGCCCGCGATGTCGAAGCCGCACACGCCCCGGTCGCGGTGGGCGACGGTCAGCTCGGCTATCTCCAGGGAGCGGTCCGTGTGGCGCATCCCGGTGAGCAGGGTGCCGACGGTGATCCGGCCGCCGGTGCGGCGCTCGCCCTCGCGGAAGCCCTCGTTGACGGCCTCGACGACCTCGTCCAGCGTCAGCCCGGCCGCCAGGTGCTGCTCGGGGGCGTAGCGCACCTCGGCGTAGACGACCCCGTCCGCGGCCAGGTCCTCGGCGCACTCGGCCGCGACCCGCACCAGCGCCTCGCGGGTCTGCATGACCGCGCAGGTGTGGGCGAACGTCTCCAGGTACCGCTCCAGCGACCCCGAGTCGGCGGCGTCCCGGAACCACACGGCCAGCTCGGCCGGGTCCTCGGTCGGCAGACCGGTGTAGCCGCACGCGCGGGCCAGCTCGATGATCGTGGCGGGGCGCAGACCGCCGTCCAGGTGGTCGTGGAGGACGGCCTTGGGGGCCCGGCGGATCCAGTCAGCGACGGAGACGGTCGAGGCGAGGTTGTCAGACAAGTGCATGACCGGAGTGTAGGGCACCCCGCTGCCGGGCGGCGTGACGCGCACGACAGCCGGGCCCCGTGGGCCCGGTCGGCTCGGCGGGCGGGGAGCGGCCCCCGTCGGCTCGGCGCCTTCGGCTCGGCGCCGTCGGCCCGGTCTCGTCGGCCCGGCCCCGGCCGCCGGGCTCCGGCGGGTCCCGGTCGGCGGTCGTCCCGCCTCCCGCGCCCCGCGGCGCGGGTCCCTCGACGCGGCGCCAAGCCGTGGTCGCCCGGCCTGGCGGGCCCGTTCCGGCGGTGACACGGCCCTGTGCGGCCCGGCGCCCGGCCCCCGCGGGGCCGCCCCGGCCGCCCGTGCGGCGCGCGGGCTCAGTTCGACTGGAGTACCGGCAGGGCGGGCGCGCCCGTCGGCAGCATGTGCTTCGCCGCGAGGACGGGGGTCTCCCCGACCCGCACGACCTGGGTGACCAGCACGGCCGGGGTGTCGGCCGGCCGGTCGAGCTGCTCCCCGCGCCGCTGCCCCAGCAGGGTCGCCGTCACCGCGCTGTGCGCCCCGAGCGCCACCCCGCGCGACGCCCCGGCCAGCACGGCCAGCATCGAGGCGCCCTCCGCCGCCTCCCGCAGGGCGGCGGCGAACGCCGGGTGGACGCGCTCCAGCACCCCGTCGGGCGCCGCCCACTCCTGGCTGAGCGCCGCCGCGGTGCCCTCCGCCGCCAGCAGCGACTCCCAGAACCGCAGCTCGGCCCGGACCGGTGCCAGCAGGTGCTGGGCGGTGAAGTCGGTGGGCTGCTCCACGGTGCGCAGCAGCGCCCGCACCCGGACGGGGGCGCCCGCGCCCAGCAGCTCCTCCAGCGGCCGCACGTACTCGAAGCCGCGCCGCGGCGGGCGGTCGTTGACCGTGCGCCCCACGCCGCGGCGCACCGACAGCAGCCCGTCCTCCTGGAGCAGCAGCAGCGCCTCGCGCAGGGCCGGCCGGCTCACGCCCAGCTCGGAGGCGAGGCGCGGCTCGGACGGCAGGGTGGAGCCGGGCGGGTAGGTGCCGGCGTGGATCGCGTCGACGATCCGCTCGTACAGCACCACGACCGGACGCCGCCGCTCCGTACCGACCACCGCAGTACCTCCCTGGCTCGTCTGTCCGCCGGTCACCCGCACGGTATGCCGCCCGCCGCCCACCAGGCAATCCGCGCTTGTCTGACAAGCTGGGGCGCCGGGCGGGCCGGGCGGGAGCGATCTACGCTGGGCGGATGCCCGACGCCGCCACCCCGCGCCCCCCGTACCACGCCGAGGGCCCCCGCGTGGCCCTGCGCCCCTTCCGGTACGCGGACGCCGCCGAGTTCACCGCGCGCGCCCGTGAGAGCGCGGACCTGCACCGTCCCTGGCTGTTCCCGCCCGACACCCCCGCGGCCTACGCGTCGTACGCGCGCGCCCTCATCGAGGACCCGGCCCGCTTCGGCCACCTGGTGTGCGAGCGCGACGGCGGGGGCATCGCCGGGTTCGTCAACGTCAACAACATCGTGCGGGGCTCCTTCCAGTGCGGTGCCCTCGGGTACGGCGCGTTCGCCCACGCCGCCGGGCGCGGCCTGATGAGCGAGGCGCTGGCCCTCGTGGTGCGCCACGCCTTCGGGCCGCTCGCGCTGCACCGCCTGGAGGCCAACATCCAGCCCGGCAACGGCGCTTCGCTCGCGCTGGTGCGCCGCGCGGGCTTCCGGCGGGAGGGCTACTCCCCGGCGATGCTCCACGTCGACGGCGCGTGGCGGGACCACGAGCGGTGGGCGATCACCGCCGAGATGCCCCTGCCGCCGGCCGGGGACCCGGTCCGCTGACCTGCGGGGCGCGTCCCGCCCCCTCCGGGCCGGGGCGCGTCCCGCCACCCTCCGCCCCGATCGGGCGGGTCCCGTCCGCCCGGCCGCCCGATCGGGGCGGGGCCCTTCCGGCCGGGGCGGGATCGGCCCGCGGGGCGGCTACCCCTGACCCTCCGCGTCCGCCTCCGGGGTGCGCCGGTCCACGTACTCGAAGACGGAGCCGTCCGGGTGGACCGCGATCAGATTGCGGCCCACCGGCGTCGCCACCGGCCCGGCCACGACCCTCGCGCCCACCTCGGTCAGCGTCCGGTGCGCCACGTCCACGTCCGCGACCGCGATCGTCGCCGTGACCTTGCGCAGCACCTCCAGCTCCGAATCGGGGCCGCTCATCAGCAGGAAGCAGCCGACCGCGGCGACGCGGACACCGCCGCGCTCGAACCGCAGGGCGGGCGCTCCCGTGAGCCGCTCGTAGAACGCCGTCGCGGCCTCCAGGTCGTCGACGCAGACGCGCAGTGTGGTACCGAGGATCTCCATGCCCGCCAGGGTAGTTGGAGCGGATCACACCCGGCAGAGGATCTCCCCGTGCGGTACGGCGAACCACCCGTCGGCGTCGCCGCCCCACGCCCGCCACCCCTCGGCGACCGCCGCCAGGCGCTCCGGAGTCGTGTGGCCGCCCTCCACCGCCAGCCGCGCGTACCCCGACCGCGTGGTGCGCTCCGCCCACAGTCCGCTCCACCAGGAGCGCTCCTCGGGTGTGGCGAAGCACCACACCGAGGCGCCGGGCGTGATGTCGGTGAACCCGGCGCTCCGCGCCCACGACAGCAGCCTGCGTCCGGCGTCCGGCTCGCCGCCGTTGGCGCGCGCCACCCGCCGGTACAGCTCCAGCCACTCCGCCAGCGCGGGCACCCGCGGGTACCAGGCGAAGGCCGCGAAGTCGCTCTCCCGTACGGCGACGAGCCCGCCGGGCCGGCACACGCGCCGCATCTCCCGCAGCGCGCCGACCGGGTCGCCGACGTGCTGGAGGACCTGGTGGGCGTGGACCACGTCGAAGGAGTCGTCCGGGAAGCCCAGCGCCCGCACGTCCGCCACGGCGAACACCGCGTTCCCCACCCGCCGCTCGGCGGCCACCGCGCGGGCCCGCTCCAGCACCTCCGCCGACGTGTCGACGCCCGTCACCCGTCCCGGCGCCACCCGCGCGGCCAGGTCCGCCGTGATCGTGCCCGGCCCGCACCCCACGTCCAGCAGGTCGAGCCCCGGCCGCAACGCGCCCAGCAGGTACGCCGCGGAGTTCTCCGCCGTGCGCCACAGGTGCGAGCGCAGTACCGAAGCGTGGTGCCCGTGCGTGTAGACAGCGTCCTTCATCGTCGTACTCCGTCTTCCTCGGGTCCGGGCTCCGAGGCTACGCCGGTACTCCACATGGCGAGACGGGTGTCTCGCCATGTGGACTCGGTGGGTGTGGGGCGGGCGCGGGGGGAGGTGTGCGGCGGGCGCGGAGGGAGGCGCGGGGCGGGCCTTCCTGTTAACGGAGCGGCGCGCCGGGTACCCGGCGCCCCATGAGAAACAAGATCCCGCGGTCCCGGCAGCCGGCGCGCGCGGCCACCGCGGCGCTCGGGGGTGCCCTGCTCGCCGCGCTCGTCGCGGTGGTCCGCAGGCGCGGCGCCCGCACCGCCGACCGGCCGCCGCTGCGCGCCCTCGAACCGGAGCCGGCCGGACCGGCCGACCCGAACGTCCAGGACACCCCGCACGCCGGGAGGGGCGCCGAGGCGGAGGGCCACGGCGACCTGCGCGTCGTCGCGCCGGGGGTGTCGCCCGCCCCGGTCGCCCCGCCGCCCGGACCGGCCCGGAGCGCGGACCGGACCGAAGCCGCCGAGCCGCCGCCCGGCCCCGCCGAGCCCGTCGAGCCGGCGCTGCCGCCCGGCCCGCCCGCCGACCCGGAGGCACCGCACCACCGAGCCTGACAGCGACCCATCACGGGAGGCCCAGTGACCACCCAGCCGCGGCGCCGCCCGCGCGTCCTCATCGTCGGAGCCGGCTTCGCCGGCTACCAGACCGCCCGCGAACTCTCCCGCACGCTGCGCGGACGTGCCGAGATCGTCCTGCTCAACCCCACCGACTACTTCCTCTACCTGCCCCTCCTGCCCCAGGTGTCCGCCGGCGTCCTCGAACCGCGCCGCGTCACCGTCTCCCTGCCGGGCACCCTGCGCCACGTACGCCTCGTCCTCGGCGAGGCCGGGCACATCGACCTCGACGGGCGCCGCGTCCAGTACACCGACCCCGAGGGCACCCCCGGCGACATCCGCTACGACCGGCTGGTCCTCGCCGTGGGCAGCGTCAGCAAGCTGCTGCCCATCCCCGGCGTCGCCGAGCACGCCACCGGCTTCCGCGGCCTGCCCGAGGCGCTCTACCTGCGCGACCACATCACCCGCCAGATCGAGCTGGCCGCGTCCGCCGCCGACCCCGCCGAGTGCGCCTCGCGCTGCACCTTCGTGGTGGTCGGCGCCGGCTACACCGGCACGGAGGTCGCCGCCCACGGCAAGATGTTCACCGACGCGCTGGTCCGCAAGCACCCCGCCTGGCCCGAGGGCGCACGGCCCCGCTGGCTCCTCCTCGACGTCGCCGACCGGGTCCTGCCCGGCCTCGACAGGCGGCTGTCCGACACGGCCGACCAGGTGCTCCGCTCCCGCGGCGTGGACGTGCGGACGGGCACCTCCGTCAAGGAGTCCACCCGCGAGGGCGTCCTGCTGGACACCGGCGAGTTCGTCGAGACGCGTTCCCTCATCTGGTGCGTCGGCGTCCGCCCCGACCCGCTCGTCTCCGAGCTGGGCCTGCCCGTCGAGCGGGGCCGCCTCGTCGTCACCCCGCAGCTGGAGGTCCCGGGCCGACCGGGCGTCTTCGCCTGCGGTGACGCCGCCGCCGTGCCCGACCTGCACCGGCCCGGCGAGTACACGCCGATGACCGCCCAGCACGCCTCGCGCCAGGGCAAGGTGGCCGCCCGCAACGTCGCCGCGTCCCTCGGCGTGGGCACCCCCGCCCCGTACCGCCACAGCGACCTGGGCTTCGCCGTGGACCTGGGCGGCGTCAAGGCCGCCGCCAACCCGCTCGGCGTACCGCTGTCCGGTGTCGTCGCCGGGGCCGTCACCCGCGGCTACCACCTGGCCGCCATGCCCGGAAACCGCGTCAGGGTCGCCGCGGACTGGCTCCTCGACGCCGCGCTGCCGCGCCAGGCGGTGCAGCTCGGCCTGGTGCGCTCCTGGCAGGTCCCCCTCGACACGGCGTCACCCGAGGTGGCCAAGGCCGGCCCCGGACGCCAGACCGGCGCCGGACGAGGGGAGGAGTGACATGCGCCCCGACGAACTCACCGCACTCGGGCAGCAGTTGCGCGCCGACGCGGTCCGCGTATCCGACCGGGCCGGCTCCGGCCACCCCACGTCCTCCATGTCGGCCGCCGACATCGCGGCCGTCCTCCTCGCCCACCACCTGCGGTACGACTTCGACCGCCCCGACCACCCGGCCAACGACCGGCTCGTCCTGTCCAAGGGCCATGCGTCGCCCCTGCTGTACGCCCTGTACCGGGCGGCGGGCGCCGTCGACGAGGACGAACTGCTCACGTACCGCACCCTCGGCAGCCGCCTCGAAGGCCACCCCACGCCCCGGCTGCCCTGGGTCGACGTGGCCACCGGCTCGCTCGGGCAGGGCCTGCCCGTCGCCGTCGGCATGGCCCTGGCCGGGCAGCGCCTCGACCGGCTGCCGTACCGGGTCTACGTCCTGTCCGGCGACAGCGAGATGGCGGAGGGCTCCGTCTGGGAGGCCGTCGAGCACGCGGCGTACGAGCACCTCGACAACCTCACCCTCGTCGTCGACGTCAACCGGCTCGGCCAGCGCGGCCCCACCCGGCACGGCCACGACCTCGACGCCTACGCCCGCCGCCTGCACGCCTTCGGCTGGCACGTCGTCGAGGTGGACGGCCACGACGTGGAGGCCCTGGACACCGCCTTCGCGGAGGCCCGCTCCACCACCGGGCGGCCCACCGCGATCCTCGCCCGCACCCGCAAGGGCCGCGGCGCCGAGGCCGCCGAGGACCGCGAGGGCCTGCACGGCAAGCCCCTGAAGGATGCCGAGGCGGTCGTCGCCGAACTCGGCGGCGTACGCCACGCCCGCGTCGCCGTGCAGGCCCCGCCGGACGGCGAGCCGCCCGCCCCCGCGCCCGGCTCCGTCCCGCCGGGTTCCGTGGCCGGGCTGCCGCGGTACGAGGTGGGCGACACGGTCGCGACCCGCACCGCGTACGGCCACGCCCTCGAAGCGGTCGGCTCCGCCCTCGGCCGGGTCGTCGCCCTCGACGCCGAGGTGGGCGACTCGACGCGGACCGGGTTCTTCGCGAAGGCCCACCCCGACCGGTACTTCGAGTGCTACATCGCCGAGCAGCAGATGGTCGCCGCCGCGGTCGGCCTGGCCGCGCGCGGCTACGTGCCGTACGCGTCGACCTTCGCCGCGTTCCTCACCCGCGCGCACGACTTCGTGCGCATGGCCGCCGTCAGCCGCGCGGGCGTCAACCTGGTCGGCTCCCACGCCGGTGTCGCCATCGGCCCCGACGGCCCCTCCCAGATGGGCCTGGAGGACCTCGCGATGCTCCGCGCGGTCCACGGCAGCACCGTCCTCTACCCGTGCGACGCCAACCAGACCGCCCGCCTCGTCGCCGCCATGGCCGGGCTCGACGGCATCCGGTACCTGCGCACCACGCGCGGCGACCTGCCCGTCCTGTACGGCGCCGACGAGGAGTTCCCGGTCGGCGGCAGCAAGGTCCTGCGGCGCCACGACGACGACCGGGTCACCCTCGTCGCGGCGGGCGCCACCGTGCACGAGGCCCTGAAGGCGGCCGACCTCCTGGAGCGCGAGGGCGTCCCCGTACGGGTCGTCGACCTGTACTCGGTCAAGCCCGTCGACGCGGACACCCTCCGCGAGGCCGCCGCGCAGACCGGCTGCCTGCTCACCGTCGAGGACCACCACCCGGAGGGCGGGATCGGCGACGCCGTGGCGGAGGTCTTCGCCGACGGCGGCCCCGCACCCCGGACGGTCCGCCTCGCGGTGCGCTCCATGCCGGGCTCGGCCACTCCGGAGGAGCAGCTGCACGAGGCCGGCATCGACGCCGACGCCATCGCCGCGGCGGTGAGGCTGATGGTGGAACGGGTCATCGCCTGACGGGCGGCCCTCGGGTCAGCCGACGGGCCCTCCTCGGGGGCACCTGATGACGGGCGACGCGAGTGAGGGGGCAAAACGTGGTGGCGGGACGCCGGTGACCCCGGCGTCCCGCCACCACCACCGCCTCACATCGTCGCCGCCTCCGTCTCCTTCTCGTCGTACGGCCACCTCAGCAGCGCGCCGAGCCCGCCGACCGGCACCTCGTCGTCGATCTCGGGCCGCACCCGCAGCACCTCTGCGCCGGCCGCCAGCGCCGACCTCAGCAGCGCGTCGTCCGCCCGCGCCGGCAGCGGCTCGGTGTCGCCCAGGTACTGCGTCTCCGACCGCCGCACCGCCACCTGGTCCGGGTGGGCGCCCACCCACACCCGGCGGTGCGCGTCGGGCCCCTCGGGGCGGATCAGCAGCTCCGCGATCCGGTGCTCCCGCGCCGCCTCGACCAGCGCCGGCACCCCCTCGGCCGCCGCCGCGCCGGCCGCGCTCGCCCCCTCGGGGGCACGGGCGGCCCGGAACCGGTCCAGCTCCGCCTCCGCCCTGCGCCGCAGGAACGCCTCCTTCGCGGCCCGTACGTCCTCGTCGAGCCGCTCGCGCCCGGACCCCGCCGCCCGGCCGCCGTGCCCGCTCTCCACCACCTCCGCCGCCAGGGCGACGGGCAGCCGCTCGTGGACGGAGCGCCGCTCGCGCTCGCCGCCCGCGAGGACCACCACGTCCACGCCGAGCCGCGGCACGGCGTCCGCGACGGCGTCGGCGACCTTCCGCGCGTTCTCCTCCCAGGTGTTCTCCACGCTCAGCTGGAAGTGCCGCTCGGACCAGGTGTTCGTCGCCGTGCGGTGCACCGGCCAGTCGCGGCCCCGCACCTCCCCGGCCGGCGTCGCCGGCCCGACGGGGCCGCGCAGCTCCAGGTCCGCGCCGGTCCGGTCGACGTACGCGACCAGGCACACCGGCTCCCCGGCGGCCAGGTCCAGCAGCGGCCCGAGCCGGGGGAGCGCCGACCAGAAGACCTGCGACGGGGCCGGGGGCCGTACGGCCAGCTGCGGGTCGAGCACGACCTCGCCGTGCGCCGCGAACACCGCGCGCCCGGCTTCGCCCGCCGGCCGCGGCCACGCGGACAGCGTCGCGTGGACCGCCCGCACGGTCGCCCCGTCGCCCCCCTGGGCGGCCAGCTCGTCGCACGCCTCGCGCGCCATGAGCTCCTGCCGCCACCGGGCGGACTCGTCCATCCGCGAGGTGTCGAGGTACACGCTGGCCCAGGGGCCCGGACGGTCGTGGAGAGCGGTCAGAAAGGCGAATCGCATGGTTTCCCTCCCGGAGGCCGGGGACGTCCGCCGCGGCGGGTACCCGAGGGCACGGACGCCACACGGGCGCGCTGCTGTCGCGGCGCCCGGCGGCCCGGCCCACAGTGGAATCCCCGACCCCACCCGGAGGTGGCCCATGCCCGGCAGCCCGCTCCTCGACCGGCACCAGGAGGCGCTCGACCTGTTCTCCTCGCACGTCCACGCCGTACGCGACGACCAGTGGGGCGCGCCCACACCGTGCGCCGAGTGGTCGGTCCGCGACCTGGTCAACCATCTGACCGGCGAGCAGCTGTGGGTGCCGGACCTGGTGCGCGAGGGGCGGAGCGTGGCGGAGGTCGGCGACGCGTACGACGGCGACGTGCTCGGCGACGACCCGGTCGCCGCCTGGGACCGGGCGGCGCAGGGCGCCCGGCGGGCGTTCGCGGAGGAGGGCGCGCTGGACCGCACGGTCGCCCTCTCGTCCGGGGACACGGCGGCCACCGCCTACTGCTCCCAGATGGTGATGGACGCGGTGGTCCACTCCTGGGACCTGGCGCGGGCCATCGGCGCCGACGAGCGGCTGCCGGGGCCGCTGGTGGACCTCGCGTACCGGGAGGTCGCCCCCTACGCCGACGCGCTGGCCGCGTCGGGCCTCTTCGCCGAGCCGGTGCCCTCCCCGCCGGACGCCGACGCGCAGACGAGGCTGCTGAACCTGCTGGGCCGCCGCCCGTGAGCCCTTGGGGCGGCACGGCGCGCGCCGGCTCCCGTACGGGGGACGTACGGGAGCCGGCGCGCGTGCGGTGCGGCCCGGCGGGGCCGGTGGCGTGCGGGCCCGCCGCGGTCCGGTGGGGGTGGCCGTCAGGCGGTCCCCGCTCCGGCGCCCGCCTTGCGGAACTGCTCGGTGAGCGCCGCGCAGAACGCGGGCAGGTCGTCCGGCTTCCGGCTGGTGATCAGCGCCCCGGAGCCGTCGTCGGAGACGACGACCTCCTCGTCCACCCACTCGCCGCCCGCGTTGCGGACGTCCGTGCGCAGGCTCGGCCACGACGTGAGCCGCCGTCCCCGCACGACGTCCGCCTCGATCAGCGTCCACGGCGCGTGGCAGATCGCCGCGACGGGCTTGCCGGCCTCGAAGAACCCCTGGATGAAGGCGACGGCCTTCTCGTCCATGCGGAGCGCGTCGGGGTTGGCGACACCGCCCGGCAGGACGAGCCCGTCGTACGCGTCCGGCGACACCTCGTCCACCGTCCGGTCGACGGGGAACGTGTCGCCCTTGTCGAGGTGGTGGAACGCCTGCACCTTCCCCGGCTTGGTGGACACCAGCTCCGGGGAGCCCCCGGCGTCCTTCACCGCCTTCCAGGGCTCCGTGAACTCCACCTGCTCGACGCCCTCGGGCGCCATGAGAAACGCGATGCGCACGATGTGCTTCCCTTCCTGTCGTCGTCTTCCGGGGCGCCCGCCCTGAGGGGCGGGCGCCCCGGCCGTTCTTCGGTACGACCGCCGGCGGGTACGACCCGGCCGGCCGTGTCGCACCGGTCCTTCCGGTGTTCCACGCCGTCCACGCGGCGGCGGGGCCGGATCGGCGCCCGCCCCGCGGCGGGACCGCCCGCGTACCCCGCTCAGGCCGGTCCCGCCCAGCCGGTCCCGCTCAGCCGGTCCCGCTCAGGGCGGTCCCGGCCCCGGTCAGGCCCGGTCCCCGCTCACGCCCGGTGCAGGGCGACCGCGACGTCCTGCACGCTGCGGTAGGTGCGGTCGCCGGGCAGGTCCTCGACGCGCTCCGTGAGCGGGTCGGGTGCGTGCCGCTCCCGCAGGACCCGCAGCAGGTCCCCGCGGTGCGCCGGGAACGGGGTGCGGGCCAGATGCCGGGCCAGCTCCAGGCGCAGCGCCTCGAACGCGTCGCCGGGGACGCGCCCCTGCGCCAGCTCCGGGTCGTCGTCCGCCACCGGCTCGGGGTCGTGCCACTCCTCCGTACGCGTGGGGTGGCCCGACCGGAGCAGCCCTTCGAGCTGGTGCTTCATCGCGTCGTCCTGACGCCGGCTGAGCCGGTCGCTGCCTCGCTGCATGGCGCCCTCCAGGTGCGGCGTGTGTCGGTCGCCGGGCGGGTACCCGGAGCCGCCGCCGCAAACCCCGGCAACCCGCCCGTACCGCCCGTACGCCCGGACCGGCCGGCCCGCACGCCCCCGGGCCGTCTCGCGGCCGCCGGTGCCTGCTGCGGCCGACGCTCCGAGCCGACGCCCACGAGCCCGGCGCCCCGGGCCGGCCGGTTTGAGGGTGGGGGGCGGGGGGACTCGCCGCAGCGGCCGACTGGCCCGGACGGGAAGGACGGGGCGATGGACGTGACGGCCGTACTGATCGTCTTGCTGCTGCCACCCGCCATGCTCGCGGTGGTGATGGGGATGGCGGGCTACGAGGACCTGATGCTGCCCGCCGAGCCCCTGGACCCGTGCGATCCGGCGGAGCCGCCCGCCGCCGCCGGCCCCGAGACGGCGCCCGCCGCGGCCCTGGGCGCCGGCGAGTGAGCCTCCGGATTCACCCGTACGGGGGAACGCCTCGTACGGGCCCGGCGACCGCTCGCGCGGCGCCCCCGCCCTACGGCCGAACTGCGCGTATACCGCCGCCCGCATCGCCCGCCGGCCGGCCGGCGCGGCGGTTCCGGCTGCTTCCCGCCGTGCTCGGCGAGCCGTCCACGGCGTCCGAACGGAGAGTGGTTCCAAGGTGTTTGCCACCCCGGACCCCGGGCAGGCGCATCTCGTGCTTCGGACCGGAGGCACGTCCGTGGGAGCGGGAAATCCGCTCCGGACGTGCGTGTCCACGTCCGGGCGGAGCTTCCTCGGGGTGACAGCCAACCGTCAGCGCCGTTCAGGGAGCTGAGAACCACATGCCTACGCTCGCTCACACGAAGCATCCGCACGACGACGCCCCCGACACCGCCGAGGCCTTCCGGCGCCTGGCGGCCCTGCCGCCCGGCGAGGAACGGGACCGCGTCCGCCAGGACATCGTCAGCGCCTGGCTGCCCATGGCCGACCGGCTCGCCGGCCGGTTCCGCAACCGCGGCGAGGCGCTGGAGGACCTGCGGCAGGTCGCGGCCCTCGGCCTGGTCAAGGCGGTGGACCGCTACGACCCCACGCGCGGCGCGGCCTTCGAGAGCTTCGCCGTGCCCACCATTACCGGCGAGATAAAGCGGCACTTCCGGGACCACATGTGGACCCTGCACGTGCCCCGCCGCGTCCAGGACCTGCGGGGCCGGGTGCGCCTCGCCTACCAGGAGCTCTCCCACTCGGTCGGCGGGCGCGCCCCGACGGTCGCGGAGATAGCCGAGAAGGCGGGGATGACCGAGGAGGAGGCCGTCGCCGGCCTGGAGGCGCTCGACAGCTTCACCGCCCTGTCGCTCGACGCCGAACTGCCGGGCACCGAGGACGGCTACACCCTGGTCGACGCGCTCGGCGGCCCGGACCCGGCCCTCGACGTGGTCGTGGACCGGGAGGCCGTGAAGCCCAGGCTGCGCACCCTGCCGGAGCGCGAGCAGAGGATCCTCTACATGCGGTTCTTCCGCGACATGACGCAGAGCAGCATCGCCGAGGACCTCGGCATCTCGCAGATGCACGTGAGCCGGCTGATCAGCCGCTGCTGCACGCGCCTGCGCGAGGACATCATGCGGGACGCGGCCTGACCGCACCCGCGCGGCCCGCGCCCGCGGCGGCGCCCGTCCCGCACGCGCCCGGCCGTCCGGGTGCCGCCCCGGCCGTCCGGTACGCGCCCCCGTCCGCGACCGTGCCCCCGGGGCGGGCCGGCACCGAACCGGCGGCACCCGCCCGCCCCGCCCGCCCCGTCCGCCACGGTCCCGCCCGGTACCGGCACCGGCGGCGGGCGGCCGGCCGGCGCCGCGGGCGCCGGTGGTGCCGGCCGACCGCCCGCCGCCCGGCCCGTCCGCACCGGAGCGGGCCGGTCTACCCCGTACCGCCCGCACACCCCGTACCGCCCGCACATCCCGCACACCCCGTACCGCCGAGGCCGCCCGGACCGGCCGGACGGCACATGGCCAGGCCGACGTGGCGGGAGAGCACGTCGGCCGCGTGGGCCTCCGCCATCGAGAACGCCCGCCGGGCGCCGCAGCGCAGCAGCGTCAGCACCCCCAGCACCCGGGGCCCCGCCGCACCGGCGGCGCCGCCGTCCGGGGCGGGGCCGGCGGCCACCACCGGCAGGCACAGCAGCGAACCGACCCCGGCGCGCACCAGCACCGCCGCCCCGTCGGCGTCCGTCCCGAGCGCCAGCGCGTCCTCGGGGCGCACCTGGAGGGACGCGGACCCGCCCGCCGCCACCTCCACCACGAGCGGGCAGGAGGCGGGATCCTGCGCGGCCAGCGCCCGCGCCGCCCGGGTGTCGCCGTCCCTCGGGCCCAGCACCGCGGCCCGCCGCAGCGGCCCGTCCGGCCCCTCGGGGCACAGGTCGGCGACGACCCAGTCCGCGAACCGGCCGTGCAGCACCCGCGCCGCCGCCTCCAGGGCGCCGCGCGCGTCGCCGGGGGCCGTCCGCAGCAGGGCCGTCGCGACGGCGTCCACCAGGTCCAGCGCCCCGGCCCGCTCGGTGGCCTCCGCGAGGCCCGGCACACCGCCCGGCCGCTCGGGCACACCGCCCGGCCGCTCGGGCCCACCGCCCGGCCGCCCCGGCGCCCCGCTGGCCGCGCCGGCACCGGCTCCCGTACCCGCCCCGGCGGCGGAGGACGCGCGCCCACCGCCGGGCCGGGCCACTCCCGGCACCGCCCCGCTTCCCGTACCGGTCCCGGCCCGCGCCCCGGCGCCCGCGCCCGGCACACCCGGCTGGAGCACGAGCACCACCGTCCGCTGCGGCTCACCCGGCGGGGACAACGCCGTCAGTGTGGCCCGCACGGGCTCGTCGGGCCCCTGCAGCAGCCGCACGGTGAGGCTCCGGGCGCCCTCGCCGCGCGCCGCCGCCGCCACCTGCGACCGGAACGGAGCCCGGTCGCCCGGAGCGAGCAGCCCCGCCAGCGGGCGCCCCGTCGCGTATCCGGCCCGCACCCCGGTCAGGGCCGTCGCGGCCGGGTTCATCCGCCGTACGGCCGTGTCCCGGTCGACCAGCACCACGGGCAGCGGCAGCCGCTGGAACACCGCCCTCAGCAGCTGCCGCTCCCGCCGCTCCGCCGACGTGCCCTCCGGCGCCCTCGCCGCCAGCCGTTCGTACCGGGGCCACAGGGTCTCCGCCGCGTGCTCGAGCTCGAACAGGGCGGCGTCCAGCACGCCCCGCAGCTCCGCCGCCGGCAGGGCGCGGGAACCGCGCAGCGCCCCCACCCGCCGTACGAAGTCCGCGAGGTCCTCGCCGAACGAGCCGGTCTCGCTCATGATCCTGACTCCCGCTCCGCCCGGCGCGTCCGCCGAGGCTGCCGTTCCCGTTCCGGTTCCGCCGGGGCGCGCACCACCCGGCGCGCCTGCGGCCCGTATGCCCCGACGGCGGGCGCAGCACCGGTGGGGGAGCGCCGGGGCGGGCACGCCGGGGGCCGTTTCGGCGGGAGCGCGGCGGGCAGCCGCACCCGGAGAGGAGAGCCGCCCCCATGCTGATCGCGCCCGACCACGAGGGACCCGGGCCGGCACCGGCCGCGCGCCGCCTCCAGCGGCTCGCCGAGCAGTGCGTCCGCTTCCTGCCCGCCTGCTGCGGCGCCGCGGTGACACTCGGCGGCGGGGAGGCGGAGCGGGACGAGCGCCGCACCGCGGCGACGCACCCGGACCTCGCCGCCCTGGTCGGCGTGCAGCTCGCCACCGGCGACGGCCCGATCACGGCGGCACTCGACAGCGGCGGCCCCGTCGTCGCCGGGGACCTGCTCCACGACGCACGCTGGCCCGCCTTCCGCGCGGCGGCCCTCGGCGCGGGCGTCCGGGCCGCCGCGACCCTGCCCTTCCACCGGGCGGGCGCCTCGCTCGCCCTCCATCTGTACGGCTTCCGGCCGGGCTCCCTCACCGGCGCCGCGCACGGCCCCGCCGCCGCCCTCGGCGCGGAGGCCGCCGCCGGGCTCGCGCGCGACCGGCGCCACCGCGCCGCCCTCGCAGAGGTCGGCCAGCTGGAGTCCGCGCTGCGCTCCCGGCCCGTCATCGACCAGGCCGCGGGCATCGTCATGCACGTCCTGGACTGCGGGGCCGACGAGGCGTACGCGGCGCTGCGGCGCTCCTCCCAGCTCACCAACCGCAAGCTGGCCGACGTGGCGGCGGGGATCGTACGGGCCCGCGGCCGCGACCTGCGGGAGGAACTGGCCCGCCCCGCCGGCGGCGCCGGAGCGGCCCCCGGCCCTCCGAACGGCGAACCACCGCAAATGTTCGTATAAAGGGTTCGAGCCCTCAGACGCACGGGAGGCCGAGGTCGTGGTGACGCGCAGCTTCGCCCACGGGCACGGGCAGGTGCGGTACGCCCCGCCCGCCCCCGACACCGGCCTGCCCGTCGTCGGCGAGCTGGCCGGGCTGCTGGCCGCCGCCGCGACCCGGCCCGACGCCGAACCGCCCGGCGGCGGGCCCGTCCTGCGCGAGGCGGCCTGCGGCTACTGGTCGCGCCGGGGCCTGCGCTGCCACCCCGAGGACATCGCCGCCTCGCCCGGCACCGGCCCGCTGCTGACCGCGCTGCTCGCCGCGCACGGCGGCGACGTGCTCATGCCCCGCCCCTGCCCCCTGTCGTGGACCCCGCAGGTCCGGCTCCTCGGCCGGCCCGCCTACCACGTGCCGACCCCCGCCGAGTGCGGCGGCGTCCCCGACCCGTACGCGCTGCTGGAGACCGTGCGGAGGGTGCGCGCCGAGGGCGGCCGGCCCGCCGTGCTGCTGCTCGGCGTCGCCGACGACCCGACCGGCACCGTCGCCCCGCCCGAACTGGTCCACGAGGCGTGCGAGGCGGCCGCCGGCGAGGGCCTGCACGTCATCAGCGACGAGACCTGGCGGGACACCGTGCACCGGCCGCACGACACCGTCTTCGTCAGCCCCGCCGAGATGCGCCCCGGCGACGTCACCGTCCTGTGCGACCTCGCGGGCGCCCTCACCCCCGCCGCCTGGCCCGCCGCCGTCGCCCGCTTCCCTCCCGGCCCGTCCGGCGCAGCCCACCGGGCCCGCGCCCTGGACGTGCTCACCGCGCTCGGCGCCGACCTGCCCGGCCCGCTGGCCGCCGCCGTCGCGCACGCCCTGGACGAGCCGGAGGCCGTCACCGCCCGCAACGCCGCCGCCACCGCCCTGCACGCGCGCGTGGCCGCCGCGGCCCACCGCGCCGTCCTCGACGCGGGCGCCCTGGCCCTCCCGCCCGAGGCCGGGCGCCACCTGTACGCGGACCTCGGCCCGCTGCGCGGCGCCCTCGCCGAGCGGGGCGTCACCGACTCCATCGAACTGGAGGACCACCTGACCGCCCGGCTCGGGGCGCCCGCACCGGGCGCCCACCGCTTCGGCGACGAGCTCGGCGCCCTGCGCGTCCGCCTGGCCACCACGCCGCTGCTGGGCGCCACCCCGGAGGAGCGGCTGGAGGCCCTCACCGCCGAGGACCCGCTCGACCTGCCGCACGTGGCACGGGCCCTGGCCGGCCTGTCGGCCGCGCTGCGCGACCCCGAACCGCGCCCGGACCGCGCCGCGACCGCTGGAGGACCCCGCACATGACGGACGGGACACCCGCAGACCTCCCCCCGGTCGCCTCGCCCCGGGACCCCGCCGCGCCCGGCACGGGCCCCGGGTCAGGCACCGGCACGGGCCCCGCTCCGGGCACGGGCCCCGGTCCGGGCACGGGCGCCGTGAGGTGCCCCGCGCCCCGGCCGCTGGGCGAGACCCGCTCCTGGCCCCGCTCCTTCGCCGGCCGCCTCACCGCCCCGCTGCCGGGCGTCCGCGCCTTCGCCCGCCTGGCCCGGGAGGGCGCCGCCGCCGTACGGCCCGGCGCCGACGGGCTGCGCGACGTGCCCAAGCTGCCGTTCGCGCCCGGCCCGCTGCCCCCCGCGGGCCCCGACACGGTGGCCGTCACCTGGGCGGGCCACGCGAGCTGGGTCATCCGGGCCGGCGGGCTCACCGTCCTCGCGGACCCCGTCTGGTCCCGCCGCATCCTCGGCACCCCGGCCCGCGTCACACCCGTCGGCGTCCGCTGGCGGGACCTGCCGCCCGTCGACGCGGTCGTCATCAGCCACAACCACTACGACCACCTCGACTGGCCCACCCTGCGACGGCTCCCGCGCACCACCCCGCTGTTCGTCCCGGCCGGCCTCGGCCGCTGGTTCCGGCGCCGCCGCTTCACCTGCGTCACCGAACTCGACTGGTGGGAGTCGGCCGAGCTGGGCGGGGTCCGCTTCGACTTCGTACCGGCCCACCACTGGTCCAAGCGGACCCTCACCGACACCTGCCGCTCCCTGTGGGGCGGCTGGGTCCTGACCGACTCGCACCACCGGCGGGTCTACTTCGCCGGCGACACCGGGTACGGCCACTGGTTCCGCCGCATCGCCGACCGCCATCCCGGCATCGACCTGGCGCTCCTGCCGATCGGCGCGTACGCCCCCCGCTGGTGGCTCGGCGACGTCCACACCGACCCGGAGGAGGCCGTGCGGGCCTTCCGCGACCTGGGCGCCCGGTTCATGGCGCCCATGCACTGGGCGACGTTCGTCCTGTCCTCCGAACCGGTCATGGAGCCCCGCACCCGCCTCCACGCCGCCTGGGACGCGGCGGGCCTGCCCCGCGATCGCCTGTGGGACCTGGCGGTCGGCGAGTCCCGCGTACTCCCCTGAACCACCCCACCCCGCTCACCCCCCGGCCACGCCGCCCGCCCCCCTCCGCGCGCCTCCGCCCACCCTCCGCGCGCCTCACCCTCCGCGCGCCTCACCCGCGCCGGTCCGCCGCCGGCCCCTCCGCGCCCACCGCCACAGCCTCGGCACGGCGCTCACCAGCAGCGCCAGGGCGACCGCCACCGCCACACCCTGCCAGGCGTACGGGAACAGCGACCCGCCCACCACACCGATGAGCTGGTACGCCGCCGCCCACGCCAGCACCGCCGGCACGTCGGCCCGGACGAACCGGCCCAGCGGCATCCGCGCCAGCAGGCACGCCACCATCACCGGGATCCGCCCCGCGGGCACCAGCCGCGACACGACCAGTACCGGCACCCGGTGGTCGTGCAGCCTGGTCTGCGCCCGCTCCAGCCGCTCGGGGTCGGCCCGCGCCCGCAGCGCGTCCAGCCACCGCGAACCGCCCCGCGACACCACCCCGCGCCGCCCCAGCCAGAACAGCGCCGAGTCCCCGGCGAGCGCCGCCGTGGCCGCCACCAGGAAGACCGCGGGCAGCGCGAGCGGCGCCGACTGGTGGTAGGCGACCACCGCCGCCGAGCTGACCACCGCCCCGGTCGGCACGACCGGCACCAGCGCCCCCAGCGCGACCAGCAGGAACAGCGACGGATAGGCGACCGCCCGGTGCGTCTCCTCCACGGCGAGCTGCCCCAGCAGCCCCGCGGTCACCGCCCCGCCCCCGGCCGCACGCTCTCGCCGTGCCCCAGCAGGTGCACCGCCACCTCCGGCGCCCGGCGCGCCGCCAGCCGAGCGAACTCGCCGCCCGGCGCGTGGAACTCGTGCGGACGCACCGCGTCCAGCCCGATCGGCCAGTACGTGCCGTAGTGCACCGGCACCGCCGCCGCGGGCGCCAGCTCCGCCACCGCCCGCGCGGCACGCCCCGCGTCGAGGTGGCCGTGCCCCAGGAACGGCCCCCATCCGCCGACCGGCAGCAGTGCCACGTCCACCGCCCCGACCGCCGCCGCCATCCCGTCGTACAGGCCCGTGTCCCCGGCGAAGTACGTGCGGGCCGCGCCGGCGATCACGTACCCGAGCGCGGGGGAGCGGCGCGGCCCCACCGGCAGCCGCCGCCCGTCGTGCGCGGCCGGCACCGCCCGTACGGCCACGGGACCCGTCTTGACCTCGTCACCGGCGGCCACCTCGGTGATCCGCAGCCCGGTCAGCCGCCGCAGCCCCGGCACCGCGCGGACCGCCCCGAGCGGCACCACGAGACGCGTGCCGGGCGCGAGCCGCGCCAGCGACGGCAGGTGCAGGTGATCGGCGTGCAGATGCGACACGAGCACCACGTCCGCTGCCGCCGCCTCGGGCGGCGGCAGCGCGCCCCGGCGCCGCCGCAGGTGCCCGAGCCGGGGCACGAACAGCGGGTCCGTCAGCACGCGTACGCCGGAGTCCTCGACGGTGCAGGTGGCGTGGCCCCACCAGGTGACCTCCATGCCACGAGCGTAGAGCGGGAGCGCCTCCGGCGGGCAGCCGCCGGGAGTAGGGTCGCCCCATGGACGACGTACGCGTGGCGGCGATCGCCAGCCTGACGCCGCTCGACGAGCTCGACAGCGACCCGTTCCTGGTCGACACCCGCAGCCAGCACGCCATGTGCGAGCGGTGGGCGGCCGGCAGGGGCTATGTCGTCAGCCGCACCCTCCTGTGCTACGGACTGCGCCCCGACCACCGCACGCTGTGGGCGGACGTCGAGGAGGGCGCCGTCGACCTCTTCGTCGCGCCGAACGAGCGGGTGCTGGCCCGGGCGGTCACCTCGGCGCGGGACTTCACCGCCGAGTGCGAGCGGCGCGGGGTGCGGCTGGAGACGGCCGGGCTCCACGAGCCGGCGTACGACGCGGAGATGAAGGCCCGCGTGCACCGCCGCCTCTCCATGCCCACGGCCGGCTACGACGGCCGCTGACCCGGCCCCGGCCCAGGCCCCGGGCCCCCGGCCGCCGGTCCGGCCCCTCCCTGCCCGGCCGCCACCGCCCGCCGACCCGCACCCAGCCGCCGGCACCCGGCGACCCACCCACCCCCCACCGACCCGCGCCTACCCACCGACCCGCGCCCGCCGACCCGCGCCCACCCACTTACCCACCGGTCCGCGCCCGCCCGCCGGTGCCTGGCGCCCAGGCGACCCGCACCCGCCGTCCGCCCGCCCGTACCGGGGTCCGCGCGCGCGTCCGCGCGGCGGGGCCGGCCGCCGGGCGGACGCGGTGTGCCACGCTGGTGGCCGCGGACCAAAGCGGCGAAAGGCGGACGGTGTGGGCGTCGGTCGGTGGAAGTCGGTGGGCGGCGCCGCCTTGCGGGTCGTCGTCGTGTGGGCCGTCTCGACCCTCACCCTGCTCCTCCTGGCCGGCGCGCTGCCCGACTTCCAGCTCCAGTCCGACGACGGCGACAGCGCCACCCGCACCGCCGTCACCGCCGCCTGGGGCGCGGGGGCCTTCGGGCTGCTCGGCGCGCTGGTGTGGCCCCTCGTCGTACGGGCGCTGCTGCTGGTCCCCGCGCTCGTCCTCGGCGTGCTGGTGTTCTTCCTCAACGGCTCGCTGCTCCTCCTCGCGCTCTGGCTGATCCCCGACGGGCGCGGCGAGGCCGACCCGCAGAACGCGGTCGTGGTGGCGGCCGTCATGTCGGCCGTGGCCTCCGCGACCTCCACGGCCCTCGCCGTACGCGACGACGAGGCGTACGGCCGCCGCCTGTACCGGCTGGCCGGGCGCCGCCGCCGCACCGCCGCGAGGACCGGCCCCGGCACCCCTCCCGGCACGCTCTTCCTCCAGCTCGACGGGGTCGGCCACGACGTGCTGCGTGACGCCATGGACGCCGGGACCATGCCGACGCTCGCCGCCTGGGCGGGCACCACGCACCGCCTCGCCCCGTGGCGCACCGACTGGTCCAGCCAGACCGGCGCCAGCCAGCTCGCCCTGCTCCACGGCACCAACCACGACGTGCCGGCGTTCCGCTGGTACGAGAAGGACACCGGCCGCCTGATGGTGTGCAACCGGCCCGCCAGCGCCGTCGAGCTCCAGCGCCGCGCCGCCGCCCGCACCGGAGGCCCCGGGCTCCTCGCCGAGGACGGGGCGAGCCGGGGCAACCTCTTCGGCGGCGGCGCCGAGCAGCTCGCCCTGGTGCTCTCGGTCTCCGCCAGGCGCGGTCCGGGCACCCGCTCCCGCGCCGGGTACTTCGCGTACTTCCGCGACCCGGCCAACGCCACCCGCACCGCGGTGTCCTTCGCCGCCGAGCTCGTCCGGGAGACCGGGCAGGCGCTCGCCGCCCGGCTGCGCGGCGACGCGCCCCGCGTACCGCGCGGCGGCGCGTACCCGTTCGTGCGGGCCTTCGCGACCGTCGTCGAGCGGGACGTGGTGGTCGCCGCCGTCCTCGGCGACGTCCTGGCCGGGCGGACGGCCGTCTACGCCGACCTCGTGGCGTACGACGAGGTCGCCCACCACTCGGGGCCGCGCAGCGGCGACGCGGCGAAGGTCCTCGCCCGCCTCGACCGCTCCGTCGAGCTGATCGCGAAGGCCGCCGCGCACGCGCCCCGCCCGTACCGGATCGTGCTCCTGTCGGACCACGGGCAGAGCTTCGGCGAGACCTTCGAGAGCGCGTACGGGCTGACGCTGCGCGACCTCGTACGGGCCGGCTGCGGCCTGCCCGTGTCCCGGCGCGCCCGGCACAGCGCCAGCGGCGCGGAGGCCCGCAACGCCCTGCGCAGCGCCCTGCACCGGCCGGTGGAGGGGGAGCGGCGCGGTGAGCGCCCGGCGCGCGGGGCCGGCCCGGTGGTGCTGGCGTCGGGGAACCTGGGGCTCGTCTCGTTCCCGGACGTCTCCCACCGGATGTCCCGGGAGGAGATCGACCAGCGGTACCCGGGGCTGCTGCGGACCCTCGCCGGCCATCCGGGGATCGGCTTCGTGCTGGTGCGCTCCGAACGGCACGGCTCGGTGGTGCTGGGCGGGGACGGGTTCGAGTCGCCGGTCGACGAGCTGGCCGACGGGGCGGGGCCGCTCGCCGCGTTCGGGCCGGGCACGGCCGCGGCGATCCGGCGCACGGACACGTTCCCGCACGTCGCGGACATCATGGTCAACTCGATGTACGACCCGGAGACCGACCGGGTGCACGCCTTCGAGGACCAGATCGGCTCGCACGGCGGGCTCGGCGGCGGCCAGTCCGAGGCGTTCCTGATGTGGCCCCGCGAGCTGTCCTCGCCGGTGGGCGAGGCCGGGGGGCTGGTGGGCGCGGAGGCCGTCCACCGGGTGCTGCGGCGCTGGCTGGCGGAGGCCCGCGAGGGTGAGGCCCGCGGCGGTGGGCCCGACGGCGGTGAACCCAGCGGCGGTGGGCCCGGCGGTGGGGAGGCGGACGGCCGGGAGGCGGACGGCCGGGAGGCGGACGGCGAAGGGGGCGACGGCGGGGAGCCCCGTGCCCGGCGGCGCCCGGCGCATCGTCCCGCCGTGGCGGCGGACTCCGCGCAGGAATCGCCGCCGCATTCACAAACGGACGGAAGATTTCCGGTTGCGGGCGGGGGGCCGCCGGACGAAGACGGGTGATTTGGAGCGCTGTTCCGCCGTACGCCAGCATGGTGAACGTTTGTACGGAGAAAGGCGCATCACCCCTCATGAGCACGGCCCTCACCCCGGACGCCGGGCAGGACACCCAGCGGCCCCCCACCCCCGGTGCCACCGCGGACGGCAGCCCCGGAAAGGGCGGCCCCGGGAACGACGGCCACGGCGACGGGGGCAGGCACGCCCGCCGGTTCGGCCTCCCCGTCGCCACCGCCCTGGTCATGGGCAACATCATCGGCGGCGGGATCTTCCTCCTCCCCGCGTCCGTGGCGCCCTACGGGACGATCAGCCTGGTCGCGTTCGCCGTGCTCACCGCGGGCGCCGTCGCCCTCGCCCTGGTCTTCGGGCGGCTCGCCGAGCGGCACCCGCGCACCGGAGGCCCGTACGTGTACGCCCGCGAGGCGTTCGGCGACTTCGCCGGGTTCCTGTCGGCCTGGTCGTACTGGATCACCACCTGGGTCTCCAACGCCGCCCTCGCCGTGGCCGCCGTCGGCTACCTCGACGTGCTGCTGCCGCTGCACGGCTCGGTCGCCGCGACCGTCGCCGCCGCGCTGCTGGTGCAGTGGCTGCCCGCCCTCGCCAACCTGGCCGGCACCCGGTACGTCGGCGCGGTGCAGCTCGTCGCCACGGTGCTGAAGTTCGTCCCGCTGCTGTTCGTCGCCGTGGCCGGACTGTTCTTCTTCGACGCGGACAACCTGGGGCCGTTCCAGGGCAGCGGCTCGGGCGCGCTCGGCGCGGTGTCCGCGTCGGCGGCGATCCTGCTGTTCAGCTACCTCGGCGTCGAGTCGGCCGCCGTCAGCGCGGGCGAGGTGCGCGACCCGCGCCGCAACGTCGGGCGCGCCACCGTGCTCGGCACGCTCGGCGCCGCCGTGCTGTACCTGCTGGGCACGGTCGCCGTGTTCGGCACGGTCGCCCACGACCGGCTCGTCGGCTCCTCGGCGCCGTTCTCCGACGCCGTCGACGCCATGTTCGGCGGTACGTGGGGCGGCGCGGCCGTGGCGTGCATGGCCCTGGTGTCGATGGTCGGCGCCCTCAACGGCTGGACGCTGCTGAGCGCCCAGACCCCGTACGCCGCCGCCCGCGACGGGCTGTTCCCGCGGGCCTTCTCCCGCCGCAGGCGGGGCGTGCCGACGGTCGGCGTCCTCGTCACGGTCGTCCTGGCCTCCCTGCTGACGGTCTACAACTACACGGCCGGCTCCGAGGGCGTCTTCGAGACGCTGGTGCTGGTCACCACCTTCACGGCGACCGTCCCCTACCTGCTGTCCACGGCCGCGCAGATCCACTTCCTGCTGTCCGGCCGCCGCGACCGCGTCCAGGGCGGCCGGCTGGTGCGCGACGGCGTGCTCGCCGCGCTCGCCTTCGGCTTCTCCATGTGGCTGGTCGCGGGCTCCGGGTACGCCGCCGTCTACCAGGGCGTGCTGTTCCTCTTCGCGGGCGTCCTCGTGTACGCGTGGATGTCGGCCCGGAAGGTCCGTGCGGGCGACGGCGAGGGGAGCGGCGGCGGCCACGTGGCCGACGACGGGCAGGGCGCGGCCTCGGCGGCGCGGGCCCGCTGAGCCACCGCCCACGCCCCGCACCCCCACCCCGCCCGGCCCGCGCGCACCCCGCACACCCCGCCCGGCCCGGCCCGGCCCGGCCCGGTCCCGCCCGGCCCGCGCCCGGCCCGTACCCCCGCGTCGGCCTGAGCGTCCCCGCCCCGCCCCAGCCCGCCGCCGCGTCAGGCGGTGGGGCCGTCCGCCGACAGACCCGCCGCCGCGCGGGCCAGCGCGTCCAGCACCGGCCGGATCAGCGGATGGTCCTCCGCCCCGCGCCGTACCGCCGCGAACACCCGCCGGAACGCCGCCGGACCCGCCACCGGCCGGACCACCACGTCCTTCAGTTCGATGCCGCGCAGCGCCGAGCGCGGCACGAGCGCCACGCCGGCGCCCGCCCCGGCCAGTGCCACGACCGCGCGGAAGTCGTCCGACGCGTGCACCAGCCGCGGCTCGAAACCGGCCAGCTCGCAGGCGAGCAGCACCATGTCGTGGCAGGGGTTGCCCGGTGACTGGCCGATCCAGTCGCTGGAGGCGAGCGCGGCCAGGGCCACCTCCGGGGACTGGGCCAGCGGATGGCCCGCGTGCAGCACCGCGTCGAACGGCTCCGCGTACAGCGGCACCCGCACCAGCCGCCGGTCGCCGTCGCGCGGCGCGCCCCGGTACTCGACGGCCAGCGCCAGGTCCGCCTCGCCGTCCAGGACCAGCGGCAGCGACTCGTCGCCCTCCGCGTCCCGCACCCGCAGCCGGATGCCCGGACGCTCGTGTGCCAGCCGGCCGATCGCCGGGGCCAGCACCTCCGCGATGCCCGTGGCGAACGCCGCCACCGCGACCTCGCCGGCCGTCCCGTCCGCGTACGCGGCCAGCTCCGCCTCGGCCCGCTCCAGCTGGGCCAGCACCTCGTTGGCGTGCTCCAGCAGGATCTCCCCGGCGGGGGTGAGCCGGACGCCCCGGCCGCTGCGGGTCAGCAGGGTGTGGCCGGTCTCCTGCTCCAGTGCGGCGAGCTGCTGGGAGACGGCGGACGGCGTGAGGTACAGCGCTGCTGCGGCGGCGGTCACCGTGCGGTGGTCCGCCGCGGCCCGCAGTATGCGCAGCCGGCGGGGGTCGATCACCCTGCCATTGTCACCCGCCCGCGCACCCCCGCCCGCACCCCGCCGGGACGCCCGGCCGGGCCCCGGCGGGCAAGCGCACGGGCACGGGCACGTGGAGCCCACGTGCCCGCGGGAGCCCACGTGCACGTGCGGCGCACACGGCCGGGCCGGCCGGGCCCGCGGCCCGCCCGGCCCGGCCGCGCGGCCCGGGGTGTCAGCCCTCCATCGCCGCGCGGGCGTCGCGGAAGGCCGCCACCGCCCGCTCCACGTCCGCCGTCGAGTGCGCCGCCGACAGCTGCACCCGGATGCGGGCCTGGCCCATCGGCACGACCGGGTACGAGAACCCGATCACGTACACACCGCGCTCCAGCAGCAGCTCCGCCATCCGCGCCGCCTTCGCCGCGTCGCCGATCATCACGGGCGCGATCGCGTGGTCGCCGGGCAGGATCTCGAAGCCCTCCTCCGCCATCCGGGTGCGGAACAGCTTCGTGTTGGCGTCCAGCCGCTCGCGCAGGTCGCCCGCCGACTCCAGCAGGTCCAGCACCTTCAGCGACGCGGCGGCGATCACGGGGGCGAGCGAGTTGGAGAACAGGTACGGGCGGGAGCGCTGCCGCAGCAGCTCCACGATCTCGGCGCGGGCGGCCACGTAGCCGCCCGACGCGCCGCCCAGGGCCTTGCCGAGGGTGCCCGTCACGATGTCCACGCGGTCCATCACGCCGTGCAGCTCGGGGGTGCCCCGGCCGCCCGCGCCGACGAAGCCGACGGCGTGCGAGTCGTCCACCATGACCATCGCCCCGTACCGGTCGGCGAGGTCGCAGATCTCGCGCAGCGGCGCGACGTAGCCGTCCATCGAGAAGACGCCGTCCGTGACGATCAGCCGGCGCCGGGCGCCCGCCGCCTCCTTCAGCCGTGCCTCCAGCTCCGCCATGTCGCGGTTGGCGTACCGGTACCGGGCTGCCTTGGACAGGCGGATGCCGTCGATGATCGACGCGTGGTTCAGGGCGTCGGAGATCACCGCGTCCTCGGGGCCGAGGAGCGTCTCGAAGACACCGCCGTTGGCGTCGAAGCAGGAGGAGTACAGGATCGTGTCCTCCTGCCCGAGGAACGCCGACAGCCGGTGCTCCAGCTCCTTGTGGATCTCCTGCGTGCCGCAGATGAACCGCACGGACGCCATGCCGTAGCCCCACCGGTCCAGGGCGTCCTTGGCCGCCGCGACGACCTCGGGGTGGTCGGCGAGGCCCAGGTAGTTGTTGGCGCAGAAGTTCAGCACGTCACCGGGGGCGCCGCCCGCCGTCACGGCGACCGACGCCGACTGCGGGGAGCCGATGACCCGCTCCGGCTTGTACAGCCCGGCGTCCCGGATCTCGTCGAGGGCGGTGCGCAGCTCGTCGCGGACGGAGGTGAACATCAGGGTGCTCCTTGGAAGGTGGTACGGGGGCGGGGCGGGGGCGCGGGTGCTAGGCGGTCCAGTCAAGGATGATCTTGCCGCTGCGGGCCGTGGCCGCCTCGTCGAACGCCGTGTCGAAGTCCTTGTACGCGTACCGGCCGGTGACCACCGGGCTCAGGTCGAGGCCGCCCTCCAGCAGCACCGTCATCGCGTACCAGGTCTCGAACATCTCCCGGCCGTAGATGCCCTTCACCGTGATCATCGACGTCACGATCTTCGACCAGTTGACGGGGAACTCCTCCGCCGGGAGACCGAGCATGGCGATGCGCCCGCCGTGCGTCATGTTGGCGACCATGTCGCGCATCGCCTCGGGCCGGCCGGACATCTCCAGGCCCACGTCGAAGCCCTCCCGCAGGCCGAGCCGCTTCTGCGCCTCCGCGATGCCCGTCTCCGCGACGTTCACCGCGAGGGTGGCGCCGACCTTGCGGGCCAGCTCCAGGCGCGGCTCGCTCACGTCGGTGACGACGACGTTGCGCGCCCCGGCGTGCCGGGCGACGGCCGCCGCCATGACGCCGATCGGCCCGGCGCCCGTGATCAGGACGTCCTCGCCGACGAGCGGGAACGACAGCGCCGTGTGCACGGCGTTGCCGAACGGGTCGAAGATCGCCGCGATGTCGAGGTCCACCTCCGTGCGGTGCACCCACACGTTGGACGCGGGCAGCGCCACGTACTCGGCGAACGTCCCGTCCCGGCCGACGCCCAGGCCGATCGTCGACCGGCACAGGTGGCGGCGGCCCGCCAGGCAGTTGCGGCACTTGCCGCACACGAGGTGGCCCTCGCCGCTGACCAGGTCGCCGACCGCGATGTCCCGCACGTCGGGGCCGACCGCCGCCACCTCGCCGACGAACTCGTGCCCGAGCACCAGCGGCGTCGACACCGCCTGCCGCGCCCAGCCGTCCCACGCGCGGATGTGGAGGTCGGTCCCGCAGATGCCGGTGCGCAGCACCTTGATCAGCACGTCTCCGGGCCCCGTCTCGGGCTCGGGGACGTCGATCAGCCACAGGCCGGGCTCGGCCTTCTGCTTGACAAGGGCCTTCATCGCGGCGGCTCCAGGCGGGACAGGCGGAAAGTGCGGTGAACGCGACCAATCTGCCGACGGCGGACGGCCCGCGTCCATCGAGGTTTTCTTAAGCGGGCCCACAGCGCAGCTTCACGCGCCCCGCCGACCGGGTGACGGACCCGCTCCCGACGCCCCGCCGGGCCGCCACCCGCCGGGCCGCCACCGCCGGTACGTCCCGGCCGCCACCCGCCCGGCGCGCTCGTCCCGGCACCTGCCCGCCCGGCGCGCACGTCCCCGACTCCGCCCGTCCCGCCCGCACGGGCCGTGCCCACCCGCCCGGCGGGCAAGGGCCCTCACCCGCCCGGCGCCCGGTGCCCGTCCCCGGGCCCGGAGCCCGTCGGCCGTCACCGCCCGGACACGGGCCCGGCGCGGACCCCGGCCTCCGGCCCTCGCCCCCGCGTACGCGGTCCCCGGCCTCCGGCCATTACCCCCCACGTAATCGACCCCCGCGCGCGTGCCCGTCAGGGTGGTGGTGCGCGACGGGCCGCCGAGGGTCCCGTACCGCCCCCGTGACCGCACGACCCCGTTGGAGGGTGATCCGCCATGTCCCAGGCCCTGCTCGCCGGACTGTCCCGCACCACCGAACCGCACGCGATGCTCCGGCGCTTCCTCGCCCTCGACGCGGTCGTCACCGGCGCGAACGGAGCCGCCTACGTCGCCGCGTCCGGCCCGCTCGGCAGGCTGCTGGGCGTCGACGCCGGGCTCCTGTCCGGCCTCGGCGTCTTCCTCGTCGTGTTCGCCGCCGCCGTCGGGGCGCTGGCCTCGCGGCGCCGCCCGCCCGCCGCGGCCGTCACCGCCGTGGTCGACGCCAACGCGGTGTGGGCCGCCCTCAGCGTCGTCGCGCTCCTCGCCTGGCTGGAGCCCACCACCGCCGGGGCCGTGTGGATCCCGGTCCAGGCACTGACGGTCGCCGGGTTCGCGGTGCTGCAGTGGACCGCCCTGCGGGCCCGCTGACCGCCCGGCCGGCCGGGCGGTCCCGGCCCGTACCGGTGTGCGGCCGGCCGCCGGCCACGCGCCGAACCCGCCGGCAGGTGACCGGACAGCCGCCGGCCGGTCAGCCCGCCGGCGGCGCCGGCAGCGGCAGCGAGCGCAGGAACGCGGCGGTCTCGGCGTCGGCCGGGAGGAACGTCTCGATGGCCAGCTCCGCGACCGTCACGTCCATCGGGGTGTTGAACGTCGAGATCGACGAGACGAACGACAGCACCCGCCCGGCCGCCTCGATGCGCAGGGGCAGCGCGAAGTACGGGTGCCGCCCCGCCTCCTCCCCGCCGCCCGCCGCGCCCCCGCCGTCTCCGCCCGGCACCGGGTACGCGGCCACCTCCTCGTACAGGCGCCGCAGCGGCTCCGACCGGTCCAGGGCGATCTGCCGCTCCATCTGCGCCAGCAGGTGCCCGCGCCACTCCGGCAGGTTCCGGATGCGCGGCGCCAGGCCCTCCGGGTGCAGGGTGATCCGCATGGCGTTGGGCGCCTCCAGCAGATGGCCGGGCAGCCCCTCCAGCAGCAGTCCCGCGCCCCCGTTCGAGGCCAGCACCGCGTACGAGCCGTCCACCACGACCGCCGGGTACGGGTCGTATCCCGCCAGCAGCCGGTCGATGCCCTCGCGCAGCGGGCCCAGCTCCGGGGCGTCCAGTGCCGACTCGCTGTACCTCGGCGCGTACCCCGCCGCGAGCAGCAGCGCGTTGCGCTCCCGCACGGGCACCTCCAGGTGCTCGGCGAGGCGCAGCACCATCTCCTCGCTCGGCCGTGACCGGCCCGTCTCGACGAACGAGACATGCCGCGCCGACGAGCCCGCCCGCAGCGCCAGTTCGAGCTGGCTCAGCCTCCGCCGCTCCCGCCACTCGCGCAGCAGGGCCCCCACTCCCGTGACCGTCGCCACTGTCGTCATACCCCAGACGGTAGCCCAGACGGCCGAGTCGACGGCGGGCGGCGGCGGCCGGGACCGTAGGGTCGGGAGCGCCGCCGCCGTCGGCGCCGAACCGGAAGGGAGCACGGGACATGCCCGCAGGACCGCTGCCGCACGAGGAGATCGAGGACCGGCTGCGCGAGCTGCCCGGCTGGGCCTTCGAGGCCGACCGGCTCACCCGTACGTACCGCCTGGCCGGCCACTTCGCGGCGGCGGCGATGGTCGTGCACATCGCCCGGGTGCAGGAGGAGATGAACCACCACTCCGACCTGACCCTCGGCTACGACAGCGTGTCGCTGTCGGTGCACACCCACGACGCGGGCGGCGCCGTGACGGAGCGGGACTTCGCGCTGGCCGCCCACGTCGAGGCCCTGGCCGACGCCCACGGCGCGTCCTGACGCCCCGCCGGGGGAGGGCGGCGGGCCCCGCCCTCCCTGCCCCGCAGCCGGGCCCGCCGCGCCGCGCCGTCCCGTGCCCCTGGCACCCCCGCCCGGCCGGGACCCTGCCCGCCGCCACCGCCGCGTCGCCCGGCCGATCCCGGCCCGATCGGCCCGACCCGGTCGATCCCGACCCGGCCTCGGCCCGACCCGATCGGCCCGACCCGATCGGCCCGACCCGGCCTCGGCCCGGCCCGCCGGGGCCCGGCCCGGCCCGGCCCGATCCTCCCCCCGGCCCCGGCCCAGCCCGATCCGACCCGCCCGATCCCGATCCCGATCCCGGCCCGGCCCCGGCCGGGCGTCCCGCCCTACGCCACCGCGCCCGGCGCGAGCGGCCCCGGCGCCGCCCCCAGCGCCTCGGCGAAGCCCCGCGGCTCCCGCCCCAGCACCCGCCGCACCCCGTCCGTCGCCGACGCGTTGTGCCCGTCCAGCAGCGACGCGAACAGCCCCGCCAGCCACGCCGCCTGCTCCTCCGGCCACCCGTGCCCGGCCAGCTCCGCCGCGTACCGCTCCTCGGAGACGGGGACGTACCGCACCTCCCGGCCCGCCAGGGCGCCGATCTCCGCCGCCGCCTCCGCGAACGTCAGCGGCCGGGGCCCCGTCACCTCGTGCACCGCGCCCGCGTGCCCGTCCTCCGTCAGGGCCGCCACCACCACGTCCGCCACGTCCCCGGCGTCCACGAACGGCTCCGCCACCGCCCCGGCGGGGAAGGCGAACTCCCCGGCCGCCGCGCCCTCCGCCAGGAAGCCCTCGGTGAAGTTCTGGACGAAGAACGCCGCCCGTACGACGGCCAGTTCCACCCCGCCGCCCAGAGCGTTCCGCAGCGCCTCCTCGGCCGCCACGGCCTCCGCCTCCCCGCGCCCCGACAGCAGCACCACCCGCCGCGCCCCCGCGGCGGCGGCGAGCCGGCCGAACGCGCCGAGCGCCTCCGCCGCGCCGGGCGCCGCCAGGTCCGGGTAGTACGCCACGTACACCAGGTCAGCGCCGTCCAGCGCGGGCCCCCAGGTCTCCGGGCGCTCCCAGTCGAACGGGGTCCCGCCGCCGCGCGATCCGGCCCGCACCTCAAGGCCCCGTCCGGCCAGCCGCTCCACCACCCGGCGCCCGGTCTTCCCCGTCGCCGCCGTCACCAGTACCGTCGTCACATCCGTGTTCGTCGTCATGCGTTCAGCCTCCCGGCCGCCCCCCGCCCCCGGCCATGCGCGAAAGACTCGGCCGCCTACGCGTACGTCCACGACCGCCCCGGTGCCGCCGCCCGTCCGGGTGCCGCCCGCCCGACCGTCCGGGTACAGCCCGTCCGACGGCCGACCGGCCCGGCCGCCCGCCCGACCCGGCGCCGCCCGACCGCCCCGGTGCCGCCCGTCCGACCGGCCCCGTCCCCCGCGCGGATAGGCTCGCCCGTATGGACGCGCTGGCCGGACTCCTCGACGGACCGCGGGCCCGTGGGGCCTTCCTCCTCCGGATGGTCATGGCGCCGCCCTGGTCCGTGCGCGTCGAGGACCGGGCGCCGCTCAGCCTGATGTGCGTCACCCGCGGCGAGGCGTGGATCGTCCCCGACGGCGGCGCCCCCGTGCTGCTGCGGCCCGGCGACCTCGCCCTGGCGCGCGGCCCCGCCCCGTACACCGTCGCCGCGGACCCCGGCGTCCCCCCGCAGTCCCTCATCGGCCCCGGCGGCACCTGCCGCACCCTGCGCGGCGAGCCGCTGGAGGAGACGATGTGCCTCGGCGTACGCACCTGGGGCAACGCCCCCGACGGCCCGGACGGCCTCCTCGTCGGCACCTACCGGATGGAGAGCGAGGTCGGCCGCCGCCTCCTCGACGCGCTGCCGCCCCTGCTGCACCTGCCCGGCGACTCCTGGTCCTGCCCGCTGACACCCGTCCTGGAGGACGAGATCGACCGCGACGCACCCGGCCAGAGCGTCGTCCTCGACCGCGTCCTCGACCTGCTGCTCGTCGCCGCCGTACGGGCCTGGTTCGCCCGCCCGGACGCCGCCGCTCCCGCCTGGTACCGGGCGCAGGGCGACCCCGTCGTCGGCACGGCGCTGCGGCTGCTGCACGACGAGCCCGCCCACCCCTGGACGGTCGCCTCCCTCGCCGCCCGCGCCGGAGTGTCGCGGGCCGCCCTCGCGCGCCGCTTCGCCGAACTGGTGGGGGAGCCGCCCATGACGTACCTGACGGGCTGGCGGCTGGCGCTCGCCGCCGACCTGCTGCGCGAGGGCGACGCGACGGTGGAGCGGATCGCCCGGCAGGTCGGGTACGGCGGGGCGTTCGCGTTCAGCGCCGCGTTCAAGCGGGTCAGGGGCGTCAGCCCGCAGGAGTACCGCTCGGCGTACGCCGGGAGGTTGCCGGAACGGCACGGTTCCTCGCCCTCGCCGGTCCCGGCCAGCACGCTGTCCCCATGACTCACGACCACACCCACATGGACTGGACCGCGATGCTGCCGCTGCTGGAGCGCGGCGCGGAACTGCGCACCCCGCTCTACCGCAGCGCGGCGGCCTGGCTCACCGAACTGCTGCCCGTGGGCGCCGCCCGCCGCGTCCTCGACATCGGCAGCGGCCCCGGCGTGCTGGCCGGGCTCCTCGCGGAGGCGTTCCCGTACGCGGACGTCGTCGCCGTCGACGGGACCCCCGAGCTGCTGGAGCGGGCCCGCGAACGCAACGCCCCGCTGGGCGGCCGGTTCACCACGCGCCTCGCCGAACTGCCCGCCGGCGTGGACGAGCTGGGCGAGGCCGACCTGGTGTGGGCGGGGGAGTCCGTGCACCACATCGGCGACCAGCTCGGCGCCCTGGAGGGCCTCGCCCGGCGGCTGCGGCCCGGCGGGCTGCTGGCCCTGGTGGAGGGCGGGCTGCCGGCGCGCCACCTCCCCCGCGACATCGGCTTCGGCCGGCCCGGCCTGGAGGCCCGCGTCGAGGCCGCGCACGCCGACTGGTTCGGCGAGATGCGGGCCGCGCTGCCCGGCGCCCGCGAGGTCACCGAGGACTGGGCGGCGCTGCTCTCCTCGGCGGGCCTCGTCCCGTCCGGGACGCGCACCTTCCTGCTGGACGTCCCGGCACCCGTGCCCGCCGCCGTACGGGAGCACGTCCTCGCCACGTACGCCCGGACCCGCGAGGGCGTCGCCGAACGGCTCACGGACGAGGACCGCGCCACCCTCGACCGGCTCCTGGACCCGGACGACCAGGCGAGCCTCCACCACCGCCCGGACGTCCACCTCCTGATGGCCCGCACGGTCCACACCGCCCGCCGCGCGGCCTGACCGGGCACCGCCCGCCCGCCCTCCACGCGGGTGGGCGGGCCCGCTCCCGTGCCCGGCGGCCGAGTTGGGGACGCCCCGGCCCGCTCACTATGATCCGCCGATGATCACACGAAAGCGACTGGCGGCCGGGTTGTGCGGCCTGCTCGTCACCCTGACGGGCGGCCTCTCCCCGGTGGCCGCCCGGGCCGACACCGCGGAACCGGCCGCGAAGGAAGCCCCCAAGGTCGAGCTGGTGCTGGACGTCAGCGGGTCGATGCGCGCCCGCGACATCGACGGGCAGTCCCGCATGGCCGCCGCGAAGCAGGCGTTCAACGAGGTCCTCGACGCCGTGCCCGACGACGTCCGGCTCGGCATCCGCACCCTCGGCGCCGACTACCCCGGCAAGGACCGCAAGGAGGGCTGCAAGGACACCCGGCAGCTCTACCCCGTCGGCCCCCTCGACCGCACCGAGGCCAAGGCCGCCGTGGCCACGCTGACCCCGACCGGCTGGACACCCATCGGCCCCGCCCTGCTCGGCGCGGCCGAGGACCTGGAGGGCGGCGACGCCACCCGGCGGATCGTCCTCATCACCGACGGCGAGGACACCTGCGCGCCCCTCGACCCGTGCCAGGTCGCCCGGGAGATCGCCGCCAAGGGCATCCACCTCACCATCGACACGCTGGGCCTCGTCCCCGACGCCAAGACCCGCGCCCAGCTCGTCTGCATCGCCGAAGCCACCGGAGGCACCTACACCTCCGTCCAGCACACCGCCGAACTCTCCGGCAGAGTCAGCCAATTGGTGGACCGCGCCGCCAAGCCGGTCCTCACCCCCGTCGCCACCGAGGGCGCCGACCGCTGCGCCAAGGCCCCCCTGCTCGGGCCCGGCCTGTACACCGACCGCGAGACGTTCGGCCAGCACCGCTGGTACCGCGTCGAGGTGCTGCCCGGCCAGGAGCTGCGCGCCTCGGTGAGCGTCGGCGCCGACCGCGCCGTCCACCGCGACTACGGCGTCCTGCTGCGGGCCTCCACCCTCGCCGGGCGGGAGATCGTCCGCGGGGAGGCCGTCGGCGAGGGCCGCACCGACGTCATATCGGCCGGCCTGCGCTACCCCAGGCCCGACGTCGAGGGCGGCGGCCTCGGCTCCGACGCCAAGCCCGCCGCCGAGACGGTCTGCCTGCGCGTCAGCAACGCGTTCTCCGCCCCGGCCGGCACCAGGACCACACCGGGCCTGCCCGTCGAACTGAGCATCGCCGTCGTCGACGGCCCCGGCGAGGCCGGCGACACCGCCTTCCTCGGACTCGGCCGCGGCTGGTGGCTGCTCGGCGCGCTCGCGCTCGCCGGCTTCCTCGCCGGACTGCTGTGGGGCTGGATCTCGCGCTGGCGCGTCACCGTCTGGAGGACCAACTGATGCGTACCGTACGAAGCCGGCGCACCGCCGTCACCGCCGCCCTGCTCACCGGGGCCGCCCTCCTGGGCGGGCTCGCCGCCCCCGGCGCCGCGCTCGCCGCGAGCCCCACGCCCTCACCGGCCGCCACGGACGGCGAGCCGCCCGCGCCGACGGAGGCGGGCACGTCCTTCCGGTCGGCCACCGCCGTCCTGCCGGGCCAGCACGCCACCGCCCAGGCGTCGACCGGCGACTACCTGTACTGGCAGTTCCCCGCCGACGCGGGCGACCAGGCCACCGTCCGCGCCACGGTCACCCTGCCGGAGACCTCCCGGCGCGGCGCGGCGGCCACCTGGCGGATCGACGTGTACGACGGACTGCGCCGCCGCCAGGCGTGCCAGTACGGCAGCGACTCCCGCACCCTCGCCGCCGACGCCCGCACGGTCACCCTCACCTGCCGGCTGCGCACGGTGCGCGCCTGGGCGGAGCCGTGGTCGAACGACCCGCTGCCCGGCGCCTACTTCGTGCGGCTCACCGCCGCGAGCCTCGCGGCGACCGACATCGGGCTGCCCTTCGACGCCGCCCTCGACGTGTCCGCCGAGGACGCGGGCGCCGCCGCCGATGTGGACGGCCGGCTGTCGCAGCCCCTGGTCCAGGGGGCGTCGGCGACCGTGGAGCCCGAGGACGGCTGGGCGTCCGGCTGGTGGTCGGGGCGCTGGCTGTGGACGGCGGGCGGCGCGGCACTCGCCGCCCTGGCCGGCATCTGGGGCTACACCCTGACCCGCGGCCACGGCCGCCCGAGGGGCGTACCGGACCGTCCCTGACGGCCGGCCCGGCGGGGACGCGGACCGGGCGGCGGGGATGGCGGGGCTGCCCGGGGCGTGCCGGGCCGGGGCCGGTCGGCGAGGGCTCGAGCGGCGCCCGCGCCGCGGTCGCGCGAGGGCGCCGTACGGCGGGGCGCGGGCCGGGCGGGGTGCCATATGGCGGTGCGCGGGCCGGGCGGGGCGCGCCGGGGGCGTGCGGCGCCTCGCGGCTTACGGCGGCTTCCCGGCGGCTTCCCGGCCGTTCCCGCCGGGCGTGCGGCGGACCGGCGCCCGGCCCGCCGCGCCCTCCGCCGCCCCGCTCCCGGCTCGGGCCCGCCCCGCCGTCACGCCCGCCTCCGCGCCGCGCGTCGGCCGCGGCTCCCGCTGTGCCCCCTCGCGGGTTTCCGGCCTGCCCTCGGGGCCCGTCGGCGCCCCGCCCCCACCGCGGCGGTGTGCCGCTCAGGTGAGGGGCGGGGCAGGCGTGCCCATCCCGTCCCGCCCCGCCCCGCCCTCTCCTCGTACGCGCTCGCGCGAACGTGACCTGTCGTCGCGGACGCGGTACCACCGGCGCGCACCGCGCCACCGCGCCGCCCCCCAAAACCACCGGCGCGCACCGCGCCACCACGCCGACCCCCCGGTACCACCGGCACGCGCCGTGCCACCACGCCGACTGGCGGTGCACGTCGTACGGGGGCCGCCTCGCGTGGGGGAGGGGGCGTTTCGGTCGGCTCCGTGGGGGCGGGCGGTCCGGGCGGGTCCCGGCGGCGTCAGCGGTACAGCGCCGCGACCTCCTCCGCGTACGCCTGCTCGATCGCGCGCCGCTTCAGCTTCAGCGACGGGGTCAGCAGCCCCTGCTCCTCGCTGAAGGGCCGCGCCAGTATGCGGAAGGTGCGGATCGACTCGGCGTGCGAGACCAGCGTGTTGGCGGCGATGACCGCCCGGCGCACCTCCTTCTCCAGGGCGGCGTCGCGCACCAGCTCGGCGGCGGGCATCGCGGGCCGCCGCTGCATGGCCAGCCAGTGGTCGACGGCCTCCTGGTCGAGGGTGACCAGCGCGGCGATGTACGGGCGGTCGTTGCCGACCACCAGGCACTGGGCGACCAGCGGATGGGAGCGCACCCGGTGCTCCAGCACCTGCGGGGCCACGCTCTTGCCGCTCGTCGTCACCAGGATCTCCTTCTTCCGCCCGGTGATCGTCAGGTAGCCGTTCGCGTCCAGCGCGCCCAGGTCCCCGGTGGCCAGCCACCCGTCCCACCCGTCCGGCCCCCCGCGCCCGGTGTCGTTGAGGTACCCGGAGAAGACGTGGGGGCCGCGCAGCCACACCTCCCCGTCGTCGGCGATCCGCACCGACGTGCCCGGCACGGGCGGCCCGACCGTGCCGAACCGCGGCCGCTCCGGCGGGTTCGCGGTCGCGGCCGACGACGTCTCCGTCAGCCCGTACCCCTCGTACACGGTGATCCCCGCGCCCGCGAAGAACAGGCCCGTCCGCCGGTCCATCGCCGAGCCGCCCGACATGGCGTGCCGGACCCGCCCGCCGAACGCCTCCCGCACCCTGCCGTACACCACCTTGTCGAAGAACTGGTGGCGCAGCCGCAGCGCCGCCGAGGGGCCGGGCCCCAGGCCGAACTCCCGGTCCTCCTGCGCCTGCGCGTACCGCACGGCCACGTCGACGGCCCGTTCGAAGACGGCCCCCCGGCCCTCGGCCTCCGCCCGCCGTCGCGCCGCGTCGAGGACCTTCTCGAAGACGTACGGCACCGCCAGCACGAACGTCGGCCGGAACGCCGCCAGGTCCGGCAGCAGCGCGCCCGCCGTGAGCTGCGGCTGGTGGCCGAGCTTGACCCGGCCCCGGACCGCCGCGACCTCCACCATGCGCCCGAAGACGTGGGCGAGCGGCAGGAACAGCAGCGTCGACGCCTCCTCGCCCGGCCGGGAGCGGAACACCGGCTCCCAGCCCGCCAGGAGCGTGTCCGACTCGAACATCAGGTTCCCGTGCGTGAGCACGCAGCCCCTGGGCCGCCCGGTCGTCCCCGACGTGTAGATGACGGTGGCGACGGAGTCCGGGGTGACGGCGCGCCGGTGCCGGTGCACCACCTCGTCGTCGATCCGCGCCCCCGCGGCGACGAGCTCCCCGACCGCCCCGGTGTCGAGCTGCCACAGCCGCTTCAGGTGCGGCAGCCGGTCCACGACGGAGCCCACCGTCATCGCGTGGTCCTCGTGCTCGACCACGCAGGCGCTCACCCCGGCGTCGCGGAGCGTCCAGAGCACCTGGTCGGCCGAGGAGGTCGGGTACACGGGCACGGGCTGCGCGCCGACCGTCCACAGGGCGAAGTCGAAGAGCGTCCACTCGTAGCGCGTACGGGACATGACCGCGACCCGGTCGCCGAACCGGATCCCCTGCGCGAGCAGCCCCTTGGCCAGGGCCAGCACCTCCGCGCCGAGCTCCCCGGACGTGACGTCCCGCCAGACACCGGCCCCGTCCTTCCGCCCGAGGGCGACCCGGCCCGGATCGGACTCGGCGTGGTCGAACACGGCGTCGGCCAGCCCGCCGACCAGCGGAGCCGCCGCGAGGGGCGGGACTGTGAACTCGCGCAATGGCCTGCTCCTTGTGGCGCTCAGCACAGCGGAGGGTGACGGTACCGGACGGAGAGTGGGCGTGGGGGCGAGTTGGTGAAGTCTGGACGAATGTCATCGGCACTGGTCAGGCCGCTGAACCCGTGGTCACGGGCCCGGAGGAGCGCCGCCCTCCGCCTGGCCGGGCGGAAGCCGGCGCGGGAATCTGCACGGAATCTGTACGCGCCGATCACAGCGCGATTGGCCGAAGATCGCCCATCCCCGTCCGGACACGCCCGCCCACCGGAGCGGCCCGCCCCGGCGCCCCGCCGCCACGCCGCGCCGCGCCGCGCCGCCACGCCGCGCCGCGCCGCGCCGCCGCGCCGCGCCGCCTCGTCGCCCCGCCTCTCCCGCCCCGCCGGTCCGCCGCGTCAACCCGCCCCGTCGCCCTGTCGCCCTGTCGGCCCCGCGCCTCGCAGGCCGCGCACACGCTCGAAGAAGGCCGCGTACACGCCCGGAAAGGGTGGCCCTCCGGCGCGAACCCGCCCAGACAGAGCAAGATCACGGCGGCTACGGTGAGGACCATGCCCGCACCCGAACCCCCGCCGTCCGCCGCCCCCGCCGTCCTTCCCCGGCCGTCCGCCGGACCCGCTGCCGCCGCGCCCCGCCCGTGTCCCCTCCGGGACGGTGGGCGGTGACGCGGGGCTGGATACGCCCCGGAGCCACCCGGCCGTGCTCGCTCGTGGTGTGCCGGGGCTGCTGCTGCGGGGACCCGCGTAAGAACCCGGGCACCGACCACGCGGGCCAGCTGGAACGGCTCCGGCAGGCCGCGGCGGCCTCAGGCGGGCGGCTGGCCGTCCGTACGAGCGACTGCCTCGGGCCGTGCGGCCAGGCCAACGTCGTGGTCGTCCAGCCCTCGACCGAGGCCCGGCGGCGCGGCGCGCGGGCGGCGTGGATCGGCTGGGCGCTGGACGACGACTGCCTGGACGACATCCTGGCCTGGGTGGAGGCGGGCGGTCCCGGCCTCGCCGAGCCCCCGGCGACGCTCGCCCTCCAGATGATCGACCCACCCGCGGACGCCCGCCGCCGAGCACGCTGAACGGACAGCGGGCCGCACCCCGGACGGCGCCCGCCCCTCGGCCCGGCCCGCCCCGGATCGTGTCCCGCGCACGAGACCGGGACGCCCGGCACGGCGCCCCGAGCCGTGCCGGGCGCGCCGCCGTGAGCCCCGTCGCCCGCGGAGGGGGACGCGGGCCCTCCGTCACCCGGGAAGAGAACGCAGGCCCCGTCAGTCGGGGAAGGGGAGGCACTCGCCGACCCCGCGCACGACGTCCAGGAGCAGAGCCGCCCCGTCAAGAGCACCGCGCCGGCGTGCGGCGGCTGGATCGTCTTCGAGGACGGGGCCGGGCAGTCGATGACGCCACCGCGTGCCAGGACCTGGGGCCGGATCGGCTGCACGCCGGTGGTGCGGGTGCGGGTGCGGGGCCGGGGCTCGGCTGTGCAGCGCGGACTCAAGCAGATCCAGTACCGCCCGGACCCGGTCGACGGCTGTCTCACCGGCACCGGCCTGATCACGGACGGCTGACCGACATTCAGTCGCTTCACGCCACCGAAAGCCATGGCAGGGGCCCGGCCCCCGTCGTAGGGTCAGCCGACATGGCCGGTAGTCATCACGACAAGCACGTCCTTCCCGAACTCAGGACCGGGGTCTCCACATTGACGTTGTGTCTGCTCACCGCCGAGCAGGCCGATGAGTACTACGCGCTCATCGACCGGAATCGCGAGCACCTCACCCAGTACGGCGACTACCAGGCGCTGGCCGCGTCGGACTACGAGACGGCACATGCCGAGCTGCTCAACGACCCCAGCCCGTCCCTCCGCTGCGGCGTCCTCCTTCACAGCGCCCTCATCGGCCGCGTTGACCTGGTGGCCGTCAACCCACCCAAGTACGGCTTGGGATACTGGCTCGACCGCGAGGCAACGGGACACGGGTACGCCACTGCGGCCTGCAGTGCGCTGATCGAGTACGGAGCCACTGTGCTGGGCGCCACCGACGTGTTCGCGGGCGTCACCCACGGAAACGGCAAGAGTGGCGCCGTGCTGACCCGGCTCGGCTTCCAGGTCGCCGAGGTCTTCGGGACCTACACCCGCTACCACCGGCCCCTCGTCGCCTCTTCAGTGGCAGCGGCCACCGACAACACCGGCGCCACCGGACCGGCAGCAGGCACCTCGCCCCCCAACCCGCAGGCCACCCCCGCCCCCGTCCCACCGGCGCAACGGGGCTCACCCACCGCCCAACGGAGCGCCGTCCGCCCCCAGCAGGCGCTCCTCCCCGGCGTACACGTTCATCGACCCGCCCCGCAGGAACCCGACCAGGGTCAGCCCGGTCTCCGCGGCCAGGTCCACGGCGAGCGACGACGGGGCGGACACCGCGGCCAGCACCGGCACACCCGCCGTCACGGCCTTCTGCGCCAGCTCGAACGACGCCCGCCCGGAGACCACCAGCACCGTCCCGGAGAGCGGCAGCCGCCCCTCCCGCAGGGCCCGGCCGACCACCTTGTCCACGGCGTTGTGCCGCCCCACGTCCTCCCGCACGTCGAGCAGCTCGCCCGACGGGGAGAACAGGCCGGCCGCGTGCAGCCCGCCCGTCCGCTCGAACACCGCCTGGGCGGCCCGCAGCCGGTCCGGCAGCGCGGCCAGCACGTCCACCCCGACCCGCAGCGGCGGCCCGTCGCCCAGGTCGAACCGGGCGGCCGTGCGGACCGCGTCCAGGCTGGCCCGGCCGCACAGCCCGCACGACGACGTGGTGTACACGTTCCGCTCCAGCGTGATGTCGGGCACCGGTACGCCGGGCGCGAGCCGCACGTCGACCACGTTGTACGTGTTGCCGCCGTCGTCGCGGGCGCCCGCGCAGTACGCGATGTTCCGCACCTCCTCGGCCGCGCCCAGCACGCCCTCGGCGACCAGGAAGCCGGCGGCCAGGGCGAAGTCGTCGCCGGGGGTGCGCATCGTCACGGCGAGCGGCTTGCCGTTGAGCCGGATCTCCAGCGGTTCCTCCGCGACGAGCGTGTCGGGCCGCGTGGACACGGCCCCGTCCCGGACCCGGATGACGCGCCGCCGCTCCGTGACCCGTCCCATGTGCCCGTCCCCTCGTACTGTCGTCCGACCCGGCTCCCGGCCCATTGTGGTCCACGCCGGACGCACTGTGCCGACCGGCCGGGATGTGGCGGACCCTCCAAGAGGCGGGCGTGAAAGCTGTCGGGTCACGTGACGGGTTACCCATGAGTCGCTGACCAGACTGGGGGCTCTCCATCACGTCCTACCAGCCGAGGGGGTCCCCGGGCATGACGGGCACTCGTATCGCCGCGCTCGGGCACTACCAGCCCGCCAAGGTGCTCACCAACGACGACCTGGCCGCCATGGTCGACACCAGCGACGAGTGGATCCGCAGCCGCGTCGGCATCCGCACCCGCCACATGGCGGGCCCGGACGAGCCGGTCGACGAGCTGGCCGCGCACGCCGCCGCGAAGGCCCTGGCGGCGGCGGGCCTCACCCCCGTCGACATCGACCTGGTCCTCGTCGCCACGTCCACCGCGATCGACCGCTCCCCGAACACGGCCGCCCGCGTCGCCGCCCGCCTCGGCATGGGGTCACCCGCCACCATGGACCTGAACGTGGTGTGCGCGGGCTTCACCCACGCCCTGGCCACCGCCGACCACGCGGTGAGGGCCGGCTCCGCGCGCCGCGCCCTCGTCATCGGCGCGGACAAGATGACGGAGATCGCCGACTGGACCGACCGCTCCACCTGCGTGCTGGTCGGCGACGGGGCGGGCGCCGCCGTCGTGGAGGCCGCCCCCGAGGGCACGCCGGGCATCGGCCCGGTCCTGTGGGGCTCCGTACCCGAGATGGGCAACGCGGTACGCATCGAGGGCACCCCGCCGCGCTTCGCGCAGGAGGGCCAGACCGTCTACCGCTGGGCCACCACCCAGCTCCCGCCGCTCGCCCGCGCGGTGTGCGACCGCTCCGGCATCGCCCCCGAGGACCTGGCGGCGGTCGTCCTCCACCAGGCGAACCTGCGCATCATCGAACCGCTCGCCCGGCGCATCGGCGCGGTCAACGCCGTGGTGGCCCGCGACGTCACGGAGTCCGGCAACACCTCGGCGGCGTCCATCCCCCTGGCCCTCTCCAAGCTCGTGGCCCGCGGCGACGTGCCCCCCGGCTCCCCGGCCCTCCTCTTCGGCTTCGGCGGAAACCTGTCGTACGCCGGCCAGATCGTCCACACCCCCTGAGCGCCCTTGAGCCCGCTGAGCCGTCCCTGAGCCGCCGCCCCTGACCATGCGCCCGGCACACCCCGGTCGCATGATCTGAACACCACCCCTCCGACACCCCCGCACACGACCCCTCACTCTCCGTGTCCACCCCCGAACGGACCGGGCACCCCGCCTGACCACGGGATATGAGGGTGAAGGGCACCTCAAACCCCTGGTAGAGTTATCCATGTCGCCGCGGGGAACACCCCGCGAAACGGCAGACACCTTGTCCGGGTGGCGGAATGGCAGACGCGCTAGCTTGAGGTGCTAGTGCCCTTTATCGGGCGTGGGGGTTCAAGTCCCCCCTCGGACACCATCACGGAAGAGACCCCAGTACACCTGGGGTCTCTTCCGTTTACGGCTGCATCGCACGTGGCCACACTTCCAGCAGGCGAGCGAACGCCCTGGTCACATCGTGGATGTCCTTCCGTACCGAATGACAAAGAAGAGCCGTCACCCGCGTATGCGCCCCGGCGGAGGGAAGCCCGCCGGGAGTCCGGGATCGGTTCGTCACGTCAGGGGGTAGCGGGGAAGTCTTCGGCTACCGCGTCCATCAGGAGTTCATCGCAGGGGCGACCGCGCCAGTAGCCGGACTGGCGCAGGCGCCCGGCGGGTTTGAACCCGGCCTTCTCATAGGCGGTGAGCCCTGCTGCGTTCGGCTCCAGTACCTTCAGCCAGACCATCCGCAGGGCGGCGTACTCGAACGCCCACCGCAGCGTCAGGGCCGTTGCCTCTGTGGCCAGCCCTTGGCCCCGGACTTCCGGTGCGAGCAGGATGACGTACTCGGCGGTCCGTACGGCTGAGTCGATCTGGAGGGTTGTGAGACCGACCGGAGTGCGCTCCTCGGTCGTGATGACCTCGAACTGGGGGAAGTCCCGGTTCCGTCCGGCCGCTTCCCATCCGCCGGCACGAACCTCCCAGGACTGGGGAACCTGGGTCCCGAAGCCCAGGATCGTGCCGGGGTCGTTCTCCCAGCGGTGGTAGTCGGGCAGGTGGTCGCGGTCCGGCATAGCCAGGCTGACGCGCTGGCCCGGGAGCAGGATGTGAGGGTCGGTCATCGATACCTCTTCGGTGTTGGCTCTGGCCCGTTGATGGGCGAGTAGTCCCCAGTCTGGTCGGGTTCCTCGACAGGCTGGCCGTGAACGTCACAGATCCACGCATGCATACGAATCGGATCGATGGCGACGCCGTGCCTCCAGGCTCCTCCACGACCGCCAGCCGCCAGCAAGAGCGCGGCTGTCGTGGACTCCTCCAGGCATGCGACACGGGCGGGGAACAGTCGCGCGGCCCAGCGGACCGACCGGACTGCCAGGGTGGCGTGCGCCCGGGTCGGGCGCGGGAGGTTGCGGCCCGCTTCTGCCAGCCGTACCAGGCGACCGAAGCGCATGCGCCCTCGTCCCAGATGGCGCGTTGCGAGGGTGCCCGCGAGAAGCACGCTCGCCGCGATGCGCCACGACCACGGGGGCGGTGCCGGAGCGTTCAGCCGTGCGGCTGACTCACTCGTCCCCCACGAGGTTTCCGAGGGACGGACCGTGACGGGGGCGGGTGCTTCGCTGTGTTCCAGGCAGTCGAGCCAGCGCGAGAGGGAATCGCCGGTAAGGACCACGGTTGTTCCGGTCCGGTAGTTGACGACTACGCCCGCCGCTCCGGTCAGTGCGGTACGGGTGTGACGGCTCGGAGCGGGGACCTTCACGGCCTGTCCTCCCAGCGGACTCGTTCGGTTGCGGTGTCGCTGATACGTAGCCATAGCTCGGTGCCGAGCAGCGGTTCGAGCAGTCCCCAAGGAACGTCCACTCCGAGCACGGCGCGCCGGAGAAGCGAGCGGAGGACTGCCGGGCGTACAAGTCCGAGGTCCGCCAGGTACCCGTCAGCGAGCTCCAGGACGTTCGCCTGGTGAGCACGTAGGCCGTGGTGGTGGTCCACCGCGAACAGCCCTTTGGAGCCGCGTCGCACAACCTCCCCGGGCAGGAGGTCCACGACCGCATCGGTAAGCAGCGGCTTGTATCGGCGGGCCGACCATCGGTCCGAGGCGGGACCCGACATCACCGCTTCCAGAACCCGGGTATCCGTGTACGGGTTGTGCATCTCGATGCCGTACGCGGCGGCAAGCTGGTTCTCCGTCGCGGCGGTACGGCCGACGTACCGTGCTTCGGTGAGAAGGTGGCGGTCGGCGTAGCCCAAGCCGTCAACGCCCGTCTCCGGCGAGATGACCGACTCGGCCAGGGCGGTTGCCTGGCGGGTGAGCCAGGGCTGCGGGAGCGCTCTGCCTGCCAGCCGATCGGGCGCGTTCCAGGCCGCTGTCACGGCAGGCCAGGGGCTCGAACGGTAGAGGCGGCCCCACGCCTGAGCATCACGCGCTAGGCGGACAAGGCGGCCGGAGCGGACTAGGTCTGCCAGGTGGACCGGCGGCGGCATGAACAGGGTGTCGCCGCCATCCCCGGTCAGATGCACGGAAGCACCCTCCTCCGCCAGTAGAGCGAACTCGTGGCAGAGCTGCGCGATGGTCACGGCGGACGGTGCCGGCTCGTCGGTCAGGACCAAGGCGTCCAGGTCGGTGAACGGAAGGTGCTCGCGCCCCAGGGCCATGAGCCGGTGCCGGATGGAGGGGAACGCACGGGCCACCTTGCGGGCGTGGTCCACGTCCCCACCCGACTCCCGGTCCTTGGGGTGGAAGGTGACTCCCAGGACTGGCCCGCACTGCGCGGCATAGGCCGCGAGAGTGCTGGAGTCCAGACCGCCGGACAGATCGGAGGAGACTTCCCGCCCGCTCGCCCGGATCAGCACGCCGTCCGACAGGTCGAGTCGTAACCTTTCCACCGCCTCCGACCACGTGGAAGAACATGGCCGCCAGTACGGCACGGAGAACGGCGACCCGTCACGCGGAGCCGTCCACCGGTGGCCCGGCGGTATCTGCGCTACGCCCGTCCACGCCGACCGCCCCGGGACACAAGCGGTCGGGTGTGCGAGGTGGGCTGCCAGCCAAGCCGTGTCCGGCCGACTCCCCAACAGGGAGGCGAGCGCCAAGGAACTCGACGCCCAGACGAGCGCGCCATCGGCTTCCGCCACGTAGAGGGGGCAGGAGCCTGCCGGGTCGGCCCACAGGGTGAACGATCCCACGCCGTCGTCCAGGGCAAGGGCACAGGAGCCAGACCAGGTCGAGGCCGCCGCGTCGAACTCTCGCAAGTCCGTGGAACGGGCCAGCCGCTCCAGTTCCGGGTTCGTCGCTCCGCACGGGCCGAACACTGCCAGCCTCCGCCCGCCCTCGCTCTCCGCGTGGCGCACTGTGGTGCCCACGGTCCAAGCGTCCGGCTTCTGCCATAGGGCATCAGCGCCCACGGGTCTCGGGGCCTTGCCATAGGGGGCGAGTGCCCCGCCGAACCAACGCATGCCGTCACCTCCTTCTTCTGCGAGTGGGAAAGGGCGCGGCGGCACCCCCGCAGGAATGCCGCCGCCGGGCGTCAGGCCCCGTAGGGCGAGCGCTTGTTCTCCACGCTGGAGTTGGTGTTGCCCTTCGTCAGACGCGTCGCGTCCTCCAGGGTCACGACCTCCTCCTCCGGCTCGGTGTCGAGCTGAGAGCGGTTCTCCATGGTGTTCACCTCCGTCCGAAATCCGTAGGGCGTGGAGGGGTGGCGTCCCCGCCACGGTGGTACAACCTCCCGGTGCGAGTGCTGCGGCCCGGGAAGAGCGTGGGCCGGATCGCTTGGTGATCCGCGCGGGTCCCTCAGCCGGTCGTTTCCTGGTCCGGTACCGACCGATCGACCAGGGGCGACACGAGGTCTTCCAGTGCGCTGTGCTGAGTCACGGTGACACCGAGGAGGAACAGAGCCAGGACGTGGTCCAGCGCCCAGGGGGCGGTCAGTGCCGATCCGATGGGGTCGTGCCGTTCCCCGCGATGCCGACCCTTGGCCTGGCCGAACCCGAGATCCACGTCGTTCTCCGCTGCCATGTCCGCACGCCTCCGCAGGTTCACCACCGTGTCCGTTTGCGACAACCCCAAGAGAAGCGGAGGGAGCCCACGCGCTCCACGGCATCGATGCGGCAGTCTTGATGCACCTCCGTGCACGGGGGTGCCACACGTTCAGGTCAGGGGAAGGGGCCGTCATGGGACTGGCCGAACGGCGCAAGGCCCTGGGCTACAGTCAGGAGAAGTTGGCCGAGTTACTCGGGGTGGACCGCACCACGGTCGGGCGCTGGGAGAGCGGCAGGATCAAACCTCAGCCACCGCAGCGACGGGGCTTGGCCATCGCCCTCGAAGTCACTCTCACCGAGCTTGACGCCCTCCTGACGCAGCCACGAGCAGTCAGCCAGGAGGCCGCAGGGCACCAGTCCAGTGACCACCCAGGCGCGGGAGACCCCGACGAAATGATCCGCCGCGAATTCCTCCGCATCCTCACCGTCAGCGGAGCCCTCACCGCCCTGCCGTTGGATGAGGCGGAAGCCCTCACCGAGGGAGTACGCAGGGGCGCACCCGCCGACTTCACACGGATGAACAGCCACCTGTGGCAGGTCTACCAGCTAGCCCGCTCAAAAGGCTCCGTCTACCCCGTCGTCCGCGACCAGCTCTCGACACTGAACGAAGCCCTGGCGGACACCCGAGGCAACTCCCGCCCTCTCCTGAACGCGGCAGCCGACCTCTTCCAGCTCGCCGGAGAAGTCGCCTTCGACGCCAACCGATACACCGACGCGGCAGTGTCCTACTCCCTGGCGGCATCCGTCAGCAAGGACGCCCGAGCCTTCGACCTGTGGGCATGTGCCCTCGTGCGGCACGCCTACGTGGACGTGTACGAGCACCGATACGAGCAGGCGGCACAGATCCTCGGAGCGGCGGAGAGACTGGCCCGGCGGGGAGACAGCAGCCTCGCCACCCGTCACTGGGTCGCCGCTGTCCAGGCCGAGGCGTACGCCGGCATGGGCGACCTGGCCTCGTGTGAGCGCGCGCTGGATGAGGCCGAGCGGGTGCTGGAACTGGGCACGGACAGCGCCAACGGGGGCTGGCTGCGCTTCGACGGCACGCGGTTGGCCGAGGAACGGGGAGCGCGCTACGTACAGCTTGGACGCCTCGACCTGGCAGAAGAGACCTTGAAGCAGGCACTGGCCCAGTCCGCCCTTGCCTCCGGGCAGTCGTACCGGCGCAGGGGTGCCGTACTGGCCGACCTTGCCGCCGTCGGAGCGAAGCGGCGTGATCTCGAACAAGTCGTCGCGTACGGGCGGGAGGCCATCCGGTTGGCCCAAGCATCATCGTCCGGGTACGTCGCCCGTGGACTCCAAGCCCTGTGCGATGAGTTCGGCCCCCTGAGCAGGGACCGCCGGGTAGCGGAGCTGGGGGCGGAGATCGCCACGCTGAGCACGCCGTGACGAGAGGGGTTGGCATGTCGCAGGTCGAAGGCGCACGAGTGTTCCGGGAAGCCTGGATCGAAGGAGTGCACCGCCACTTCCCGGGGGAGCCGAAGCCCGGGTACGTCACCCCCTGGGAGGACACGCCGCAGTGGGAGCGTGAGGCCGCAGGCGCCGTGTACGACCAGGTCCGCCAGTTCATCGAGGTCAGTGGCGGTCGCACGGCGAAGCTCTCTCGGGAGCAGAAGGGCCGGTTCGTGGCGGTGTGCTGGACGGCGCAGATGTTCAAGCACTTCGAGAACCCCAAGCCGGGGTACGTCGCCGACTGGCCCGACCTCCCGGCATGGCAGCAGGAGACGGACGCCGATATCTTCGAGGTCATCGAAAAGTCCTGATCAGGGCCAGGGCCCGAGGGTTGGTCACGTGACCGACGCATGACCAACAGGGGCCCGAGAGGGCCTGAAACAGCAGGAAAGAGCGGGAGAAACGCCCGCCGAAATCGAAGCCTGTCGACGGGCGTTTCCCCAGGTCAGAGCGGTTGTGGGCGGGTGCCCGAGAGGAGAGTTCGAGTCCCCCCTCGGACACTCATGCGAGTGCACAGACGCTGGTTGCGACCTAACGGTCACAACGCGCGTTGTCGTGTGACAGGCGACCCGGCCGCCGACGGGGTGGTGCCGTGACGGCTCGCCGTCTCGCGTGTGCCTGCGCGCGGACCATGCCCGCGCCGTGTCAGGTGCCCCAGTTGGCGATGGACGCGGCGCGGTCGCCCCAGCCGAAACGGGCCAGGTCCGGGGTGGTGCAGCCCTTGCGGGCGAAGAACTCGTTCCCCTGCCAGTCGAAGGCGTCGAACAGCGAGACGTCGAAGCGGCACCAGCTCAGCGACGAGATGACGTCGTTCCAGTTCTGGGTGGAGAGGAAGCCGCGGCGCACCCGGCTCAGGTTCGGGTAGCCGAGGCCCGCATCGAGGCACTTCACGTCGCCCTGCTCGCCGGCGTCCTCGAAGAAGCACACGCGCGCGGGGAGGGCCGCCGGGTTCGTCGTGCAGATGGTCTCGAAGGACGCGCGGGCCCGCTCCAGCCGCTCCGGGGAAGGCTCCCCGTGCGTGCCGTCCTCCCGCCGTACCGCCTCCAGCATCGCCGCCCGGTCCGTGAACGCGGCCAGCACCGCGGTGTCGCCGTGCCCCAGCGGGGTCAGATGCAGGGGCCCGGCCAGGTCGGCGTGCTCCTCGTGCGCGACCGGCTCCCCGTCCAGCACCAGCGGTACCGACGCCCCGAACGGCCGGACGAGGCCCAGGGGCGCCCGGTCGGCGAAGAGGTGCCGCTCGGCGTGCTGGGGGAGGGGGCGGGGCTGCTCGTCGGGTACCGCGCCCTGTGCCGCCCCGGTCTCGTCGACGTGCCGCTCGGTCATGGCGCCACCTCCGTCCACCCGTCCAGGCTATGCCCGCCCTGAGGGACCCGCTCGGCGGGACGGGCGGAGCCGGGGACGGGGGGTGGCGGAGGCCCCGGAGCGGAGCCGGGGGCAGGGCCGGGGCGGGGCCGGGTGGGTGCTCGGCGGGTCCCGTACCGAGGTGTCGGCCCCGGCCGATGGGGCGGCCCTCAGCCGGGCGGCGCGGGCGGTTCGACGCGGGCGGCCAGTGCGTCGAAGTACCCGCGCGTGACGGCGGCCAGGTCCACCTGCTCGGGGTCCAGCAGCCACAGCAGGTGGACCCCCTCCAGGAATGCCGCCGCCTCCGCCGCCAGGGTCTCCACCGGCAGGTCCGCGGGGGCCGAACCGGCCGCCACGGCCCGCCGGAACACCTCCGCGAGCCTCGACCGCAGCGCCCGGTTGCGGTCCCGGAACCACGCGTGCAGCCCCGCGCCCGGCTCCAGGTTCTCTGCCGTCAGCGTCGTGTGCAGGGCGGCCAGCTCCCGCTCGGCCGCCGCCGTGTGCTCCGCGTCCCGTACGAGCCAGTCGAACGCCTCCCGGACGGTGGGCCGCGCGGCCGGTGTCGCCGACAGCCGCTCCAGGGCCCGCCGGTCCGCCTCCTCCAGCACGGCCCGCAGCAGGCCCTCCTTGGAGCCGAAGTGGTGGATCAGGGCGGACGGGGTGACGCCGGCGCGCTCGGCGACGGCGGCGACGCCCGTACCCCGTACGCCGCCCCGCGCGAACAGCGTGATCGCCGCGTCCACCATCGCGCGGCGCCGCTCCACGCCCCGCCTCTGCACCTGTCCCTTGACCCCGGCCATGCGGAACAGGGTGCCGGGAGCGCCGCCCCGCGTCCAACCGGCCCCCGCACGACAGTGCCGTCCGCCCGCGCCGGCGCCGGGGTGGAGGGGCGGCACGAGTGGTCCGTCCGCGGGGTGGGGGCGGCGCACACCCGGCCGGAAACCTGTGGCGCCGGGCCTCCGTACCCATTATGTTGAATGGCCATGCAGGAAAATGAGTGCGGGACCGAGAAGGACCGCCACACGGGAATCGAGCGCATGGTGCCGGCCGGGGAGCTGGAGCTCTGGACCGAGGAGTTCGGCGACCCCGAGCATCCGGCGGTGCTGCTGCTGATGGGAGCCGGGGCCCAGGGCGTGCAGTGGAACGACGGGTTCGTCCGGCGCCTCGTCGCCGGGGGCCGCCGCGTCATCCGGTACGACCACCGGGACGTGGGCCGCTCCTCCACCGTCGACTTCGCCGCCCACCCCTACACGGTCGCCGACATGGCGGCGGACGCCGTCGCCGTGCTCGACGCGCTCGGCGTCGAGCGGGCGCACTTCGTGGGGGCCTCCCTCGGCGGTGTCATCGCCCAGTGCCTCGCGGTGACCCGCCCCGACCGGATGCTGACCCTGACCGCCCTGGCCTCGTCGCCGATGGGCACCGACATGTCCGCCATCGTGGGGCGTGCGATGGCCGGGCAGGCGCCCGCGGACGGGGAGCTGCCGCCGCCCACCCCCGAACTGCTCGCCGCGCTCGCCTCGTTCCCGCAGCGGGCCGGGGCCGGGCTGGAGGAGTACCTGACCGGGAGGATGCCGCTCTGGCGCGTGCTGCACGGTCCCGACCTGCCGTTCGACGAGGCCGAGTACCGGGCGATGGAGACGCGCGTGTACGAGCGGGCGCGGGATCTGTCCGCCGCCGTCCACCACACGCTCGCCGGGGCGGCCGGCAGCGGGAGCACGGAGGACCTGGCCAAGGTGGCCGTGCCGACGCTGGTGCTGCACGGCACCGCCGACCCGATGTTCCCCTTCGCGCACGCCGAGGCGCTGGCCGCCGCGATCCCGGGAGCGCGCCTGGTCGCCGTGCCCGGCATGGGGCACACCCTGCCCGCCGCGATGGACGGGATGCTCGCCGAGGAGGTGCTGCGGCACACGAGGTGAGTTGGGGCGGGGGAGGCCCGGTCGCGTGAAAGGCCCGCCCCGCCCCGGGTGAGTCCCTTCCCTGAGGCGGGGCGGGCCCGGCCCCGTACGGGGCTCACCGCGTCGGGCGCGCCCCGTGCTTGCGGCCCCGTCGGGTGAACCCGTGCAGGAGGCCCCGCTGCGGGTCCTGGGCGATGACGCCCTGCTGTGGGGCCGCACGCGGTGGGGCCGCACCCGGTATCACCCCTCCGTGTGGCCCCGCCCGCCTCGGGCGTCCCGCCCCGCCGACCACGGGCCGGCCGGGGCGCGTGCGGTCCGTGGCGTCAGGGCGCGGCCGTGAGGTGCGCCTCCACCGCCGCCTTGTCGACGCCGAGGCCGCTCAGCACCCCGTCGCCGTTCTCGTACTCGAGCTGGGCCAGCAGCAGGTGCGCCGGGCCGACGTACTGGTCGCCGAGGCGCAGGGCCTCGCGGAACGTCAGCTCCAGGACCTTCTTGGCGGCCTGGTCGTACGGGACGAGCGACGGCGGCTCGTCGGCCGCCGGGGGGAGCGCGTCGGTCGCCGCGCGCCGTACGTCGTCCAGCGTCACGCCCTGCGCCGTGAGCGCCCGGACGGCCGCCGTCTCCGGCTCGGACAGCAGGCCCAGCACCAGGTGGGGGAGGCCCAGCTCGGCGCTGCGGGCCTGCTGCGCGGCCGTGTGCCCCGCGACGACGACCTTCCGGGCGGTCTCGTCGAAGCGGCCGAAGCCCTGGCTCGGGTCCGGTTCGGTGGGCTCGCCGGGGTCCTTCGGCACGAAGCGCTTCTGCGCCGCCTGGCGGGTGACGCCCATGCTGCGGCCGATGTCCGTCCAGGACGCGCCGGAGCGCCGCGCCTGGTCCACGAAGTGCCCGATCAGGTGGTCCGCCACGTCGCCCAGGTGGTCGGCGGCGATGACGGCGCTGGAGAGCTGGTCGAGGGTGTCGGTGTGGGTGGTCTTGATGGCGTGGATGAGGTCGTCCAGGCGTACGGACGCGGCGACGCCTTCGGGTTTCGTCATGTGTCAACCGTAAGTTGACACCCCTCTGGGTGTCAACTGGTGGTTGACGCCTCGCGGTCCGGGGTCGCGGCGGGGCGGCCCTTCGGGGTCAGGGCAGTGCGAAGCGCAGCTCCGGGCGCTCCCAGGTCACCTTCGGCGGAATCGGGGGCGACATGCCGACACGCTCGGCTCCCATCCTCCGGTAGAAGGGCTCGGCCGGCGGGTGGGCGATCACCCGCACCTCGGAGAGCCCCGCCTCCCCGGCGCGGGTGAGCATGTGCTCCATCAGCAGGCGCCCGACGCCCGCCCCCTGGGCGTCGTCCGCGACGAACGCCAGGTCCAGCTCGGGCGGCGCCAGGATGAGCGCGTAGAAGCCGAGGATCCGGTTGCCGGTGCCCACCGCCGCGAAGACCTCGTGGCGGCTCACGTACTCGGGTGTGACGTCGTACCCGGCGACCATCGCCGCGTAGGGCCCGCGATAGGCGCCGGACGTCCGGACCAGTGAGGTGAGGCGCTGCGCGTCCTCGGGGGCGGCCCGTCTGATCATGGGGGTGCGCATGGCCTGAGTATAGGGGTGCAATGGGCCTTTGGGGCTTACGAGGGAGGGTGGTGCCGGTGGGGTGCGGCGAGGGCGCCGGGGGTGCCGGCGGGGGCTGCGGAGGGCGGCGCCGTACGGCGGGGCGCAGGGGGTGCGGTCGCGGGCGGCCGGGGGAGCGGTGCCTGGTGACGGGCTGTCGGTGGCGACCGCTACAGTTCCCGTGCGCATGCGTGTTCGGGGCGCGTGTGGCGGAGCGGAGGGAAGACCATGCACGCGCGACTCATCGATGTGGCACGGGAGTTGGCGCCGCTCCTGTGGCGGGAGCACACCTTGTACCGGGAGCGGTCGGGCGGTGTCGTCATCCGGGGCGAGCACGTACGGCGGTGGGTCAGCCTCTCGCCGCGCGGCACCCGTGACGACGTGCTCGTCCGGGCGGGCCGCATACTCGACGGCGGGACCACCGCGCCCGCCCGCTCCGAGGTCGTCGTGAGCCTCTCCGTCGGCCGGGGAGAACTGGCCGCCGTCTGCCGCCGCGTGCTGGCCGAGGCAGCCGCCGACGCGGTGCCGTCCGGAGCCGTACGCGCGGAGTCCGCTCGCGCGGGCGCCAAGTCCGCGCGGCGCGGCGGGAAGGGCGCGCGTACGGGCCGTGCGGGCGGGCCCCGCCCCCGCAAGGGCCGCTCGCGGCACACCGGCCTCACGTCCTGGGCCATCCTCCTCGGCGTGATGGCCCTGGTCGGGGTCTACGCCTACAGCGTCTCCGCCGCCTACCGCTGACCGCCCGCCCCCGCGCTCCCCGCCCGTGGCGAGGACCCACCGGGCGGCGCCGTACTCGAACGGACCACCAGCTCCGTCTCCAGCTCCACCGGTAAGCCGTCCGCCGCCCCGCCCGGCGCCAGGCGCGCCAGCAGGGCCAGCGCGGCCCCGGCCATCTCCGCCACCGGCCGCCGCACCGTCGTCAGCCCCGGCACCGCCCACCGCGCCTCCGGCAGGTCGCCGTACCCCACGACCGCCATGCCGTCCGGCACCCGCAGGCCCCGCTCGGCGAGGGCGCCGTACACCCCCGGCACCCACGCGTCCGAGCCGACGCACACCGCCGTCGGCGGCTCCGGGAGCTCCAGCAGCTCCAGCGTCCGCAGCCGCGCCCCGCACGGCCCCGGCTCGCCGGCCCCGACGCGGCGCACGTACGCGGCCCGCTCCGGCAGCCCCGCCCCGGTGACCGCCTCACGCCAGCCCGCCAGCCACCCGGCGCCGGCCCGCCCCGGCGCGGCGGCGGCGAGCACGGCGATCCGCTCATGGCCCAGCGCCAGCAGATGCGCCGCGGCCGCGCGGCCGCCCCCTCGGTCGGCCGCGCCCACCCACGCCGCTCCCCGCGGAGGCTCCCCCCACGGGTCCACCAGCACGTACGGCACCCGGTGCCGGGCCAGCCACGCCCGCTGCGCCGCGCTCGGCGCGTCCCCGTGGAACAGCACCCCCGCCGTGCCGCGGGCGGCCAGCCGGTCCAGCCGGTCCCGCCCCAGGTGGCGCCCGGCCGACACCACGACCTCCAGGCCCTCGGTGTGGGCGGCCCGCTCCACCCCGTGCAGCACCGCGGAACCCTCGGCGCCCCCGCCGAGCGGCGAGGCCAGCACCAGGTCGATCATGCCGTGCGGCTTCGGCGGCCCGCCGCGGCGGCGGCGCACGTATCCGAGCCGGTCCAGGACCTCCGTCACCCGGCGGCGGGTCTCGGGCGCCACGTCGTCGCGGCCGTTGACCACCTTCGACGCCGTCGGCACCGACACCCCGGCCTCGCGGGCCACCACCGCCAACGTCGGCCCGGCGGTGCTCCCCGTACGCGGCATGGCGTTCCTTCCGAACCGTGAGCGGTGATGGTAAGCGCTTCCTATGCGGCACCCCACCCTAAGCGGAGCCCCACGGGCCCGAAAGCCCCCTACGGGAGCACCCCTGATGCGGCCTGCCCCGTCGGCCCCATCCCGTGCGGCCCCATCCCGTGCGGCTCATCCCGTACGGCTCATCCCGTACGCCCTCACGCCCTACGCCCTCACGCCCTGCGCCCTCACCCGCAGCCCCCTCCCAGCCCCCGCCTCACAGCCCCCACCCGGACCCGCCGAACCCCTACGCACCCGATCACCCCTGCGCCCCCTGGTCCCGCCCTGGCCCTCGCCCCCGCAACCGCTCCGCCACCGCCGCCACGGTGTCCGGGCCGACCCGGCAGCAGCCTCCGATCAGCCGCGCCCCGGCCTCCCGCCACTCCTCCGCCAGATCGGCGGAGAAGGCGGGCCTCCCGCGCCAGCCCCGCGCGGCGGCGTCCCACCGCTCCCCGCTGTTCGGGTACACGACCACCGGCTTGCCTGTCACACGGGCCGCCACCTCCACCGCCCGCAACGCGTCCTCGGGCGCGCAGCAGTTCACGCCGACCGCGACGACCTCCTCCGCGTCGGCCAGCAGACCGAACGCCTCCTCCAGCGGTTGCCCCGCCCGCGTCCGGTCGCCGCTGACGGTGTACGACAGCCAGGCCGGTACGCCCAGCCCCCGCACCGCCCGCAGCAGCGCGCGGGCCTCGTCGGCGTCCGGCACGGTCTCCAGGGCCAGGACGTCCGGCGCGGCGGCGGCCAGGACCTCCAGGCGCGGCCGGTGGAAGGCCTCCAGCGCGGCCGTGCCGATGCCGTACCGGCCCCGGTACTCCGACCCGTCGGCGAGCATCGCCCCGTAGGGGCCTGCGGACGCGGCGACCCACAGGGGGCGGCCCGCACCGGCGGCGGCGGCGCGGCGGGCGGCCCGCCGGACCAGGTCCACCGAGAGCGCCAGCAGTCCGGCGGCGCACTCACGGCCGATGCCCCGGCGGGCGAACCCCTCGAACGTGGCCTGGTAGCCGGCGCTCGTCACGACGTCGGCCCCGGCCTCGTAGAAGGCGAGGTGGGCGGCGACCAGGGCCTCGGGGTCCTCGACGAGGAGCCGCGCCGACCACAGCGCGTCGCCGAGGTCGTGACCGGCGGACTCCAGCTGGTGGGAGAGTCCCCCGTCGAGGACGAGGGCGGCGGACGGCGAGGCGAGGGCGTCGGCGAACGGGGGAGCGGCGGTCGTCATGCCGCCGACCGTAGCCAATCCGGCCCCGATCCGGCCCACGCGCGCGGCACGCACGGCCGCCGGGTCCGTGCGAGCGGTCACCCGCGCCCCCGGGTCGCGCGCGCCGCCGCGCCCCGATCAGATGCGGGAACCGAGGTCCGGCACCGTCCAGGCCGGGGCCGTGCCGGTGAGCTGGCAGACCATGAGGTACAGCGGGATCGGCGGCGTGTACGGGGACGTCGTTCCGGGGCGCCGCATCAGGCGGGGCTGCCGGTCGGGGACGTAACCGCCGGGCGCGTAGCAGGCGGGCAGCGGCCAGCGCAGGTCCGCGTCCGAGCCGGCCGGGACGAGCCACCACCACCAGTCGGAGTCGGCGAAGACGCAGCCGTTGCCGGGCAGTCGGCTCAGCAGCCGCAGCCCGTGACGGGCGGGCACGCCGACGGCGTCGCAGCCGAGTGCGGCCGGCAGATGGGGCGGCGGCGTGAGCTGGACCTCACCGAGGGACGCCCCGCCGAGGGACGTCTCGCCGAGGGACGCCCCGCCGAGGGACGTCTCGCCGACCGGGCCCCCGCGGTGGCCGTGCGCGCCGTGCAGCCCGTGCGGCCCATGGGGCCGAGGCGGACCGTACGTCCCCTGAGAACCATGAGAACCACGAGCCCCTTGGGAATCGTGAGCCCCCTGATCGCCCTGGGAACTCTGCGAACCCTGCGGTCCATGCGAACCCTGATACCCGCGCGGACCCTGGGATCCCTGAGGACCCTGGGATCCCTGAGGACCACGGGCACCAGGGGAGCCGTGTGGCCCGTGCCCCCCGTGCAGCAGTGCCACCATCGACCTCAGCATGGCGCCGCCGTGTCGTGGAGCAGCTCGGCCCAGACGACGCGGCCCGCCCCGTGCCGCGCGTCGTGGCTGCCCCAGGCCGCGCACATGGCGTCGACGAGCAGCAGGCCGCGTCCGCACTCCTCACGGTCGGCCGTGCGCAGCCGGGGCCCCGTGACCCGGCAGCCCTCGTCGTGGACGGCTATGCGCACGTGCTCGCCCCGGTCGCGCAGCTCGCAGACGACGCGGCCGCTCGCGGTGTGGACGACGGCGTTGGTGAACAGCTCGGAGACGACCAGTTCGGCGGTGTCCCGCACGTCCCCGCCGACGCCCCACCGGGCGAGGCGCTCCACGACGAGCCGGCGTGCCCTGGCGACGGCCTCGGCGCGGGCGGGCAGCTCGAAGGCGAAGCGGCGGACGTCGGCTGTGTGCGACCGGGCCGGATGCGCGTACGGGCGGGGTGCGTGGGGCAGTCCATGAGGATGTGACGCGGGGGTCACCGGTCGAGCGGCTATGAGCTGGGGGGTGAGCGCATTACCAGGTGCCACGACCGATTCCTCACATGGGAGCGGCGCCGAGCGGCGCATCTCCTCGGGGCAGAGCGCGCGGCAGCCGCGTGAACTGGTTCACCGACTGGTTCATCGGAATACTTTCCTCCCGTCGCGGACACTTGGCAAGTGGCACTGTGAAAATTGCAGAGTGCGGTGTTCTCTCTGGCCGTCACACATGGCACACTCGACCAAAAAGCGCGTGGGGAGGTCAGAAGTGAGCGAGCCGCGGTCCGCCCCCACCGTGGGACAGGTCGTTCTCGGTAGACGGTTGCAGGATCTGCGGGAGAGGGCGGGTCTCAAGCGGGAAGAGGCCGCCAAGGTCCTGCACGTGGCCCCGGCCACGGTCCGGCGCATGGAGACCGCCGAGGTCGCCCTCAAGATCCCCTACGTCCAGCTGCTCCTCCAGGCGTACGGCGTCGACCGCGACGAGGCCGACGGTTTCGTGCGCCTCGCCGAGGACGCCAACAAGCCCGGCTGGTGGCAGCGGTTCCACGACGTGCTGCCCGGCTGGTTCAGCATGCACGTCAGCCTGGAGGGCGCGGCCAGCGTGATCCGGTCCTACGAGCCGCACTTCGTCCCCGGCCTCCTCCAGACCGAGGAGTACGCCCGCGCGGTGCTGCGGGCCGGCGCGGTCGGCCAGGTGGGCCCCGAGGACATCGAGCGCCATGTCGCGCTGCGCATGGAGCGGCAGGCCCTGCTGACGCGCGACGACGCGCCGAGGTTCTGGGTGATCATGGACGAGACGGTGCTGCGGCGCCGCCCGCCCGGCACCGGGCCCGCGCTGATGCGCGCCCAGCTCGACCGGCTGGCCGAGGCGGCGGAGCAGCCCCACATCACCCTGCAGGTCGCCGAGTTCGCGACCGGTCTGCACCCCGGCGCGTACGGCCCCTTCGTCCTCTTCCGGTTCGCCGTGCCCGAACTGCCGGACATGGTCTACAGCGAGTACCTGACCGGCGCCGTCTACCTCGACGCGCGCCCCGAGGTGGCCTCCCACCTCGAGGTCATGGACCGCATGGCGGCGCAGGCCGCCACCGCACAACGCACGAAGGAAATCCTCCGGGCTTTCCGCAAGGAGCTGTGAATGGTTCGCATATACAACGGCATGCCCGCCGCCGACCTCGGCGCCGACGGGTGGCACAAGCCGTGGAGCGGCGGCAACGGCGGCAACTGCATCGAGGCCATGAAGCTGGCCGACGGCAGGGTCGCGGTGCGCCAGTCGGCGGATCCGGACGGCCCCGCCCTCATCTACACCCCCGCCGAGATCGCCGCGTTCATCCAGGGCGCCAAGTCGGGACAGGCCGACTTCCTGCTGACCTGACCGGAGACGCACCTACCGGAGGCGCACCCACCAGAGGCGCACCCACCGGAGGCGCACCCACCGGAGGTGTACCTGCCCGAGGGAGTACCTGCCCGAAGCCGTAGCTCACCGAAGTCGCACATCGACCCCGGTCGTGTACGGCCCAGGTCGCACACCCGCCCAAGTCGCATCGGCCAAGCCGTACCTGACGAAGCCGCAGCTGACCCCGCGTCATACAGTGTCACCCCCACGGTGCGGCCCGCGCGGGCCGCACCGCGCGGCGCACCACCCCGAGACAGCGAGCACACAGCCACCCCCGATCACCCCGATTCTGGAGCAGCCGATGACCGGGAACGACACCGCCACCGACGGCGCGACCACCGAAGGCGTACGGATCGACACCAGCAAGCCGCATCCGGCCCGGATGTACGACTGGTTCCTCGGCGGCAAGGACAACTACCCGGTCGACGAGGAGATGGCCCGCCAGCTCCTCACCATCGACGCGCGCGGACGCGACATGGCTCGGGTGAACCGGGCGTTCATGCACCGCGCCACCCGGTGGCTCGGCAAGGCGGGCGTCCGCCAGTACCTGGACATCGGCACCGGCATCCCCACCGAGCCGAACCTGCACCAGATCGCCCAGCAGGTCGCGCCCGAGTCGCGCATCGTCTACTGCGACAACGACCCGATCGTCCTCGCCCACGCCGAGGCACTGCTGCGCTCCACCCCGGAGGGCGCCACCTCGTACATCCAGGCCGACGCCCGCGACCCGCAGACCATCCTGGAACGCGCCGGGGACGTCCTCGACTTCGCGCAGCCGATCGCGCTGTCCATGCTGGCCCTGCTCCACTTCGTGGACGACGAGGACGGGGCGTACGAGCTGGTGGCCCGCCTCGTCGAGCGGCTCGCACCGGGCAGCTACCTCGTCCTGTCCCATGTGACGGGCGAGTTCGACCCGGAGGGTGCGGCGAAGGCGCGCGCCATGTACCAGGGGCGCGGCCTGACCCTGCGGCCCCGGACCCGCGAGGAGCTGACCCGCTTCTTCGACGGGCTGGAGCTGGTCGAGCCCGGCGTCACCCTGACCGCCGAGTGGCACCCGGAGCTGGGCGAGCCCGTCCCGGTCGCCGGTGACGCCCCCATCCCCGGCTACGCGGGTGTCGCCCGCAAGCCGTGACGCCCCTCCCCGCCGGGGCCCGCCGTCCAGGACGGGAGGCCCCGGCGGGGGCGAAGCCCCCGGCGCCCGGCAGTCGCGTCCCCCTCCTCACCGGGGGTGCGCCTAGCCCAGGTAGGCCAGCCCCGGATGCTCCGCGCGGTACGCGTCGAGCAGCCGCCGGGCCACGGCCACCGAGTCGACGAGCGGGTGCAGGGCGAAGGCCTTCACCGCCGCCTCCCGCGACCCGCTCTCCGCCGCCGCGAGCACCTCCCGCTCCACCGCCTTCACCGCCGCCACCAGCCCCAGCGCGTGGTACGGCAGCGGCGCGACCGCCACCGGGTGGGCGCCGTTCGCGTCGACCAGGCACGCCACCTCGACCACCGCGTCCGCGTCCAGCCCCGGCAGCGCCGACCGGTTGCGGACGTTCAGGATCAGCGTGGCCCGCTCGTCGCGGGCGACGGCGCGCATCAGCGCGAGCGCCACCCGCTCGTACCCGCCCGGCTCCAGGTCCTCCGGGGCGCGGCCCCCCGCGTCGCCCGCCGCCTCCCGGTTCGCGGCCATGTACGTGGCCTCCCGCTCGGCCAGGGTGCGCCGCCAGGCGTCCAGGGCCCGCACCTCGGGGCGGGCCGCCGCCGTGTAGAACCCGGCCTGCTGGTCGCGCAGGTAGGCGCCGCGCGTCCGCTCCGCCTCCCGGTAGGCCCGCACGGTCTCGCGGTTGGCGTAGTAGTAGTGCAGGTACTCGTTGGGGATCGCGCCCAGCGAGCGCAGCCACGCGGCGCCGAAGAGGCGTCCCTCCTCGAAGGAGCCGAGCGCCGCCTCGTCCGCCAGCAGGTCCGGCAGCAGGTCCCGCCCGCCGACCCGCAGCCCCCGCAGCCAGCCCAGGTGGTTCAGGCCCGCGTAGTCGATCCACGCCCGCGCCGGGTCGGCGCCCAGCACCCGTGCCACGCGGCGGCCCAGGCCCACCGGCGAGTCGCAGATGCCGATCACGCGGTCGCCCAGCACCCGCGACATCGCCTCCGTCACCAGGCCGGCCGGGTTGGTGAAGTTGACGACCCAGGCGTCCGGGGCCAGCCGCGCCACGCGCCGGGCGATGTCCACCGCCACCGGCACGGTCCGCAGGCCGTACGCGATCCCGCCCGCGCCCACGGTCTCCTGGCCCAGCACGCCCTCGGCGAGCGCCACCCGCTCGTCGGCGGCCCGCCCGGCGAGACCGCCGACCCGGATCGCCGAGAAGACGAAGTCCGCGCCCGTCAGGGCCGCGTCCAGGTCGGTCGTCGCCGTCACGGCCGGCGCGTCCGCCACCCCGTCCGCCTGCTCGGCCAGCACCCGGCGGATGGCCGCCAGCCGGGCGGGGTCCACGTCGTGCAGGACGACCCGGTCGATGCGCCCCTCGCCCCGGTCGGCCAGCAGCGCCCGGTACACCAGGGGCACCCGGAACCCGCCGCCGCCCAGAATCGTCAGCCTCATGCCCGTACGCTACTGCGTCGAGGTCAGCCGAAGTCGAGGGCGTTGGGCAGCCCCAGGCGGTACCGGGCCAGGTCGTGCCGCTTCAGCGGCTCCAGCTCGGGCGGCCGGAACAGCGGGGTCACCGCGCAGCGCGGCGCCGTCGAACCGGTCCGGTCCAGCAGGGCGTTGACGGCCTGCCGGGCCGAGGCGTTCGCGCCCTCCATGGTCGCCAGGTCGATGTCGACGGAGACGTAGTCGCCCGCGAGGAAGAGGTTCGGCACCCGCGTCGCGGCCGGCGGCCGGTCGTGGAACGTGCCCACCGGGTGGATCAGCAGCTCGTCCTCGTTGGTCGGGTGCGGCGTGCCCAGGCCGTCCACGCCGGGGTCCAGGAACCACGAGTGGAGCGCCCCGTCCCTGAGCGCCGGCGCGCCCGTGTCGTTGAGGGCGGCCTTGAGCTGCGCCCACACCTCCCGCGCCACCTGCTCGCGGGTGCACTGCTTGGCGGTCTTCCCGTACAGGACGCCCGGCCGGTCCCACTCGGAGACGTCGACGGACAGGCAGTCCACCACCGTCCCGTCGCCGTACACCCCGGCGAAGTCCCGTCCCGCCCAGTGGTGGGCCTGCGCGATGGCCGTCAGCGCCCAGGGCGAGTCGACGCAGTTCACATGGCCCCGCACCAGCGGCGGGCGCTCGGTCAGATAGAACTGGATGCCCGTCATCCAGTCCGTGCGCAGCCGGTCGCAGCGGGCCAGCCGGGGGTCGGCGGCCCGCAGCGCCGGGCCCCACGTGCGGCGGGCGTGCTCCACCGGCAGGGCGCAGACGTAGTGGTCGGCGGCGACCGCCCGGCGGGTCCCGTCGGGGCCGTCGACCAGCGCGGCGGTGATCCGCCCGTCGCCGTGGCGCAGCTCCCGCAGCGTCCAGCCCACCCTGAACTCCACGCCCAGGGCGCGCAGGTGGGCGACCCACGGGTCGATCCAGGCCTCG